>NZ_JBQEPD010000020.1:0-77865 GCF_052045675.1 Brucella sp. 22210
GCGGTGGCAACCAAGGCACCCTGCGATGCAAGCTTGCGCCACGCGAACAGCTGGTTAGGCGCAATGCCATGACGACGGGCGACCAGACTGACCGTCGCGCCCCCCTCGTAGGTTTCGTGGACAATCGCAAGCTTCTCCGCTGTACTCCAGCGTCGACGCCGCTCAGGGCCGGAAAGAATTTCCATCTTAATGCTATTACCAGTCATAATGTGAACAGTAGTCCTATCACTTATTTAAGTGGCAGAAACTGTCCGGGCAATTAGGGGGCTATTCCACTTAATACAGCGAACATTGATATTTGAAGTCCTTCTTTGGTCGCGACATTTTTTTGGCAAATAGAGCGCGGCGTTCTGTCGATTGACAAAAGTAGCAAGGGATCTGACGATGAAACAACTCGCGTTCGCCTCCGCCGTGGGTCTTGCAACGACCTTATGCAATCCAGCATCAGCTGAAATCCAGCGGCAGGACTTTCGTGTTACCGCTGCGCCGGGCATTGAAATTGCCGTCCGGGAAGTCCGCGAGACACGAACTGAGGCCAACAAGCCCCCGGTTATTCTTCTTCACGGTGCACGCGTGCCGGGAATTGCTTTTTTCGATTTGCCCGTTGAAGGTGGGTCGCTGGCCGCAGATCTCGCACGTGCCGGCCACCTTGTTTTTGTCATGGACGCCAGTGGCTACGGCGGATCGAGCCGACCGGGACAGGACGGGGATAATAAAGGATTGCCGCTTTCAAGTTCATTTGAGGTGGTGCGGGATATTCTGGCGGTCAATGACAGCGTCACATTCAGAACAGGGGCAAGGCAAATCGCGCTCTTGGGTTGGGCCACGGGTGGTCACTGGGCAGGCATGTATGCCTCCCTTTATCCCGGGCGGGTCAGCCATTTGGTTATGCTGAACAGCCTCTATGGCGCAACGTCCGGACATCCAACGCTTGGATCAACGGGTGAAAATGCCGATCCGTCGGATCACGGTCGTTTTAACGTCGATAAATTCGGCGCTTTTCGTTTAAATACAGCTGGCTCGCTCATGTCCGCCTGGGACAAATCCATTCCCTTTGACGATAAGTCAATCTGGCGGGATCCGACAGTGGCTGCAGCTTATCAGGAAGCTGCGTTAGCGTCTGATCCAACATCTTCTTCACGAACGCCCCCTGCTTTTCGTGCGCCGTCCGGCGCCATGGAAGATAGTTTTTACCTGGCAAATGGCCGACAGCTTTGGGATGCGGCATCGATCACTGCGCGGGTGTTAATTATTCGATCTGAGAATGATTTTTGGAGCAGACCTGCCGACGCGACGAGCCTTGCGGAACGATTGGTAAGGGCGAAGGACGTTCAAAGCGTCACCATTCCAGAAGCCACGCATTTCGTCCATCTCGATCGCGGAGATAAGGGACGCAACGCTTTTCTTGCCGAAGTGGAGCGCTTTTTGTCCGCAACCGATCCGCAATGATCGACAAAGCAAGGGAACCAACGATGTTAAAGATCATTCTGTTCGGCATTGTCGCATTCGCTATGGCCAATTCAGTCGCTTCCGCCAGTTCTGACGATGCCTCAAGCCCAACAACTTCAGCCACGGCCAAACGTGTCATCCTGTTTGGTATTGACGGACTTGCCGCTACTGCGCCTGAACGCATAGCGATGCCGACATTCAACGCACTAGCGAAACAGGGAGTGCGAATACGTCAAATGTTTGTGGCACCGCCCTGGCATCCAACCATCGGCCCATGGGGTGATCTGCAAACGACATCGTTCCCGAATGTCGTTCAATTGACGGGGACGCTCTTTATCAAACCCGATACGCGTTACGTGCAGGAAATATGGTTTCCGCCGCAGCTAGGTCGAGGTGGGCCTGTTGGAATAACAGCCCATGCGACCAACAGTACCGCCTATGCCTCGCTTAATCGCGGCTTTAATCACAGTTTCATGCAGCGCGGTCCAGATCGTGCTGTCATTGATTGGTCGAATGCTCTGCTTCAAAGCACAGATGTCAAGTTCATGCGCATACATCTGCAAAACACTGGCGAGGCTGGTCGGGTAGAAAGTGCCGATCAGATTAACGATGTTCCCTGGCGTCACAATATCTGGGATGAAAACTCTCCCTATCGTCGTGCGGCAGAGGCAGCCGATAGCGAGCTTGCCCGCCTTATTGATGCACTAAAAGCTAATGGTAAATGGCATGATACCGTATTGATAGTTACCTCGGACCACGGTCAGGCTGACCATGGCTGGCATGCGCCGATGTCTGAAGCATCGTGGTCGACACCCTTTCTAATCACAGGCCCAGGCATCGCCAGAGGTCGCACGTTGTCATACGGAGAACAGACGGATATCGTTCCGACCATCGCAGCCGTGCTCCACGTGGCCGCACCCAATCAAGGGCCAGGGGCTGGGCGGATTATGCGTGAAGTTTTTACGCAGGGAGAAATCGTCGAAGTTCCGCATCGTCTGGAAACGATTAACATGCAAATGCGGGAATATATGCTTTTGGAGGCACAAATGCGTATCGCCTCTGAAAGGAGGCCATCTTTGGATGACGTTCTCATGCAGGCACAGAATACAGGCTTAACTGACCGACAGTTTTACGGCCTCGACCGGTTTTTAGAATGGTACAGGGCAGGGTCAATTGATAAACTGATCGAAAATAACCGATTAGTTTTGAACGACTTGAGAACGAAATACAACGCTGCTGAGCGGCCTTGGCAATAGCTGTTCGCGATCACTTTGTACTTGTAGGTATTCAGCAGTGTCTATACTCGCAACCAGCGCTACGTTTTGAATTGGTTCATGGCGTCGTGCGCCAGTCACCAATCAAAACGGACGCCGAAGGTACCAGCCGTTGCTGTTTGGTGACTGTGCCCGCTATTCGACGACCAACGGTAGCTGGCTTGGCCATACAAGCTCACATTTTCCTTCAAGCGCGCAGTTATGCCGCCACCGACCTCGAATGCTGTGTCGCCAAATCTGTTCTCAATCGCGGGTGAGGATGGTCCGAAAGCCACAGTGTCATTGCCCGAGAAGGCATGCCAGAGATTGAACCGTGCATAGGGCTGCCACAATGTTCCGCGCTCGTCGCGTCTTGTATATTGCAGCCGCGCTCCCAGTCGTCCGGTCCAGGCTCTACCTGCATCCCAATCCACACTCGAATACTGATCCTGGGACCCATCTACTGATACGTCCTGATAGACGAGCTGTGCCTGCGGTTCAATCAGCCAGCGATCATCGTCACCAAAGTGGATCGGATAGCCCGCTTCGAGCGATGCCGTATATCCAGTCGCTTTTGTGGAGAGACCGGCATTATAAAGCGATGTCGCATCAGCATCGTACCAGCTGCCCTGTACCACCGTATCGAGATACCAACCGGTTGGACCGAAATGAGTCCAATAGGCGCCGACCGATGGACCTTTCAGCGTCAGCTCGCCCACGGCCAAATCTTCTATTCCTTGCGCGAAGCCGCGCACAGAGCTTGAATTGTAGTTGGAATAAGCGAAGTACAGACCAGCATGGTCACGGTGGCCGCTATCCGTTGTTCGCCGCAGGATGTCGAGGCCCGTCTGGAAGCCTGTCAGATCACCCGTCGCACTGGCATCAACGGAACCGCCCCATCGGTTGCTGAGGTGTTCGCCGAACACTCGTCCCCACGCGCCGTTCACATAGGCGCGTGACTCCGGCACACCGCGCAGGTTTTCCTCCTCGCCGACGCGCTCATGCAACGTGCCAAGGGTAGCAAGGCCCATCTGCCGAGTAATTGCGGGGATTGGCGCATAGAGTGCCACTTCTGGACGGTAGATCGGAGTATCCGGTTCTTCCGTCGTAGGCCCCGTCGGTGTGTCGATAATATGGGACCGGAGGAACCAATCGTTCGCATCGGTGCTGCCGCCGCGGAAGAGCTGATATTCGTAAGCACCGGCAGCCACACGCTGGCCGAGGGTGAAAGCATCGGCTGTTGTGGTGCCGCCATTTGCTACCTGTACCAGCATGATGCCATCCGCCACTGTCTGCGCTCCCGGACCGCCTGTATTGTTGATGAGCAGCGATGTCGTGCCACTGGCTTGGCCTCCATTGATCACCAACAGGTTGCTCGGCGAGCCGTCGGCACCAAGATAGGTGTTGAAACCGATACGGCTGCCAGCGCTGCCGGCGTAGCTGCCAACGGTCAGAGTGCTATAGGCTTCCGATCGCGGCAGGAACTCGATCAGGCCGGAATTCGAAATAGCACCGGTTGCGTTGGAATCGCCGGTGACGTTCCAGATGCTGCCGGTATCGATCGTGATATTCGTCGCGTTTTGCGACAATCCGGTCCAAAGGCTGTCTTGCGCCAGTGACAAATCCGCAGTGTTGCCAGCGTCGGCCAGCAAGTCGCCTGTCCATTGCGATGCAGTCAGACTGGCACTGACAGTATTGCCCGGGCCGGTCAGTACAAGATTACCGGCCCACTGGCTGTTGCTGAGATTATAGGTGAGCGTCGAAGGATCAACGACGATGTCACCGGTCAGAGACGATATGCGGTCAATATTGAGCGTCAGGTTGCTAGGCGTATTCGCTCCATCCTCGGTAACCTTTGCAAGCAAGAGCTGTCCGTTGACCACAGCCGGGCTGATTGCCGTGTTGCCATCGATTGAGACTGTACCAATGCCGCCCTCGGCGAGGATGATCGCGGCATCGGTGGCGCTCAGACTGCCGCCGGTGAAAGACATAGTGCTCGGTGCACTTCCAGCAAGATAGATAGCCGCAGATCCGGCACCGTTAACCGCGACTGCCGTGCCGGATGCGATGAGCATGCCGCCATTGACCGCTGCAAGACCATGAGCAGCGCTGCCCATCGTGGTGACGTTTACATCAGTAGCAGTGATCGAGCCGCCTGCCATCGCATGCATGCCGATGGCGCTATTGTTTTCCGTGGTGATATTGGTGCCAGACAAGGTGACGGTGCTGCCAGCATCCGTCGCCTGGACGCCGTCGGCGCCGCCGATTACCGCGCTTTCGCCACCCTTTGTCCTGATGGCGCCACCTGTAATCGAGGCCGCAGCCCCCTGGCTGACACGAACGCCGATGGCTCCATCGCCAATAGTCGTTATTATCGTGTCCTGAGCTTGCAGCGTGCTATCCACCCCGATCACATCCGCGCCATGACTCTCCAGTCCAATCTCAGCCACCGGAAACTGGAGGGCGGGGCCGCTGCCGCCCGCTATCGTGTAACCTGTGGTGACTTCTGTTCCCGTCACGGTGATTGTGCCGGTGTCGGTGACAAGCAGACCTGCGCTGGAAGGGCCGGTCGTTCGGATTATGGTTCTGGTGAGAATGACAGAGCTGTCTGCGCCACTAGCCTCTGCGCCGGTTGAATTGGGCTGGTAGGTGAAAATACCGTAACCAGCATAATCAATGCTGCCTCCGGCATCGGCCCATATGCCCTGGCTGTTTGCGCCGTAGGTGGCGCTGCTGGCGCCACCGCGGACGACGATGCTGCTGGCAATACCGTGGGCAAGCATGCCCGGCGCGTCGGCGTTGATTGTGGCGCCATAATAGTCGCCGGACGCGATGGCGCCGCCGCTCATGTTGATTGTTCCGCCGCCGGTTGCGAACAGAACAGCGCTGCCGCTTCCATAGCCGTTCAAGTAACTATTATTCAGAATGAGATTACTGCCGGCTCCTGAAGCTACTCCGCCCGGGGCATTGTCGCCGGAGCTATATGTGTTCAGATCATTGAGAGTGATCGTTCCCCCGGCATCCGCAAATACGGCAGACGCAGCTGTACCGTCAATCATGAGGTCGGTGCGGGTCAGAGTGATGGTCCCGCCACTGGCCGCATAGGCGCCATGCGCATTGTTTAGCGCGGTGTATACGACACTGTCGGTGAGCGTGACGCTGCTGTCTGTGCCAACTGCGCTGATGCCATAGGCACCGACACCGTTCGTTGTGATGGTAGTGTAGCTTCCTGTGATTACTCCACCGTCTTCGGCGTAGAGACCATAGCTGTCCGTGCCATTGGTGGTGACTTCAGCCGCATCCGCGGAGGTGCCAATCAAGCTGATCATCCCCCCGCCGCTCGCGCGGACGCCGTAACCGCTGCCGTTGGCCGTCAGATAGACAGAGGTGCCACTATAACTTCCGGTGCCTGATACGTCGACCACCGGCGTTGCGCTGGCGCTTTCTCGCGTGGTGAAAGCGAGATCCGAACAACTGCCTGAAGAAACACTGACTGCAGCCGGTGCCGATGGCGCACATTGCGCCAAGGCTTGAGCGGAGGGCAACAGCACCGTCATCGCTGCGGCCAAGGTCGCAGGATGGAAGCAAATAGAGCTTAATAGTGCTTTCTTGCGCGCGTTGCAGATCCGCGCACGAAGGCCTGAAATGGCAACAGGCATCTCCACATGGTCAACACGCAATCGATGCCCCCTCTGTCGCTACGCTTCCTGTGTGGTAAGCATTTCGAGAATCAATTAAGAAGATTAATATAATATACTTGGAATTGGGCAAGTCGGACGTGGTGTCTTTTTAGCCTAAAACTGCTCAGAATTCTGAAAACGATCAATTTCTTGCTGGGTAGTTCCCAACGGATATATACATTCGAAAGCGATCTCAGTAAGCACGTAGCGAATTCCGTGAATTTTATTCTGCTTGGCGCAGTGGTGCCCTCCTTCGGTCTGTCCGATGTGGTGTGACGCAAAAGGCATTCGCACGAAAAGTCTACTTATAGATGTCGTTCAGATGAGTTGGATCATGTGCGGCTAAAGCTGCGTGCGGGATGATGTCATGTTAGACATTCTGATGTTGCTTGCTTAGTAAGCGCAAAAACCGAATCTCCCATGTCATCCTGGGACAATAAGATTTTCGAGATGGATACATATTATCATACCGTCTGTATATTAAGTATAGCTAATTTGCGTCGCGTTAATATTAATTATGCTTATTTTACAAAAAGCTATTGGGAAAGAATACAAGTATAAATTGACGGCCTGCAGCGCCGCCAGCCTGCATTTTCTGATGTTCATGTGCAATGCGAAAGTGAACTGTATTCGGAGGGAAGAATGCTGAGATACTTGTCCATGGCTACAGCCATTTTAGTGGGCGCCAACATTACGCCGTCGTTCATTGTCGATGCTCAAGCTCAAACGACAGTCGAATGCCGATCCAGAGACTACAAGTACGATGAATGTTACGCGGGGCCGTTGTCCAAACCTCAGCTCATTCATCAGACTTCGAGTTCGGCATGCATCTTAAATCGCACGTGGGGATATAATCCGAAGAGCCGCTACATATGGGTTGCTCAGGGTTGCTCCGGTGTATTTGCAGATGTTGGCGGTTATCACCACGGTCGTGGCGATGGGTTTGATCCAGGTGCGCGCCAATATGATCATCACGGTCATGATATAGGCGGTGTCGTAGCGGGTGCTGTGCTCGGCGCGATCGTTGAGGGAATGGTTGCAGATAGTGGGCACAAGCGTCATCATACGACCAGCAATCATCGTGATTCCGACGATTATAATGGCTGCCATGGTATTGGGTGTACAGTCGACAGACCGGATGATTCCGAGGCTATAGATACAACGCCGCAGTTCGATAAAAACGGAGAGCCCAATTACGATACTCATGGCAATTATATCGGTTGCCATGGCGTCGGATGCTTGGTTGACGATCCAGACTAGGCTGGCGGTAGATAAAAGAGGGACAAGAAGCTCGTCCCTCTTTTACGCCGTGACGATTGCCAGGATTTCAGAAATTGTATTTTAGTATAATGTAATGAATGTCACCGATAATTTTTGATCGCCATTAGAATTCGAATCTCAAATTCTTATTTTTCCATTATTGCATCTAAAACTGCCAGCGTGCTGGCGGTTTACGCGAGATGTTCAGGACCCATCACCCCCCAAGCGCCCACCTCCACATTATTAGATAGCGAGTGGGCTTTTCCGCTTGTGCTCTTTTTAGCAGAATTGGAAAAAATATAGTTATTTCACGATAATCTGAATTCATTCATAGAGTAATATTTAATGTAATCATATTTATTGAATATATAAATAGTTCGGCGAATTGTGAAGACACATGATCATCACTCTTGCTGAGAGTGCATTTGCAATGCCGATCTTGTGCCCATGATCGAAGGCACCAGATACTCAGCGATGGCTGTTGGTGACTTGATAGGCGCTGGGGGTATTCGGATGGAATTACGTGTCTCGCAGTTCATCGACGGCACGCTTTCGGGAAGGCAGTTTCCGATAGCATCCAGCTAGTCCTTCAAAGCTTCCAGCCTGTCAGGCTCAGTGACCCTGTAAGTGTATTCAAAACTCATAACAGACTATCAAGGAGCTGTGGGCGATGGCGAAACGAGGGCAGGCGGTCAAATTCCGTTTGGCGAAGGTTTGCGCGATATTGAATAAAACGGAATGCGAGCTTGCTCACACATTGGGGCTGTCTAGGGCTGCCTTAAAAGCGATCGACCGTCGAGGGGCGCCTCTTTATCTGCAATTGGCTCTCACCGCGCTGATGGCAGGAACCCAACCCGCTCCATTTTTACAAAGATACAATGATAATGATCATCAAGGCTGTGAACGCGAGCTCATGAAGCAAGCTGGTTAGAACGTCGGGGGACGGGTACTATGATCAAGGTGACCGCCCTATTTGCCCTTCTCGTGATTGGGTTAACACCAAAGGATACTTTCGCGGCTTCCTGCGGAGGTGCATCGGCAAATAATCCCGCAGTTAAGATGCTGCAACGACAACTTTCGGCGCTTCGAGCCATTGAGCGGAGTCGGGGTTGTAAACCTGGTAAATCTGAGGGTGGTTTTTTCAATGCCTGTCGTGACGTTGGCATGAAAATTGGTGAAGTCCAGCAGGAACTGAGCCTTGCTTCGGCCGCCGATCGTGAATGCAAGGCTCTTGCATCTGCAGCACCGCGTCCAAAGGCAGTCAACGTGTTGAGTTCCGCAGCATCCGCCCGCACGGGGCCTGCTATAGATAGGTCAAAAAAAGTCCCTGGATTCAAAAATGCACTGCAATATTGTGTGCGTCTTTCGGACGGTTACTACTTTCCAACGCCTAACTCGCAGTTCGGTCAGAAAGGCGGCACAGACGCCGCGCTTATTCAGTGCAGACTGATCTGCGATACGAACGATATGGCAGTCTATATTAATGACCAGAATGAAGAATCTGCCGAAATGGTTTCGGTCCAGACGGGTCAAACCTATGCCGATTTGACAACGGCTTACGATTATCACGGTGATGGAGAATTCAAGCGCTGTAACTGGAATGGTTATGTTGCGAAAGTTGCCTCACTCATGACTGTCAAAAAGCAACCGCGGCAGATTGCAGATACCACAAATCCCTTGCCAGATACGGGGCCGGAGAAAGTGACGACTGTGGTCGCAGAAGTTGCTCCCGAACAATATCGGTCAGCTCCCGTCCGCGATGTTCGCGTCGTTGGCCCTGCATTCATTCCAGATATCGACAATCAAGCGCTTGGACAGATGCGTTACCAGCAAAGCCCATAAAAATCTCTTATAGCAAAAGCGAGATGGCAGCCGTCGTCGACTGGCGCCATGGTTTCCAACATGGGATATCAAATGAAGAGCTTCAAGTTCAGACATATGCTGCTTGCATTCCTGCCGCTGGCCGTTGCCGGTTGTGTTACTGCGGAGGAGGTAGATCAGGACAAATGTTCATCCTTCGGCTTCCGTCCTGGTACAGATGCATTCGCGAATTGCATGATGGAGCAGAGCGCGCGTCATGACGATGAAGAGCGGCGCTATATGGATGGTCTTCATGAGCGGCAGGAGCGCGAACGCAAGAAAGAGCGCCGTCGCCGTGAAGAAAGTCAGATCGACACGCGACCCCAGTTTGATAAGGACGGCAACCCGAACTTTGATACGCAAGGCGATTATATCGGATGTCATGGCGTCGGCTGTCAGGTTGATAATCCGGATGCCGACAACTAGCTAAAGACGAGTTCGCCATTCACAAAATGGCAATAGGGGGTGCTCATCGTATAATGGACCAAAATCATCAAGTATCGTGACGGCATTTCTGTGCAAATAGGTGTTCACCAAAAATGTATAAAGCAAATACTTATTTGTAATATATAAGTGTTTAAAATAGTTGTGGCATTTACGAGGTGATGTTAGTCGACATCCATAATGGAGCGGCTTTCATCCCCTCCGAATTGTGATGCGAGGATCCCCTAGTTCCCTCGCATTTGCGGTTTAAAGAAAAGGCCCAACTATGATCAATGTCGCCTTGGAATGGTCCGTTCCGATATTACTTTTCCTTTGTGGGCTCGCGCTTATACTTGCGGCGAAATTGAACGCGATGACCATGAAATGGGGAGTCGGATTGTGCTTTTTAGGGGTCGGCTATGGCTTGATGCTTTTTCGTACCAAGAGCTTTTCTGCAGTTAAACCCCTCGGTGAAGATCTCCTGTTGCTGACAGGCGTGGTGATCTGCTGTGAGGCATTTGCTGACAGGTTTAAGCTGAGGGTGTCCCTGTTCTTCGATGGGATGATCATTCTTCTCGCGCTGTCGGCTGCGGCTTTTTCTCTGTTGTTTTTCCACAGCGTCAGACTGGAAAGTCTATCGATCATTATTGGTTGTGCAGCCGTCGTGTTTTCATACGTATGGAAGGTCGAATTCAGAAGCAGAACAACACCCGATTTGATAATTTTATTTTCATTTACTTTTGTTTTCGCGTGTTTGCTGCTTCAAGCCATTATTTACATATTTCTTGACGATGGGGAGCCTACAGTTGGCTTATGGAGTAATTCCATTTGGGGGATACTAATTCAATATACTGGGCTCATCGGTGGGGTTGTACTCGCATTCTCCGTCCTCCTGGCGATAAACCTGGATGTACTTGCTGCCTATCGACAGAGAGCGACCACATTTTCTACATCCTACACATCGGTGAGATTACCTGAATTTGCAAGTATAAGTACGACCTCCAATGACGTGCAGACATTGCCTTACGGATCAAGCAATGTGCAGAAGTCAATTAGCGCTGAATATTTAACGCCAGGTTCAGCCATGATCTTGCGTAATGCCTCTGATGGGGAAGCCGTATTAAGCGATATCACAGGGTTTGAAGACGTTATACGTGATTGCCTTTTCAGAATGACGAATTCAATTGGTTTTGCTCGCTCGCCGCGGGCGCGTAAGTTCATTATCTACATTGTGGAAGAAACGCTTTCTGGGAGAGCGGAGAGAATTAAAGAATGCGCAATCGCACTTGACGTCTTTGATCGGAAAATCGGGGATGATCTCGTCGGAGATTCACTGGTTAGAACCAGTGCGAAGCGGCTTCGCGATACACTCGATGCTTATAATAATGGAATAGGTAAATCCGAGCCTATACATATTACGATTCCCAAAGGGAGTTATATACCCAGGTTCACGCGCAACGTTTCGATGGGTTGATATGGAACGCAGCTATCGGGCTTCGCCGGGAGCCGTGATGTCTTTTTCCCGGCAGAAACCGAATATAACCGTTTGGAAATCCCGTCTTCTGCGGAGAGAGCAAAGAGGTTTCGTCTTTGATGTGACGGTTACGTAACGTTCTAAATTCAATTTTACTCACTTATATAATGATCCAAGCCGTGGTTTCCTATTAAGCAATGCCAAATCGATGGACGTTGTATACTGCGATTGTGGAGCGTGGATGAGTGACCGAACATACTGGCCATTAGTGGCGAGTGCGACGATCGTAACTCTGGAGGATGTGAAGGGTAATCCTGCACACATCCGACTGAAATCACAACGTGGGTATTTCCATCGCATTGATCTCTTTGATAGGACGCGGCCTCTCCGGAATAAGCAACATCAAAAGTCCGTTTCGTGCCTGCAGCAATTTATTACCGAAGTCTGCCGATACGTGTTGCTTGCCTGCACTCCTCAATCGGAAAGCCACAGCGGATCGTCGTCGGTACTCGCTGGCTTAACTGACTGCAGTCGTGTTGGGAATAAACTCGCTAAATTGCAGCACGTCGTTCCGGGTCTCGCTCAAAAATGAAGTGGCTAGAGAGCATCCCTGAAGAATGGGGCAAGGTTTACAGTTCTGAGAAAAGTGCGATTACGCTCACCAGAACAGGACCAAATGAGATCCAACTGGTGGCGCCAGAACCGTTTGCTCTTATTCTTCTAACTCCGCAGATGGAACGGGAAGCGAGGCTGGGGTCTGACAGGCGTACATCTGCAAATGTCCCGGTTGGATCTTTGGAGTTAATTCCGGACAAGGCGGATCTTTTTGCACGATGGCACACGCCAAAAGAGAATATTCTGACGTCTTTCGGAGCGGAGCGTTTGCGCAACCTTGCTGCGGCAGAGTTCGACAATGATGTGTACGAGTTAAGACCACTCAGGGCTGGGAGTGTTGATAAGACCGCATTGGCGTTGGCGAACCTCATGCGCGAAGAGATTTTGCGTGAGTGTGACAAGCCAAATTTATTGTACTTGGATTCTCTCAATGTTGCATTCTGGTTGAATGTACTGCGGAACCATTCTTCAATCAAAAAGGTGAATCACAGTCCGGCCTTCGGGGGGCTTTCAGCTAAAACCTGGCGTACCGTTGATGATTACATGCGATCTCATCTATCGGAAAATATTCCGATTGAGAAACTGGCAAGTTTGGCTCGCATTTCGGTCAGTCACTTTGCGCGTGGATTCCGTCAAACCACCGGAAAGAGCCCACATCAATATCTAATAGATTTGCGATTGGAATATGCCGAGATGTTGATCCGGGCTGATGACCTCCCCTTAGCTGAGATATGGAGAACCTGTGGGTTCGGAAGTCAAAGCCATATGACCTCACTTATGAGAGAGCGCAGAAAAACGACACCAACAAGAATCCGACGCGGCGGAATATAGGCGCCATTGAGGCTCAATGCACCTGTCCTCCAGTGGGCTTGGTTGCATCTGCGAATATCAGCGTATTCTGAAGCAACTCTTCTATCTGAATAGGACTGGAATCTGATGGTCGGCCGTTACTTTGTAGCAGCGGTCAAAATAGGAACTCTGGTATATCCTGAGTTGCACAACGTCTCACACAGGAGTTTACCAACGACTTCGAGTTTCATTTCGTACGCGCCTCATAGCAACCAAGCGCCCCTTCACCGCTGTCCTATCGAATATGTGGTAGACGGTTTAAGTGCGAGCTTGGGCGATGACAGATATTCGAACTATGACGACATCCTTTCAACGCCGGCACGACCAGTCGGGGTCACAGTTATGATGTCGGGGGACAGCCAGCTGCATGCTTGATGCTATCTACCAATCACCGGAGGCTGGCGAGGACTTTCCATACTGGTCAATGTTGGCCGCGGTGACAGACCGCTGTCAGTCCGCCCCCATATAACTGACAGCGGTCGCCCGGGTTATGAGAGACCGCTATGTCTCCAATATTCGGGGTATTTCGTTATAAACTATAGGAGCCTAATTCCATGACTGATCATTCCATCAAAGGCAAAACCGTCATTATTGCTGGTGGCGCAAAGAATTTAGGTGGGCTCATCGCCCGTGATCTTGCCGCTCATGGGGCCAAGGCAATTGCGATCCATTACAACAGCGCGGCGAGCAAAGCCGACGCTGACGCAACCGTTGCTGCCGTGAAGGCTGCAGGCGCTGAAGCTGTTGCTTTTCAGGCCAACCTGATCACTGCCGGCGCAACGGAGAAATTGTTCGCTGACGCTATTGCGGCGATTGGCAAGCCGGATATCGCGATCAATACCGTCGGCAAGGTATTGAAGAAGCCGATGACGGAAATTTCGGAAGCCGAGTATGACGAAATGTCCGCAGTCAACGCGAAGGCCGCTTTCTTTTTCATCAAGGAAGCGGGTAAACAACTGAACGACAACGGCAAAATTTGTACATTGGTGACTTCCCTGCTCGGCGCTTATACGCCGTTTTATTCGAGCTATGCCGGCACCAAGGCTCCTGTTGAACATTTCACGCGCGCGGCTTCAAAGGAGTTCGGCGAACGTGGGATTTCTGTAACCGCTATCGGACCAGGTCCTATGGATACGCCTTTCTTCTATCCTGCCGAAGGCGCAGATGCCGTGGCCTATCATAAGACCGCAGCAGCCCTTTCCGGTTTCTCGAAGACCGGTCTCACGGATATTGGCGACATCGTTCCCTGGATTCGTCTTCTGGTCTCGGAAGGCTGGTGGATGACTGGCCAGACCATCCTCGTTAATGGAGGATACACCACCAAGTAATAGGATGGCGGCGCAGAGTGCCTTTGGTTGAGGTGCGGCTGTCGATGTTTGATCGTAAACGAGGGGATGTGACGATGAAACGATTATTAACAGTTGTGTTGGTTACGTTTGCTGTACTCCAGTCTTCGGTGGCCTATGCTGATCTAAAGGCGGCGGATCGAAGACTGAATGATCTTTATGGTCAGGTCATCAACTCGTTGCCAGCCTCAAATCAGGGGCAACTCAAGGAAAGTCAGCGCAACTGGATCAAGTATCGCGATAGTGAGTGTCGCTATCAGCAGGTGAACTACGCGATTATGGTTTCAGAAGCCGATTGCAAGGAAGTGTTGACCCGCCAAAGGATCGGCCTTTTAAGCCAACAGTTGGGTTGGTTGAAAAAGCTAGGTGACAAGGACGAGGCGGATGCGGCGGCTGACTGCAAGCAGGAGATTGGTGCCAAAGCAGCGAACATTCTTGTCAATCAATGTAAGGAGATTTCACCCGCTACGAATCCGCCATGCAATGCGGCTAATTCGTGCGATCTGATCAGAGATGAAATCAAGCGGGGTTGCAGCATGGCTGGCGACAAAAAGCCAGCATACTGCCAATGACCCTAGGTTTTTAAGCGTGTATGTCTACGCGTGGAAAAATGGTGGGTTCAATCTTGTACTTTTGTTAAAGGAAGTACGGGCTAGCCCAGATATATTTGATCAGAACAAGCGAGTATCATTGGGCTGATCAAGGATCATCGGTGTCCAGATGATTTAAGAGGCGGCATTTAATATTGAATGCCGCCCTTTCTCGTATGATACAGCGATCTGGATAGTAATATTTATGATCAACATTGATGGAGTCCTCTCGCATCGCAATGCGGTTGGTCCGTAAATATAAAAGTGTCAATCGTAAGATGAATTTTGAATAAAAAACGTATTAATATTTCACGGGAAATTTATGAAGAACACATTGTTTTGATGAAATTAATTAAATACTGGCTTGTCGATCTAACGATCAGATGTTAGTCGAGCAACGATAATTTGAGCAAGAAATCGTTGATCTATCGTGCAGCTCATTCGTTCTTCCGACGTTAATTGCGTCTTAGTTCAACTGAAAAATCGTGAAGGCCGTCTAATGATCAATTCCGCTCTGGAATGGTCTGTTCCATTGTTGATCCTCGTTTGTGGCTTTGGTCTGATAGGTGCTGCCCGGTTTGGCTTTCCGACAGTTTCATGGGGCAGTGGGCTGTGTCTTCTTGGTGCCGGTTACGGCCTCATGCTTTTTCGAACCGTTACATTCTCGGCAGTCAAACCTTTAGGAGAAGACTCGATTATAATGGCGGGTGTGGCCATTTGTTGTCGTGCTCTCGCAGAGCGTTTCAACATCCGAAAGAAGCCGGTTCTAGACGCAAATATCGTGGTTATTTTCTTAGGCATGGCCGCTCTATCACTGATGGTTTTCCAAAGCGTAAGACTTGAAACACTATCAATCCTCACCGGTAGTGCGTCGTTGATCTTGGCTTCTCTGTGGCGCGTGAAATCGAAAGTGAAGTCCTCCTCAGACATTATATTCTTCGCAACATTTGGTGCGATATTTCTATTTCTTCTATTTCAGTGTGGCGTCTATCTTTTCTTGAACGATCTTGCACCGGAGGTGGGGTCGTGGAGCGGCTCATTCTGGGGTGTGGTGCTTCAGTATACCGGGCTTTTTGGTGTGGTTATCTTGACGTTTGCGATTGTGCTTGCTGTGAGCATGGACGTGATCGATCGTTACCGCGATCTGGCGAATACGGACTCACTCACGCGAGTCCATAACCGTAGAGGCATGCAGGCATTTATACGCTCGTTTCAGTTAGACACCATGTCAGGAGAACAGGCAGCTATTGTCTTGGCTGATATTGATCATTTCAAAACGGTGAATGATCAATATGGGCATCATGCCGGTGATATGGTTTTGGCCGATTTCGCTCAGCTGCTGCAAGAGCAGGCTGGCCATGGAAGCTGTGTGGCGCGACTGGGAGGAGAGGAATTTGTGGTTCTTCTGCCTCGCACTCCCATGAAAGCCGCGATCACCATAGTTGAAGACTTGCGTTGCTCATTTGCAGCGCGAAGGTGGTATCATATATCTGCGAACCTTCGTCTCACCGCAAGTTTCGGCGTCACGGTCCTCGAACATGGCGAGTCATTCAAATCGGCAATCACACGCGCTGACACCTACCTCTATCGGGCCAAGCTAGAGGGAAGGGATCGTCTGGTGGGAGACAAGGCGGCGTGAGTATTCAGATTATCGGGTGGTATGGTGCATTTAGCGCTATTGACGCGGCTGAACGACCAGGAGACGTCTAGACCCACCCACCCACCACCGCGCGTGCGTAGGCGATGTCATCAATCTCGCTTGGCCCGGCGGGACGCTCAGTTTTGACGAGCGAGAAGCTTTCGCCAAGACGGTTTCAAACGTTTCTGGTTCTATATCAGTACGTGAACCGTGGAACGAGGATTTCAGAACTCGGATTCTTGACTAAGCAATTTCCCGACGAAGCCTTCTCCCACCATGCTGCGAACGTCAGTTGAATCGCGCGGATCGTCAGTTTTCACGACGATCTATGGACCCGACTGATAGGGCGATTTTGACAGAGGCCAAAAACTCCTTAATTATACGACGTATAATTAAGGAGTAGAAGATGGTCACCGGACATGTATTCATCGCTACAAGCCTGGATGGCTTTATCGCCCGCGAAAACGGGGCCATTGATTGGCTGCTCGAGCGCGACAATGCTGGTGAGGATCATGGCTACAATGACTTCATAAGCGACATCGACGTTATCGTGATGGGTCGCGGGACTTACGAGTCGGTTCGAAGCATGGGAAATTGGTTCTATACCCGTCCGGTACTGGTCTTGTCAGCGCTGCTTGCAAAGCAAGCGGTTCCCTCTGACCTGATCGGACGGGTTCGCTTCTCGGACAAGTCACCGGAAAATGCTATGGCGATGCTTCAATCGGAGGGTGCAAAACGGGCTTATGTGGATGGCGGCCGCATTATTCAATCATTTCTCTCTCGCGATCTGATCAGCGACATGGTGATCACGACGGTGCCAGTTTTACTCGGAACTGGTCGTCCACTTTTTGGTGGTGATCAACGCGATATATCGCTTAAGCACGAGTGCACGAGGTCCTTTCCTTCTGGATTGGTCCAGTCGCATTACAAGGTTGTCCAATGACGGCGAGGAAACGAGGTCGGCCGCCAGCCGACGGAATGACCGTCGCGCCGAAAGCCATTCTTCGTGAGGCATTGCCAATGCTCGATGCAAACGGCCTTAACGGCTTGACTATGCGCGCACTGGCAGCACGGGCGGGCATCAATCCTATGACGATCTATCATCACTTCAAGGATAGAGATGGGTTGATCAGGGCACTGGCAGAGCTTGTCTATGCGGATGTCGTAGCGCCTGAGCATGGTGATGCAATGGAACGCGCCCGTCGCCTCTTGAGGGACTATTACGCCAAGGTTGTCCTCTACCCTTCACTGACCTTGGCGATTTTTGCCCGGCCAGCGATTTTCCCGGATCAAGCCAGAAGGATCACAGCTGAGTTGACGAACCTGTTGGGTGAACGCAGCTATTCTTCGCAACGCACGGCGCTTTGGACACATATTCTGGTTGACTATACGCACGGTGCGGCGCTTGCCGCATCAATCCAAGACGAGGACCCAGGGCGTCAACCTTTAGATGAAGCGATGTTTTCCGCATTCCAGATCGGACTTGCCGAGATACTGGAGGCGTTTGATCGTTCTGCTGAACACGGTTCTCATTCTTCGAAATGACGACATGTGTATCAGCCGTTGCCCTAAGGTCGTGAGAAACGCTATTATCTAAGCGAGTTCATCTGTAAGAAATTTCGAAACGAAATCGACAAAAGCGCGTACTCGCGACAGCGGATAACGACTTGCGGGCCAAAGAAGATAGAATATCCCTGTATTGTTGGCCGCGCCCGGAAGGACATCGATCAATGAACCATCCAGTATTTTTCCTTTAACAGCAAAACTCGGCAACATCGCAATTCCATTGCCATCCAGTGCCAGCTGTATAATTGAATCGACAGTCGTTACCGTGAATGTTTCCGGTGCTCTGGAGGTGTCATCCTCCTGGCCGGCCAGTTCCCATGGGGCAATCTTGCCGGTTTCTGAATAGCGGTGCCGAAGACAGCGATGATTTTGGAGATCGGCGACGGACTGGGGTGCGCCGCATCGTGCGATATAGTCCGGTGATGCGACGAGACACCAAGAGAATTCTCCCACCTTTTTATAGAGCAGGCGGCTGTCCTTCGGTTTCCCCGTGCGGATTACCACGTCGAAACCTTCGTCGATGACATCGGCAAAGCGGTCGCTGATATCCAGTTCGAGATCGACTTCGGGATAGGCCTTCATAAAAGCACTGACGGCTGCCACCAGCAGCGTGGATGAAATGGGCAAACCAACCTTCAGGCGCCCATGGGTACCTTGGGAGGATTGCGACAACTCTGCCTGTGCTACTTCCAGTTCGCCCAGAATACGGCGGCATCGTTCGAGAAACAGCTTTCCCTCGGTCGTCAGCGTGATCGAGCGCGTCGAGCGATGAAACAGGCGCACGTCGAGCTGCTCTTCAAGCTTCTGCACTGACTTGCCGACGGCAGACGCCGAAAGGCCAACAATTTGGCCCGCTTCGCGAAAGCTTCTTTTCTCAGCAGCGTGCACGAATGTCTGTAGTGCGCCGAAATGATCCAGTTTCAATTTCATACCGGAAAATCCTTCCGTAATGTTCCGAATTCAAGCCGCATTCAGCTGCCGCGTCAACGGCCATATAAAACTCTCGAGAAAAATTGATGGACGCCGTTCAGGAGAACCAGAACATGAGCAGCCTTTTCAAGCCGTTTAATCTTTCGGGTTTGGCACTGCCCAACCGCATTGTCATGGCGCCGATGACCCGTTCGCGTAGTTTCAGTGGCGCAGCCGATGAGCTGGTCGCACTCTATTACAGCCAGCGCGCGACGGCGGGACTGATCATTACGGAAGGAACCCCGATTTCCCGCGAAGGGCAGGGCTATCTTTTCAATCCGGGAATTTTCACCGAAGAGCAGATCAGGGGCTGGCGTCTGGTGACGCAATCCGTTCACAGTGCAGGTGGTCGCATCTTCACGCAGCTATGGCATGTCGGTCGTATTTCCAACCGCTCGATCCAGGAAGACGGTATAGCGCCGGTGAGCTCGACGGGACGCGTTGCTTCGGGCGCAATGTCCTTCGTTCGCAATGCGAATGGTGAGCCGGATTTCGTTCCGGTCTCGGAACCCCGCGCCCTCACCACTGAAGAAGTGAAGCGGGTGACCGGTGATTTCGTGCAGGCCGCACGTAACGCGGTGGAAGCTGGTTTCGATGGCGTGGAGCTTCATGGCGCAAATGGCTATTTGTTCGAACAGTTCATCAATCCGCTGGTCAATGACCGCGATGATATCTATTCGGCAACCACCATCGAAAATCGACTGCGTTTTGTGCTCGAAACCGTCGATGCTGTGTCGGAAGCCATCGGTGCCAGCCGCGTTGCCATTCGTCTGTCGCCTTATGGCACCATTCACGACAACCCGCTTTTCCCCGACCTTGAAGAGACCTATGTGGCTCTGGCTGCGGAACTTGGCAGGCGTGGCATTGCCTATGTGCACGTCATGGATCAATCTGGACAGGTCAAGCTGCCTTATGGCGAACGCCCGGTCAGCGATGCGATCCATGGCTTGATGGAACAATGGCGCCCATTGCTGCCGGATACCGCACTCATTTTGGCTGGTGGTCTGGATCAGGCGCGTGCGCAGCGTCTGATCGATGCCGGATTGATCGACCTTGCTGCCTTCGGCCAGCCATTCATCGCCAATCCCGACCTCGTTGAACGTCTGCGTAACAACTGGCCCCTGAACGAGCCGGATCGTGCGACTTACTACGGCGGCGGACGCGTAGGCTATGTCGACTATCCGCCCTATAGCGGACGTTCGCTCGTCGCCTGATCACACCCTCTTTCTGGAAGAATTCAGGCGCCGCTCAACCGGGCCGATGGATTTTTGCGGCCTGGCCTCGCCGCCTTCCAACCCTTTTGGCATCGGTGTCCGACTTATACGGCAACTTCAGGGACGCCGGGTCATTCCGCCCGAGATCATTCGTAATCGGGCTTTCTCAAGAAAGGACGAAACCGTGTTTTCTAAAATCCTATCCGCTGGTGCATTGCTCAGCGCCACGATGCTGTTTTCATCGCCTGTTCTGGCGCAGGAAAATATGCTGCCTTCCATCAATACGCCGCCGGAAGTTTCTAAAGCAGCTCTGGCCAAGGTGAAGGAGGAGCAACGCGGACAATATGCGGTTCCTGAAGGTTTCAAGAGCGGCATGGTGGAAACAGATGGCATCCGCCTGCACTATGTGAGCGGGGGAGAGGGCAAGGGCGATCCGATCATCTTCGTTCATGGCTTCGGCTCTACCTGGAAGATGTGGCAACCTGCTTTGGAAAAATTCTCCGCGAACCATCAGGTCATCGCGATTGATCTACCGGGCCTCGGTCAGTCGGAGCCCTCGGCTGCAGGCTATGATGCAGAAAAGATGAGCACCTATCTTCTGGGCGCTATCAAAAGCCTGACCAACAATCAGCCTTTCACCTATGTCTGCCACGACCTTTGCAATTCGGCTTCCTACCCGATGGTCGCGAACAACCAGGATATCATCAAGAAGGTGGTGTTCATGGATTCGCCGATCCCTGACAAGGCAATGTGGACCTATCCGGGTCTAACGCCGCACGGTCCGGGCCTTGGCTGGCACTTTGGCTATTTCTCATTCGGCGACATCGCTGAAAAGATGGTCTCCACCGATCCGGTTCTGTTCATGAGCTACTTCATCAAGGAATATGCCGGCAAGAAGGACACCTTCACCCCGGCTCTGCTGGATGAACTGATCGAGCCCTATTCGACCCGCGCGAACCTGCATGCGGCATTCGGTTATTATCAGTCGCATTCCGATAGCATTCGTCAGAATGAAGCTCTGCTCGCCGCTGGCAAGCAGTTGACCATCCCGGTCTATTCGATCAGCGGCGCCAAGGGCGTGAACGACGTTCTGCCGAAGCAGCTCGCAGCCCGCTTCGTGAAGGATACGAGCAAGCTTGGTTCGACCATTCTTCCGGATACCGGCCATTGGCTGCTGGAAGAATCGGCCCCTGAAGTCAACGCGCTGCTTGCCGATTTCATCGACAAGTAAGACGTGTTGGTCCTCACCAACGGTTTCGTGATCGCGGCAAGGCACGCAACGGTCATGAAGCCATGATGATGATAGAGATCGAGCGGTCGCGGTCCGTTTGAGCCAAAGCCGCTCGATCTCTTTCCATAACGCATTCCTGTACGAAAAAGCCGTTTCACACTTTTGCTCGGAACGCTCCAGTCTCTATCGATATCGTTGCAGTTCGAGCAGACAATTGGAGGCCCAGATGACTGTATCACCCATGATCCCGATGATGATGGCAATCGCGTTGGGAGTTGCAACACCTGCCATGGCTGACCCTCTGCTTGGTGATTTCGATTATGGTTGGCCGGTCCAGCGTCAAACCATACTCAGCCAGAACGAGGCCATGACCATGGCCTATATCGATGCCCGTCCAGAAAAGGCCAATGGCCAGACCGCCGTGCTTCTGCATGGCAAGAATTTCTGTGGTGGCACATGGGAGACCACCATCAAGGCGCTTACGGGGGCGGGATATAGGGTGATTGCTCCCGATCAGATCGGGTTTTGCAAATCAGCGAAGCCAGCGCGCTATCAATATGGTCTGCACGGGCTTGCGGATAACACGCATCAGCTTTTGACCGCGCTTAACATCGAAAAGCCGGTTCTGGTCGGGCATTCGATGGGCGGGATGCTGGCCATACGCTATGCGTTGCAATATCCAGATGAACTCCAGAAGCTGGTGGTGGTCAATCCGTTGGGAATGGAAGACTGGCGTGCCAAGGGCGTGCCCAATGCGACCATCAATCAGCTCTACGCCACCGAGCTGAAGGTGACGCGCGCAAGCATCAAGGCTTATCAACAATCGACATACTATGCCGGTACTTGGAAACCGGAATTCGACCGCCCTGTCGATATGCTGGCATCCATGTATGAAGGTCCGGGCGGCAATATTGTTGCGTGGCATCAGGCTTTGACCGCCGATATGGTGTTCAACCAGCCTGTTGTCCATGAATTGGACAAGCTGCGTGTGCCGACGGTGCTGATGATCGGCCTGAAGGACAATACGGCCATGGGCAAAAACCGTGCGAATCCCGAACTCGCGGCAACGCTCGGCAATTATCCGGTACTGGCAAAGGAAGCTCAGGCGCGTATTCCCAATTCGCAACTGATTACTTATCCCGACTATGGGCATAGCGCGCAGATGCAGGATCCGGAGCGCTTCAATGCCGATCTGCTGAAAGCAATTGCAGTCGTTCCCTAGAAAAGCGATGCATTTGCTCGAGAATCTAATGAGTGGTGNCGGCGCGCACTGTTTTCATCCACGTATGAAGGCTAGCAGATCAGCGTTGATTACGTCTGCATTGACTGTAAGCATCCCGTGCGAAAAGCCCGGATAGATGATCAGTTTGCTGTTCTGCAGCAGCTTGTCCTGCAGGATCGAGGCGCATTTATAAGGAACGACCTGGTCATCGTCGCCTTGCAGCACGAGGGTTGGTACCGTTATCGCTTTCAGATCTTCTGTTTGATCCGTTTCTGAAAACGCCTTGATCCCCTCATAATGTGCCTTGGCGCTTCCCATCATGCCCTGTCGCCACCAGTTATCGATAACGCCCTGCGATGGCTTTGCTCCCGGCCGATTAAATCCGTAAAAAGGACCAGAGGGCACATCGATGAAAAACTGCGCGCGATTGGCGGCGAGTGCCGAACGAAAGCCATCGAATACTTCGATGGGGGTTCCATCGGGATTGTTGGCTGTTTTGACCATCAGGGGTGGAACAGAACTGACCAGAACCGCTTTGGCGACCCGACCCTGCGGCTGGCCAAACTTCGCCACATAACGTGCAACCTGCCCGCCGCCTGTTGAATGGCCAATATGGATGGCGTTGCGAAGATCGAGATGTTCGACGACGGCCGAGGCGTCGGCAGCATAATGATCCATATCATGACCGTCGCTGACCTGGCTCGATCGACCGTGGCCTCGGCGGTCATGCGCGACGACGCGAAAGCCTTCCTTGAGGAAGAACAGCATCTGGTTGTCCCAATCATCCGCACTGAGCGGCCAACCGTGATGGAAATGGATCGGCTGTGCGTCCTTCGGACCCCAGTCCTTGTAATAGATCTCAGTTCCATCCTGTGTCTGAACAAATGCCATCGCGGTTTCTCCTTTGTGAGTACCAGTGATCCGGGGAGGCGGATCGGTAGGGCAAATAGCGCTTGGGATGATTCCGACAAGTACAGATGTCACTGAAAAATAGAAAGGTAATTATAAATTAAATTACCTACGTTTTCAGAAATGATAATTGTATTTATATTAAATACAATGAATTGTTATTAGAAATTATATGGATAGTTTTCTCATATTAATGTATAGATGGAATGATTTTAAGAAAAATCCGACAGTTTATCGCTGGCGATGGCTCTGCCAATCGGCTGTCTTGTTTATGTGGGCGGCAACAAGCAAAGGCGACGAAAGAGCCCTTTCGCCGCCTTTGTATTTCTCTCAAACGCAACACGGCAATAATGAAGAATAATCATCATGCATTATTTGGCCGTGTCGATACTGATAGCAAATGAATGCTATCTATATATCGAGCTTAGAACGAACGCTGGAAGCGGATCGTGCCACCCCATGCGTCGTCAACGTCATTGCCGTTAGCAACGGCTTCATAACGCTTCCAGTCGCCGCCGAACTTGGTGTAGTTGACTTCCGGCGTAATCGTGAAGCCCGGAACGATTTCATAAGCAACGTTGGCGGCAACGGCTGTTTTGCCCCAATCGTCATGTGCGCCCTGAAGGTTGAAGGTTGCCTTTGGCGTCAGGGCATATTTCAGACCACCCCAGACAGCCCATTCACCACCCCACTGACCGTACATCTGATCTGGGCTTTCTTCGGAAGCATAAGCGCCCTGCAGCCAGAGGCCGAAGCGGTCCGTAATTGCAACGTCGCCGCGGACCTTTGCAGACCATTCTTCGATAACCGAGTCGTATGCAACGACACCAGCGATCGAACCCCAGCCGCCAGCATATTTCAGGCCGCCAACAACATGTGGCATGTAACCGTCGATAGCGTAGTCATGACCGAATGGGTTTGTATAACCACCGTCGTTATCGCCGCCCTGTTCAAGAGCAACCACTGCGGAGAAGCCGTTGCCAGCTGCGAAGGTGTAGGAAATCTTGCCCGTGCGGTATGCACCAGCCGAGACCACGTCGTCGTTGATGATGTCGCCGAGGTAACCGGTGAAGGTGTGGAATTCCGACTCATCGATACCGACCTTCAGGCCGCCAAGTTCGATATAGGCGAACTGCAGTACAACATCGGAGCTGGTGCCGCCGAAGCCATCAATGTTCGAATCGCCGTAATAGCCATCGTGACGCGAATTGCTCGACGAATAGTTGAAGCGGGTTTCGGTGAAGGTCTTCAAAGTGCCGAATTCGGTTTCGGAAGCCGTTGACGTGCGCAGGGCAAAACGCAGGCTCTTGTCCCAGCCTTCGCGGTCAACGCCGGAATAGGCATCGTCGCCACCCTTTACGTCATAACGGACATAGCCGTGAATGCGCAGGCAGGTTTCGGTGCCCGGGATGTAGAAATAGCCAGCGCCGTAAGCATCGCAAACGCGAACATATTCAACAGCTTCGGGTTCAGGAGCAACAATTGCATCCGCTGCAAATGCCGGGAACGACATTACTGCTGCCGATGAGGCAAGGAGGAGAGACTTCATGTTCATATTATTCGCCTTGTTTCGTTTTCAAACAATGCATATTATTGAACACTAATATTGATAGAGAACAATTGCTGATATCGAATGTGAAGTATTTCTAACTATACGTGTTGCGACGATGACACCAATTATTGCAAGACTAATTGTGCTTTAACTAATTTTATATCGAAACAAAAAAACAGCGACAGAAAAATCTGCCGCTGTAATTGTTGTGACCACTTGCTGACTGGAGATCAGATAATCACATTATCACTATTCTGTCTAAATTCTTCGATGTCAATCAATACTTGTTTTTACTGATCGAGAATCGTTCATTTATCTGCCGGTAAGAGCGATTTCAAAACAGGTTTTGTAACCGCTCTCACTTTTGGTTTTTTACGAAAGTCTTATACAAAACTGCTTCGAGCTTTTCAGGGGCGCTTTAGAACGAACGCTGGAAGCGAACCGTACCCTGAATGCCGTCCGAGCCGACGAGGCCAGCTTCACGCAGCGGATGATCGCTATCCCACTTGGTGTAGGAAACTTCCGGAGTGATGGTGAAGCCAGGAACCAGCTGGTAAGCGACGTTTGCGGTGATTGCAGTCTTGCCCCAATCTTCGTAAGCGCCCTGAATGTTGAAGGTTGCCTTGTCGGTCGCCTTGAACTTCGCGCCGCCCCAGACAGCCCATTCACCGCCCCACTGGCCGTAATTCTGGTAAGGGGTTTCTTCAGACGAATAGCCGCCCTGCACCCAGACCGAGAATTTCTCGGTGATGTTGACGTCGCCGCGCAGCTTGCCGTTCCAGTCTTCAATAACCGGGTCGTAAGCCACTACACCTGCGATCGAGCCCCATCCGCCCTTGAACTTCAGGCCGCCGAGAAGATGTGGTGTGTAACCATCAATCGTATAGCTGCTGCCACCCTGTTCAGCAGCGATGATGGCCGAGAAGCCATTGCCACCTGTGAAGGTGTAAGAAACCTGACCCGTCGTGTAGCTGCCGGCTGCGATCACGTCATCGTTGATGACGTCGCCGAGATAGCCGGTGAAGGTATGGAAAGCCGATTCATCGATACCGACGCGGAAGCCGCCAAGTTCGATGTAGGCACGACGATTATCGACGCTGCTCGATGCCGAGCCATACTCGCCATCCCATCCCGAGTTTTCAGAGGTGTAGTTGAAGCGGGTTTCGGTATAGGACTTGAGCGTGCCGAGTTCGGTTTCGGTCGCGGTTGACGTACGCAGCGTGAAACGAGCGCCCTTGTCCCAGCCCTTGCGATCAAAACCGGTATAGGCATCGTCGCCACCCTTCACATCATAGCGGACATAGCCGCTGATGCGCAGGCAGGTTTCGGTGCCCGGAATATAGAAATAGCCCGCGCCGTAAGCATCGCAAACGCGAACATATTCAACGGCTTCTGGCTCCGGAGCAACGATTACATCTGCAGCAAATGCTGGCAAAGATATAATTCCTGCTGCGGAAGTCATGAGAAGTGTAGTGATTTTCATTTTTGTCACCCGATGAAGTTGTATTTACGGATGCAAAAAAACATTGAATAGCTACACTTTCAATTATCAGTTTTATGACAATAACTGTTTCAATTATCCTGTTGCAATATCATCACCAATATTGTGCGTGCTAATTATATGATGGATAAACACCAAAACGAAAACGTATTGTGGTGCAATAATGCAATATTATATGGGATTATTTATATAAATTCGAATAGTGACTATTTTTTCTAAAAAATAAAATATAAATCAAATGGATGGCAATAAGATTGCCATCCATGAATTCAGAAATATCGTGTCTTTTTGAATTTTGGACCGCGCAATACTGTTGTCTATACAGTTCATCCCGGCAGATGATCGAGAATCTATGATCGTTCAGCGAGTGGCGGCTTTAAGAGCCTGATCAAGATCTTCGATAAGATCCTGCGCCTTATCAAGACCAATGTTCAACCGGATCGTGCGTTCGCTGACGCCAAAGCGCGCGAACACATTTGTCTCCGGCGAAATGCTGAGTGCAGCCTTGGCTGGCACAACAAGGCTTTCGGGCCCGCCCCAGCTTACCCCGATGCGGATAAGTTTCAGTGCATCGACAAAGGTTGGAATGTCTATGGCGTCTGTCACCTCAAAGGAGAACAGACCTCCGAAACCGGAAAAACTGTTCTTGCCCGGATGATCCATGAATGCCGGATGCATGACGTTGGCAATTTTGTTCGAGGATTGCAGCCATTGAGCGACATCCAATCCCGCCTCATGATGATGGCGCATCCGCAGAGGGAGCGTTTCGAGATTGCGCAGCACCAGCCAGGCTTCGAAGGGGGCCAGTTTGGCGCCGGTATAGGGAAAGATTTCCGCATTGACCCGGTCGATAAGCGCCCGCGATCCGGCGACCAGACCAGCAACTGTGTCACTCTGTCCACCCAGATATTTGGAAGCGGCGTGAATGACCAGATCCATGCCGATTGTCAGGGGATTTTGGAAGAGGGGGGTCGCCCAGGAATTATCGACAATTGTCAGTACACCGTGTTTGCGGGCGGCTTCAGCGATGGCTTTCAAGTCCTGCAGTTCAAAGACCATCGATGTCGGGCTTTCAAGATAGGCCAGGCGCGCGTCAGGTAGCGCTTCGACCATACGCTCTGTATCCCTGCCGTCGATATAGTCGACAATAACGCCGAAACGCTTCAGCACCTTTTCGAAAAAGCGGAACGCATCGCTATAGACATGGCGGACCGTCACAATACGATCACCAGGATTGACGAAGGCTAAAATGGTCGCCGCAATTGCGCCCATGCCGCTGGAGAAGGCGCGTGCATCTTCGGCACCTTCCATTTCCGCAATTCGTTGCTCGAGCAAGCGAACGGTGGGATTGTCTCCGCGTGAATAAATGGGTTTTGGCGATCGGCCAGCAAAAACCGCTTCCAGCTCCGCGTAGTTGTCGAACAGAAACAGTGACGTCTGGTAAATAGGCGGCACGGCAGCGTCGAACGGGTCATCGCGTATTGAGGTGAAGCTGTTCGGAATGATTGTATGTTGAGCGTCGAACTTGGGCGTTTCGTTCATGATTGTCCTCGCAAGGCAGAAACTGGATAGCGGATGTTCGTTTCGGGCTCTCAACCTGCGTCGCGGGACAAGGAGCCAATGACCGGGCGGCCCTGTTGATCGGTGAGGGTGCCGAGATCGGGAGAAAGCAGCCGGTCTGCAAAAAAGCGTTCGCGCAACAGCATGACCAGAAGCGCCATCTTATGGGGAAACTGGACATGCTTGATCTTGGCAAAGCCTGACCGGTCGAGGTTGCGTATCTGCTGCTGATGGTGGTGAATGGGTTCTCCAACGATCCGGGTTGTTCGGGGGTCCGCGAGAAACATATAGTGCATCAAGGAAGGCAGCCATGCACTGACGAAGGCCTTTCCTCGGAACGCATCTTCGCCAATCGCGACGTGCCAGCCCCGATCATAGGGGTCTGCATCATAATAGGGGCCGAGCCGGTCTTCCTTTGCCCAGTAGAGTTCGAAGTAACCGAAGGGGACACCATCGAAGGTCCCGATTAGCGGCAATGTGCGTGGATCAGCCAGCCGTCCATTGAGGAAATTGCGGTGATAGTCGAGACTACCATGGTCCTCCCATATTGCTGAAACACGGGGATCATTCATCCAGCGATGAAAATGTGCCAGATCGACTTCTAAATCTGCGATATGGAAGGCCAGAATCTTATCTATCCAAGGGATATGGCGCTGGTAAACGATGCCGCTTGGCTTCGGTGGGCGTATTGGATGGTGAATTCCGTTGGTCACTGTCGATACAGCGGGATAAGCATAGGGAGCACTTCCAAGCCAAAGTTGCGCCAGCTGGAAAAGGAGTTCGGGGCGGGAGATAAATCCATCCTCTGTCCGTTCCATTGAGCCACTCGCCAGAATGTCTGTGGGATCACAATATGTGGGTAACGTCACCTGTACGAAGGGCAAATCTGGGTGGCATGTGAAAAGCGCTTCCAATACGGCAAGAACTGCTCTTTCCGCCTCCGCAGTTGCAGGGGGCAAAGTTCCGAAATCAAGGCTGGGGCCTCTTGCGTGTGAAAATGTGCCAGCCGCGATATCCTTGCCGTTGTGCTTGACGCTAAAGCCATCTGCGGTCGCCACTACATGCCCAAAAAGCATCGGTGCGCTATGAGCAACGGTGGCTGTATGGCTGGCGAAACCTGCTTCGGGTAAGCGCAGACGCGCCTTGCTGTTGGAATCGCCTCCTGCGTTGAACGAATATTCTCTCACTGGCGACGTATCCATCGTCATTTCTCCAACATTAGGAATTCGATTTGCTGTGGCGTTTGTGATGGCGCGTTTGTCGTCCGAGGTTCGCTATTCAAGGGACGATTGAGCAATCAATAAATTCAGAAAAAATATAGAAATTTTTAGACACAAAATATTTGAATTTCTATTGATCTAATTCGTCTATCAGGCATCGGTACAATGATGGAGCATATATGATGTGATCATTCTCGATTGCCCATAAAATAGTTAGAGAATAAAAATATTTCTTCAGGTTGTTTGCTGAGGAAAATTAATTTTGTTTTTCTTAGGATTAAACAGAATGAATATCGACAGTAGAATTTGTGGAATGAATGGTGGTCACCAGGCGGCGGCTGAATGGCCACTGTCGTCGACACAATCACGCATCTGGATACTGTCGGCTATTGGAAATGAAAGCATCTATGGTCGCCAGATGTTGGGGCTAGCGCTGGGCGATATCGATGCGAATTTTGCTGCGGAACGATTGGCGCAGCTGTCCGCAAGACACCCACTCATCACGCGTCGATTTGAACTCAAGCCGGGTGGTGTTGTTTATCAGCATATACCTCACGCGGGTCGCGTCGATATTGTTGAACAACACGTAGCGGTCGGTGTTGCAGCCGATGAAGTGATGCTGGCTGTGGCGCGTTCGGAACGCGACCGGCAGATTGATCTTGAGCAGGAAAATCCCGCACGCTTCATTCTATTCAAACGCGGAGACAAGGCCGTCGGGGTCCTATTCTCCCTGCATGCAATTGTTGCCGACAGCGCAGCGCTTGGGCGACTTGCCGTTGACTTCGTAGAATCCTTACACAGCGGTTCCGGCGCAGTTGTAAAAACTTCGCCGACCACATGGTCACTCGAACAAGCTGAAACAATCACACCACCTGCCGACAAGGTGGACTTCTGGCTCGACCGACTTGGAAGGCAGGAAAATATCGCAGTCCTCACTCCGGTATTGCCCCACGGAACGGAGCTGGAAAATTGGACGGAAACAGAGATATACGTTGATGGCGATAGTTCCACCTCGACGAAACAACTCGAACTTGATCTTCTGACGGGCCTTGCCGTGGCATTGCGACGTTACTCGGGCTATGGAACACAACGGATCGGCCTCACTACCAGAGATGGGGCTGCCGATATCGCAACGCGAACGGAAGACACTCTGGTTCTCGCCGCTGAAGTCAATGGCGGCATGACACTGGAAGAGACGAAGCAGCGTTTTGAACGGGAGATTACCGTCTCCAGACAACACTTCATGCCATTCGAAACATTGGCCGATAGCCTTCTGCGTCGGGACGAAAGTTTCGAAACCACGGCGCTTGCCAGAACCGTTCTTGATCTGCGACCGGCATATTTTCTCAATGATGCGTTCACGCGCGTCATCATAGAGCCTCCAGCGCGCCGGGATGCCGAACTGGTGGTCACTGTTCGCCCGGCCAGCAATGGGGGTTTCAAAGTTGTCTTTGGTTTCGATCCACAAAAGCAGGATCGTCGGCACGTGGTCCGCTTTGCCAGTGATTTCAAGATTGCGCTTTCTTGCCTGAACGATGATCCGGCAGCGCTTGTCCGGGAAATTCCGTTTGTTTCGAGTGCAGAACTGGAACAGCTGTCCGCGCCTTATCCAGATCAGCCGCAGCCGGATGATGGTGTGCCGGTGCATGAAGCAATCGCAGCGCAGGCGCTGCGACGCCCGGGTGCATTTGCCGTTGCACAGGGGGACCGCTCCATCACCCACGGCGAGCTGGAAGCCTCGGCCAATCGTCTCGCGCGTCATCTGATAGCTATGGGAATCGGACCGGAAAACCGTGTCGCAGTGGCACTCGACAAATCCATCGAAGCGATAATTGCCATTCTGGCTATCATGAAGGCGGGGGGCGCCTTCACACCAGTTGAGCCAGATCACCCGGAAGCCCGCAACCGGCATATTCTTTCTGCGCCGGGCCTTTCGCTGATCATCACGCGTAAGCGTTTCCTCGAAAGTCTTCCGCAGGATGTCATCACGCCGAAGCTGGATATAGATCGGCTGAATCTGTCGCAGGAAAGCGCTGAGCCACCGGTGACTGTTGTTGCGCCGGATCAACTTGCTTATGTCATTTATACATCCGGTTCAACGGGTGTTCCAAAGGGTGTGGCGGTTGAGCATGGTCCACTGGCGCATCACTGCAAGGCGACCTTGCGCATTTATGAAATGACCGAGAAATCGTGTGAATATCCGGTCCTTCCGTTCACGTCCGATGGTGGGCATGAGCGCTGGATGGTGCCGCTGATGGCTGGCGGCGGCGTGGTTCTGACACCGGACAAGCTCGCAACTCCGGATGAGGCTTTCGCGCTGATGCGCAAGCACGGGGTCAACAATGCCAGCCTTCCAACAAGCTATGTGCGCGGACTGGCCGAGTATGCCAGTGAGCATCCGGATATTCCGGCTTTACGGCTATATTCATTCGGCGGCGAGGCCCTACCGCGCGCTGTTTTCGACATGATCAACGATAATCTTCAGGCTCCACTCCTCATCAATGGTTATGGTCCGACCGAAACCATCATGACGCCGATGATCTGGAAAATTCCGTTGGGAACCCGCTTTGAAGGCACAGTGGCTCCGATCGGAAGAGGCGTTGGCGATCGGAGAGTCTATATTCTCGATGAGGATCTGGTTCCTGTTCCGGTCGGCGTCGTTGGCGAGATTTACATCGGTGGTAGTGGTCTCGCTCGTGGTTATCAAGGTCGTCCGGATTTGACGGAAGAGCGGTTTATTCCCGATCCTTTCTCGTCAGGCGCTGGTCGAATGTATAAATCCGGCGATCTCGGACGATGGCGTGAAGATGGCATTGTTGAATTTGCCGGTCGGGTCGATCATCAGATCAAGCTGCGGGGGTATCGCATTGAACCCGGTGAGATTGAAGCGGTACTGAGCGCCGATTCCCGTGTTGCCGAGACGGTCGTCCTGCTGCATCGCGATGGCGCCCGTTCGTCACTGGTTGCCTATGTCGTGCCGCGCGAAGGCGAAACTGTCACCATGACGGAACTGCGCCGCGCCGCCATGGTTGCTTTACCGGATTATATGGTGCCGCAAACGATCATGTTGATCGATAAGCTGCCGATGGGGCCGAACAGCAAGCTTGACCGCTCTGCTCTTCCACCGCCTCTTCTGGAACGCGAGACCATTGCGCCAGAAAATGACCGTGAGCGGGCCATTCTAACGGTCTGGCGCGATGTTCTCGACATTCCGGATATCGGCGTTACCGAGAATTTTTTCGATATCGGGGGGCAATCCCTTGCGGCAGTCCGTATCGTGTCTCGTCTCAAGACACACCATCCGGACTGGCCTCTGACAATTGCAGATATGTTCAATCATCCGACGGTGCGCGATCTTGCTGCGGCACTCGATGGCTCGCGCGAGGATACCGGCGTCAACGTGATCTATTTGCGCCGTAGTGGCGACCGCCCGGTGCTCTATTGCTTCCCCGGTCTGCTTGTCAGTACGCGCGAATATATGCGCCTCGTCGATTATCTGGGTCCGGATCAGCCAGCGACGGGGTTTATCTGTTACTCGCTCAGCGAAACCAAAACGCTAAGCACGGGGGTTGAGGATATCACCGCGCGTTATGCCGAAGAAGTACGGCGTTTGGCCAAGGGGCGGCCTTGCGCTTTTCTTGGCTGGTCATGGGGCGGGCTGCTTGCCTATGAGGCAGCGCATCAGCTTGGAAACGATATCGATCTGCGCATGATCGGTATGGTTGATGTCTGTGATATGGACGAAGAATTTACGGTTGGAATTCTACCGCGTTTTGAGGAAGGCGTTCGTGATCGGACCCATCGACGCGTCCAGGAATGGCTGAATGTGGCGCCGATGCGCGATGACTGGCAGAGACTGTTTGCGGCGATGGACCGCGAAATCTATGAACAGTTTCTCAGCCATGTCGTGAAACACGATGTAGTCCTGCCTGTAGACGGGCCAGACATTGGTTCGGAAGAGCACACATTCTGGGTGCTCATCGACAATGCGATGATCTTCCGCAACTACCAACTCTCACAAAGCGATTTTCGCATTCACGCCTTTGCGGCAGAGGATTCTCTGACCCGCTCGCTCAACGTCATTGACTGGCGCCGATACTCGTCCAGGGCGACGGCGCCCGAGATCGTCAATGGCACCAACCATCTGACGATTATCGGTAAATCGCCTTTCCACCAGCGTTTTGCGCGCAGGCTCGACGAGGCGCTGGTAACAAAACTGCATAGGACTATCGAATTGAACTGAGTGGCTTTGCCACCGGGCTTTAGTCAAACCTTGCGCGTTTGTCGTGCTGCAGTTTCGTGAAGAAAACTGTCCTCCCAGTTTCTTTCGACTGCCTAACAGGAGATACATCATGTCCTCTGAAGTGCTCGATCTTGTGGGTGCTGGAATTGGCCCTTTCAATCTCAGTCTCGCTGCACAGTTGGACTCCATACCCGACATCAAGGCGCGTTTTTTCGACAAGCGAGCGGCTTTCGCGTGGCATCCCGGAATGTTGTTACCGGGTGCGGAGATGCAGACGTCGTTCTTGAAAGACCTCGTCACGGGAACCAATCCCACGAGCCCATGGAGTTTCCTTTCCTATCTGGTCAAGCACAAGCGCTTCTACCAATTCCTAAATGCTGAATATGAAGCCGTACCACGCCGGGAATTTGCCAATTATCTTGAATGGGTGGCAACGGGGTTGAAGTCTTTGCGTTTCGATACGCGTGTCGAGGATGTACGCTTTGACGATCATCACTTCCGTGTCCGGACCAATGGTGAAGAGGTTAAGACGCGCAATCTGTCTGTGGCTGTTGGCAAACAGCCTTCAATGCCCGACTGGGTGGCAAACCTTCCCCAGAATGCGTTCTTTCACAACAGCGTCGCAGCTGAAAGGCTCGACTCGGTAAAAGCCCGCCGCATAGCCGTGATTGGCGGCGGGCAAAGTGGCGCGGAGATTATCGACGCACTTCTCGACTCTAATCCAGATGCATCCATCCATTGGATCAGCCGCAGGCCGAACTTCGAGCCGCTGGATGCCACACCGTTCACAAATGAACTATTCACACCGGGCTATATGGATTGCTTCCATGGGTTGCCGGAACCCTTACGCCTGTCACATACCCATCGCCAGATGCTGGCCAGCGACGGTATATCGGTTTCCACGCTCAAAAAGCTCTACCGGCGGCTTTATGAACGGAAACTGGATCATTCAGCAGGTGCTGAGGCGGATATCTCGCTTTGTCCACACCGTGATGTGGTTGCCGCAGACTATGCAGATCGTGAAATTCACCTGACCATGAATAACGGTTTCGATCAGACGACAGAGAGGGTAACCGTTGACGCTCTCGTTCTGGCGACGGGCTATCGCTTTGTTCTACCGGAATTTCTGAATTCTCTGCATGCGCCGCTCGCCATGAATTCGCTGGGCGACCCGGTGCTGGAACGCGATTTCTCGCTTGTCTGGGACGGACCAAGCGACAACCGGATCTATGTCATGAATGCCGGGCGTCATAGTCATGGAATTGCAGAGCCGCAACTTAGCCTCGCGGCCTGGCGCAGTGCGGTCATCGCCAATTCACTGCTGGGAAGACCGCATTTCGACCTCACGCCGCCAGACGCAATTGTGCAATGGCAAGCCGAAACAGGTGATGAAGTTGCATCTCATGATGTTGATGTCGTTCAGGCCGCAGAATAAGCGATCCGATGAGTTCGGGTGAAGTGGCTATTCATTGCTTGCACTTAAGGCATGACACTGTCTGCAATACAGATGCCTTGAGTATGGATGAAAGGGAGCGGGCAGCTGCCTTTCATTCTGTTCAGAGCCGCAAGCTATTTATTGCCGGGCGGCAACTTTGCCGCTCGGTCATTGCCCGTATGACCGGGCAAACGGCATCGGCAATTCACATCGCGATAAATTCCGCCGGAAAGCCCTATTTGCCAGACTGTGACATACGCTTCAGCCTTTCTCACAATGCCAATTGCGTGTTGCTCGCAACAAGCCGTCATGTGGACATAGGCATTGATCTGGAGGCGTTTCGAAATGATCATCGAGACGATCTTGAGGCTGCGGCATCTTTGGTTCTTTCCGATGTCGAGTTGAGGGTGATTGTGCAGCTTGACGAGGCCGAGCGGCACGATGCGCTCCTGTCAGCATGGGTGCGAAGAGAGGCCGCTCTGAAATGTTGGGGGCAAGGATTTCTGGTTGACCCCAGAGACATGCGCATCCAGTCAGATCAATATGGAAGCCATATGACAAAGCGGACTGGAGGCGCACGAACGACTATCGAGGGTGGACAATTTTCAGATGTCTATGGGAATCGATATTTTTGGGCGCTGGCCCAAGCTTGCAGTAATCGGATCGATGGAAGCAGATTGCGTTGGAACCTGAGCCACTTACCACCTTAACCGGATAAATATTGCGAAAACAACAAGATAAAAGAAATCAAATATATCTTGATTATTTCTATCCACTTTTATAGGCTGACGTTGTCACTCGGCGGGGAAATGCAAACTTGGATTTCGAAGGGCCCGGAAATGACACTCAATCTTTCGCAGTCAACATTGGATGGCCAGGTTCATGAAGCGCTTCTGATCCGCAGAAAGCTTTTGGCAGTTGCCCGTCGTATCACAGGCAGTGCAACGGTGGCGGAGGATATTGTTCAGGAAGTGATGTTGCAGCTTATCTCCGCGCCTTTAGGATCAGAGGTAGAGCGCCCAGCTTCCTACGTGACGCGGATGGTGAGAAATCTCGCTACGGATTATGTACGCCGCCGCGAATTCGAAAGAGCCCTCTTTGTCGAAGAACCAACCAGCGGATGTATAGCGCAATATGGCAGTCCTGAGGAGCACGTGCGCGAATGTCAGGCATATCAGGCTTTTCGACATGCCATGGAAATCATGCCGGCGCGCACGCGTGCGTTTTACGAGCAATATTATTTTGATGGAGTTCCACAAAAGGTTATCGCCCAGCGGGCTGGAGTTTCCTGTGCACTGGTCTGCGGACTTTTGAAGGACGCACATCGGCTCTGTGTGGCTGCTATTGGGTCGAATGACGAGCGGAAGATGCCTGTCAGGCGCAGAACGAATGCCTGAGAACGATGCGCGAAAGACGGGAGCCGTCCATGCATGATGCAATAGAGATTGTCGAAAACAAGGGGCAGATTTGCCGCGATATCATGTCGGAACTCTCCGATTGGTTCAACGAACCGGCGGTGATCGAAGCCTGTGCCGAGGCGGTGGAAGAACTGCCGATGTTCGGCTGCAAGGACGGCAATGATATCGTGGGATTTGTCGCGCTGAAGCAACATCCGCCGTCGGCCATGGAAATACTGGTCATTGCTTCGCGCCGGTCACACCACCGGGCAGGAATAGGCAGGCGGTTGCTCGCTGCGGCTGAACATGTGGCTAGAGAAGCCAATTGCCAACTCCTTACTGTGAAGACGCTTGCACCCCGTGGGAAGGATGAGCCGCAATATGATGCGACACGCGCTTTCTATGACAGAAGTGGATTTATTCGGGCCGAGACGTTTCCCACTCTTTGGCATGAGGATCATCCATGCCTCTTCTTTGTCAAACCACTGAATGCATCGCATTGAACTTCGCGTATCACCAAACCATTGTTCCAAGAACTGTTGTCTATGACGTCTGAATTTGCTTCGTTTTCCTTTCTGACGCGCCGTAGTCTTCTTCAGGCTACGGTAGGTCTGTGTCTGGCGAACGGTTCATCTGCCCGGGCGGATGTCGAGCCGGTGATGGAGCGTGTGGTATCGCTGGATTATGGACTGGTATCCACCATGCTGGCGTTCGATGTCGCACCGTTAGCGATTGCCGGGCGCGCCGACTGGAACAAATGGGTGGTTGAGCCGGAGCTGCCATCGGGCGTTGCTGATCTGGGGGCTACCAGTGCGATCAATTTCGAAGTTTTGGCGAGTATCAAACCGACACTCATTCTGACCACGCCGTTTCTCGCGCCACTGAAACCGAAGCTGGAAGCTATCGGCCCGGTACTTGAACTTACCATTTATGCTGAGGGTGGCGATGCCTTATCCCGTTCTATCGCGGCGACAGAGGCGCTGGGGGTGACGCTCGGACGCGAAGTACAGGCTCGCGATTTTCTGGAACGAGCCGACCGACAATTTGATGATTATTCCGCGCGGATTGCCCAGTTGAACGCTCCGCCGTTGGCGCTGGTCAATTTTGTGGATATGCGTCATGCCCGCATTTATGGCGGGGGCGGGCTTTATCAAAGTGTTTTGAGTCGGATTGGCCTCAAGAATGCATGGACCGGAGCCGCTAACTATTGGGGCTTTGAAACCATTGGTCTTGAACAACTGGCCTTGATGGACCAGAATTTGCGGCTGGTCGCTTTCGAGCCGCTGGTCCCTCCCGATATAATGGAAAGGCTGCAAGAAAGCCCCTTGTGGAGTTCACTCCCCTTTGTGAAAGCTGGCCGTTATACGGTTTTGCCCGGCGTTCTGATGTTCGGCATGGTGGTGGAGGCGTTACGTTTTGCGGACCTTCTGGTCAATGCACTGGAGCGTAAGGCATGATCCGTCTTGCTTCATCATCAAACGGTTTGGCGCCACTGATTGCCCTTGCCCTTCTGCTATCGGGCGGATTATTGGCATGGCATGGCATCGCCCCGGACATAGCCAGATTGTTCGTGCGTAGCGCAGACTACGATCCGCGATTTATCATGCTTGCCTATTCGACATTACCGCGTCTGGTGACGGCGTTGATAGGTGGTGCTGCACTGGCACTTGCAGGTACGTTGTTGCAGCAGGTGCTGCGTAACCCTCTGGCTTCGCCAACGACGCTGGGCATTTCGGCGGGGGCCAATCTGGCACTGGTCGTTACCATGCTTGCATTTCCAACGCTTGCGGGTTTGAGCCGGGACAGCGTTGCGCTGATCGGTAGTGCTCTTGCCGCAGCTATCGTTTTTCTCATCGGTGCGCGGCGGAGTTTTTCGCCCTTTGCGCTTATTCTGGCTGGTCTGATCGTCAGTGTGTGGTGCGGTGCTCTTGCCTCCATCCTCATTCTGATGAACGACCGCTATTTGTCGGGTTTGTTCATATGGGGTGCCGGTTCGCTGGCGCAGCAAAGTTGGTCGGTTCCGCTATCGCTTATTCCAAAAGTTGCCACTTTGTCCTTGATCACCTTTATCATGGCGCGACCACTCGCCTTGATGGAACTCGGAGACAGCGGGGCAAGCGGTCTTGGGCTTTCGGTAAAACACGCGCGCATCGCTGCAATTTGCCTTGCCGTGGCTTTGACAGCGGTGGTCACGAGCGCTGTCGGCGTGATTGGCTTTGTTGGTCTGGTGGCTCCAGCGATCACACGTCTTGCTGGAGCGCGCACACTGAAAAGCCAGCTTATCTGGTCACCGCTGGTCGGCGCTGGCTTGTTGTTTCTGACCGATGAAGTGGTGCAACTATTGGCGAATGCATCCTCTGGTTTTCTGCCAACCGGTGCGGTCACCGCTCTGTTCGGGGCGCCTGTGCTCCTGATGCTGGTGCCCCGACTGAAAGCTGTGCATCGCGGGTTGCCCGAGTTGGGAGGTGCAGCCGGACGTTCCCTCTCTGTCAAGTCTTGGCTGGTGGTGCTTGTCAGTCTGCTGCTGCTTGTCTTGATATTGCTGGCACTTTTCCTTGGTCGTGAACCCGGCGGAAATTGGGCATTCACAGGGAGTAATTTGTGGCCTGAAGTTCTGCCTTATCGTATTCCACGGGTGATAGGCGCTTTTGCAGCAGGCCTGATGTTGGGCGTCGTGGGAACACTGCTTCAGCGGTTGACGGGCAATGAAATGGCAAGCCCGGAGGTGCTGGGTGTTTCCGCCGGTGCCACCATGGGCGTTGCTGTGGCGCTCTTTATGCTACCGGTTATGGGCTTGTTTGCCCAAATCGGCTTTGCGGCGATTGGTGCTCTGATTGTGCTGGTCATCATCATTGTGCTTGGATTGCGTTCCGGTTTCGCGCCTGAGCGGGTTCTGCTAACCGGCATCGCGCTTACAGCCATGCTTGACGCTGCCGTCGGTATCATTGCAGCCAGCGGTGATCCGCGCGCCATTATCTTGCTGCAATGGATGAGCGGTTCGACCTATCTTATCGAAACTCCAATGGCGCTTACGGCGACCGGGATCGGACTCGCGGGCTTGTTGTTGGCACTGGTGATGCGTCGATGGCTCGACATGTTACCGCTCGGACCAGTGGTGGCGCAGTCGGTGGGTGTTCATGTGGTAGTCGCTCGTTCGGCGCTGTTAACGCTGGCGGCTTTTCTGACAAGTGCGGCAACACTTGTGGTCGGACCTTTGAGCTTTATCGGATTGATGGGACCTCATGTCGCGCGAGAGCTCGGCTTGCGTCGGGCTGTACCGCAAGTGCTGGGCGCCGCGCTGGCCGGTGCCGGACTGATGGTTCTTGCCGACTGGATTGGTCGAATGATCGCATTTCCCTATCAGATACCGGCTGGCCTTGTTTCAGCATTGATTGGAACGCCACTGTTGCTGGTTCTCCTGCTACAGCGCAGGCGTTCAGTCTGAGTGCGCAACTAGCCGCCTTCACACATCCGAGTTGACAACAATCTGGAGAAAGCAAAATGCGTAAAGTCGCTTTGGTAACCGGAGGTACGCGCGGAATTGGAGCCGCCATATCAATAGCTTTGCAGGAAGCGGGCTATAATGTTGCAGCGACCTATATTCGCGACAGCGACGCCGCAGCTTCATTCTCTCAGAAGACGGGTATTCCGACATATCAGTGGGATGTTTGCGACTACGCTGCGTGTGAAGAGGGGATCAAAAAGGTTGAACAGGAGTTGGGTGTCATCAACGTTCTTGTCAACAATGCCGGTATTACACGCGACCGCATGTTCCACAAGATGACACCGGGTGAGTGGCATGAGGTTATCAGCACCAATCTTGGTGGGCTTTTCAATATGACACATCCGATCTGGCAGGGGATGCGTGAGCGCAGTTTCGGGCGCGTTATCAATATTTCGTCCATCAACGGTCAGAAGGGCCAGATGGGGCAGGTGAACTATTCGGCAGCCAAGGCTGGTGATCTGGGTTTCACCAAAGCTCTGGCTCAGGAAGGGGCGGGGAAAGGCATAACGGTCAACGCCGTATGCCCCGGTTATGTCGGTACGGAGATGGTCAGGCAGGTTCCCGAGAACGTCATGAACGATCACATCCTGCCGCAAATCCCGGCAGGCCGTCTGGCGACACCCGACGAGATTGCACGTTGTGTGTTGTTTCTTGCTTCTGATGCAGCCGGCTTCATCACCGGCTCCACGCTGTCGGTGAATGGTGGTCAGTATTTCGCCTGAGACAAGAGATTAGTGACGGCCATTGGGCAGCGGGCACAATTGCCCGCAGCCAGCCACGCCGGGAAGATTATAACGCAAGCAGCAGATTTTACGTTGTTTGAAGGCGTCGCCGCATGACGGGCTTGTCGTGCGCATCATGCCATACATAGGGTTCTTTCCGCCGTCCGGCCATAGTGGTTCGTCGAGTAGCATTCGTCCGGCAACGCCGAGGACTGGGTCGACATGATGCGCGACCTCATCGACAATCCAGGAATAATAGCCCGCGACATTGTTCCATAGAAGTTTTGGCGCGACCTTTGCATTGGAGCAGATAGCCTCAATCAGCGGTTCTATATGATCCCGCATCAGCGCAAGGAGGTCTGCGGTACGGTTTGCGGCGGTTCCTTCTTCACCGGGATTGTCGAGCAGAATTGCGGTGGGAGCCGCGTTGGCAGGTGTACATACCACTGCGCTACTGTTCAGATTCAGAGGCAGATGTTTTCCATGAACGAGCCGCAGCACTGTCGGTGAGATAGAAACGACGCTGAAATAATACATCGTCCACATTGAAATAACCGCACGACGATCGCCACCTGGAAACAAAGATGCGAAACGCTCTATGACACTGTCGAACACGGTCGCATCGGTCAGATCGCTGCATGGAATGGTTTCCGTTTCTTCTGGAGCGGCGAGGAGTATCTTGCCTCGACAATAGGCGAAGCGCTCGTCAATCGCCTTGTCCAGCACGTGGGGATCCCGAACCGTCACAGAAGGAGCGCGCCCAAAAGCCTGTACAGATGTCGCCATCACACCTTACCAACGGTATTTAAGAGAGCCTGTCACGTTGCGGCCCTGACTGAGATAACAAAAGCCGCTTTCGCAGACATCGAGGCGACGATCGGCAATATTGCGCACGTTGACAGCGGCTGTCAGACCGTCAAGATCATGGTTGATGGCACCGAAGTCGTAGGTCATGCCTGCATCGACATAGAGCGCCGACGGATTCTTGTCGGTGTTGGCATTGTCAGTATAGCTTTTGCTGTTGAAGCGCAGGCCGGCACCGAGGCTGAGACCCCTGACTACAGATCCTTCATCAAATGTATAGTTGGACCAGAGCGACGCGGTGTGACGTGGCCGCACGGCAACCTCGTTGCCTGAGTTCTCACCTTCAGTGATTTCTGACTCACTCAGCGTATAGGCAACAATGATATCGAGCCCGGACGAGATTGCCATTCTCGCTTCGAGTTCCAACCCTTTCGTGGTGACTTCGCCCAGCGATTGATAGGACAGTGTGAGGGGATCGACCAACTGTGGTTTGTTCTGCTCCACGATATGATAGGCGGCGGCGGATAGAAGGATATCTGTTCCGGGAGGCTGATACTTCACGCCGACTTCGTATTGCTCGCCTGTTGTTGGCTTCAACGTGTCTCCCGATGCCGAGCGCTGTGTGACCGGATCGAAAGATGTCGAATAGTTTGCATAGGGCGCGATGCCGTTATCGAACAAATAGAGCGCGCCCAGTTGTACCGATGTTGCAGTATCGTCGACGTCCTGGCTGTCTTGTGTTCCCGAGCTGACATAGGTGGTATTGCGCTTCTGGTTTACCCAGGTTTGGCGCGCACCCAGTGTGAAACGCCATCGGTCCACTTCGATCTGGTCAAGGGCATAAATGCCGGTCTGGCGCAGGTCCATGTCCAGCAGAGAGTAATTGAAGTCAGGCGTTGCGCCCGTTAGCCCGTATTGAGGGTTGGAAATGTCCAGATCGAAAGCGGGATCGACTGCTCCTATCCCGTAGCCGAAGGATGACGACAGGTTTGTGTAATCCAGCCCGAACAGCATGGTATGCGAAAGAGGCCCGGTGTCGAACTTGGCTTCGAGCTGATTATCGATCTGAAAAATGTTCGCTTCATCTTTAAGCGCGGTCGCGCCGCGATGGGCAATTGTGTCAGTCCAGCTATAGATGCTGAGATAACGCGCGCGTAAATCCATATGTGAGTAGCGCGCATGCTGCCGGAAGGTCAGGCCATTGTCGAATTCGTGTTCAAAACGATAGCCAACCTGCTGTTGCCGCACTTTCTGATAATCGTACTTCGGATCGCTGGCGCGAATATCGAGAACCTGCCCGCTTGGTGTGACGACAGCACTCGGACTGGCGTCAGATTCGTCAGATTGTATCAGTCCATAAACCGTGAGCGATGTGGCAGCGTCCGGTTTCCAGGTGAAGGATGGCTGGAACATATAGCGGTCATCGGCAATGTCGAAATTGGTTTCGCCAGCCCGTGCGAGACCGGTGAAGCGATATAGGAAATTGTTGTTGTCTTCGCTAACCGGTCCGCCAAAATCGAATGTTGCCTGCGCGCGACTTTGGGTGCCGTAGAGCACGCCGACTTCACGGAACGTTTCTTCTGTTGGGCTCTTGGATATCTTGTTGATGATGCCGCCAGGAGAACCGGCACCATAGAGCACGGACACCGGCCCCTTGATGACCTCAACGCGCTCGAGCGAATAGGGCTCTGTCGGGAAGTTGCCATAATTGACATAATATTGGCGCAGCCCGTCGCGGAAATCGCCATTGAGTGACAGGATCTGACCGCGCAACATAATGACATCATAGCGGGGATCAAAGCCGGTAGACGCAGTGGTTACGCCCGCAGTATAGTTTACAGCCTCAACAATGCTATTGGTGGCGCGCTCTTCCAGCTCTTTCTGCGTGATGACGGATACAGCACGAGGCGTTTCGAGAATAGGCGTCGCAATCTTGGTAGCGCCACGGCTCTGCTTGGCCATGACGGTAGAATTATCTTCGCTAACGCCGCCGATGTCACCGCTGTTCTCAATGATGATGGGGGCAAGTTGAGTCGTATTGCCGGAACTATTCTGAGCAAAGGCAGCACTGCCCATTGCCAAAGTGGCCGCCAAGACTGATGTTGTTTGCAATAGGTAACAGGTGAGCGGACTAAGAGAGCTACACTGACGGCGGAGTCTGGTCACGACAAACAAATCCTCTCCAGAAGGCCCCGCATCAGCAAAGCCAGCCAAATAAATCAATTCAATGTGTTGTTCACGCTGCAGCGTGACAGACTGTTCATCAAACCATATAGCCGCGGCGCGATATCGTCAACTTATCTTGACTGAATTTATCATCTTTTTGCGCGAGATTAACGAAAGTTTTTCGAATGTATTGATTGAAACTATTAAACAAGAAAACTAACTTATTTCTGTTTATCGGATTATTCTATATTCAAGTACGATCAAAATTTCTTTATATAATGAGAAAATCATCAAATAATTAAGTATATTATGGTTCACAATTGGCGACGGAAAGCGGATATCTAATCGTATGTGTTCAGCCGCTTTTATTATTAAAAGCGGGCGAGATTGGTCTGATGCGGTCGGCCGTTATGCATAGATTTCCATGATGCCAACTCATCGTAACGCAATTTTTCCTGCGTGGAGTTATGGCATCGCGCCTGAATTCAGACGCAGTGATGTTGCTATGGATTGCTGCGGATAGAACGTCTCGAGATCCGGTAAACACGGGCAGGCGGAATGTTTGCAAATGTGCCGCCGATGGGCGTTGCCTTCAAGCCTAACCGATCCAATAATCTGCGGGGTACGGGGCAAACCGGGCCATAGGTGAACTGGAAAAACGCCCCGTCGTCTTTCAGTGCCGCGAAAGAGCCTCTAAGTATTTTCAATACGGTGCGTGATGACATCGAAAGCAGCGGTAGACCGCTGATCACGGCCCCAAAGTCCGATTGCTGAAAACGCGGATCACCCATCAGAGAAGCTGCGCTCATCTGGAGTACGACAGCCTCTGGAAATCGATCCGTCAGTAGGGTGGCGAACGCCTCTTCATACTCGACCAATGTCAAGTCGGCTTCGCTGATCCCTCGCGCCAGGATTGCGCGCGTGAATACTCCGGTTCCCGGGCCCAGCTCGAGAACTCTTCCAGTCTCAGGTGAGAGCTCACTGATAATTATCCGAGCGAGAGCCGCGCCAGAGGGTGCGAGCGCAGCAATTTGCAGCGGATTCGCCCGCCATGCTTTAAAGAAACGCCATCGATCGCCGCGGGCATTGTCCTCTGTGTGCTTATAAATGAAGCTAAGATTCAGCGATGGGAGTGGTTTTGTTTTCCCTTGGCACGAGCAAAAAGAAAACGGGAAGTGGCTTTGGCCGGATTGATTTTGACTCATGATGGTTCTTTCAATCAAACTTGAGCGGAGTTAATCAAGATTTGGCGATCGCACGCCACACCTAGTGGTCATCGTGCTTTCGACGCTATTCCGGGATTTTGCTTGCCCGGCAAAACCGATGGTCAGAACCGATGCTATCGCAGAGCTTGGTGCCATGTTCGACGATCTGGCGGCAGCACCAGCCACCAACGGAATGACGCCACTGATACCGATCCCCGCGAGGCAGAAGCCGATAATTGACAGTATAAGAGTTGGAAAAGCGACAGCGGTTGCGAATCCGGCAAGCGTTAACGCACCGCTCCATTGTAGCGTTCTCTTTATGCCGAACCGATTAACGAACTTGTTGAGGATAAACAGCCGCCCGACTGTCATTGCACCCATGAACATTGCGAAGCCGAGGCCCACATAGCGTTGGTCGGGTGCCACTACATCGTGAAAGTAGACGGTACTCCAGTCATACATAATCGCCTCACATGCCATGCCAAAGAAGGCGATCAGGCCATAGTTTAAGAGAGATCTGTCCGGTATTGCGAAAGCATTTCCAGCCGTTTCGAGGGATGGTTCATTGTAGAGATAACGCCAGCAAGCAAAGGCAGAGACAATCGCAATGGTTGATATCAGACTGAAATGCTGGGACATGCTGATGCCTTGACCTAGTGTCAAAGCGCCGATGCCTGCGCCGACGAAGCCCGCCAGTCCCCATAGGCCATGAAAGAATGGTAGTTTCGTTTCGCCACTCAACCTCTCCATGATGCTGGCTTGCGTGTTATTCGAAACATTGACGGCGCTGTATGAAAAGCCAAAAGCAAATACTACAACCACGAGCTGGGCGATGCTTGTGATAAACGGTACTAGGGCAAGCAGGACAGCGATCATAATGATCGTCGCTACGCCGACAAGCCTGCTCCCAATCCTTGCAATAGCCCATCCTGATACCGGCAGCGAGATCAACAAGCCTATCGTCAATGCGAAGAGCACGCTTCCAAGCATACTATCCGACATCGAAAGCGCGTCTCTGACCGATGCAATACGAGAACTCCAGCTGCCAAAGCATAGTCCCAGCATGAAGAACATACTGGATATCGCAATGTTTCTTTCTTTCATCTGTGTTTCCGGTTTCGGGTTTCGCGTCGGGGTGACTGTTTTGGGCGGCTAGAATGAAATGCAGGCACATGTGCGCTATCGAAGCTTGTTTGGCTTCTGGTTCAGGGATAGGTCTGGTGCCGATCCATCGCGGCGCCTTACCACGTGCCGCAATGATCTTATGTATAGGGTTCTTGTTTGTGTTCAGCGCGTAAGCTGACACAAACTGCGCTAGCCCTTTGCAAAAGCGTTAACACCTGTGAGCTCGGCTGAGACTCTCCAAAGACGTTTCGCCTCGTCCGTGTCGGTCGCATAGGCTTTCACGCCTACCAAAGGCGGCGTCGTATCATTGGCGCGAATGGCCACGTCACAATCTTCGCAATAAAGGCCACCAAGACCGTCAAGTTGCGGCGTTGTTGCTGCCCAAACGGCCGTCGCGGCGCCTTGTTCGGGTGACTTGAGTGGAATAAGTGGATTTCCATCGGCATCGATCCAGCCGGCTGCCAGCATTTCTTCCATCGTCAGATGTCGTTGCAGTGGGGTAACAATATTTCCGGGATGCAGCGAAAAGGCTCGAACGCTTTCTTCGCGTCCAAGATTGTCCAGCTCCAAAGCAAAAAGTGCATTGGCCGTTTTGGACTGACCATAAGCAACCCATTTATCATAACCATCTGCGAAATTAAGGTCATACCATCGGATCGGCGAGAAGTGATGCCCGGCTGAAGAGACCGAAATGACGCGTGCACCACCGGACAAAACCGGCCACAGGTGGTTTGCCAGCGCAAAATGGCCAAGGTGGTTGGTTGCGAACTGCATTTCCCAGTTTTGACCAACCCGTGTTTCGGGCGCAGCCATGACGCCAGCATTGTTGATGAGAATATCGATATGCTCGCCTTCCTTGAGGACTTTTTCAGCAAAGGCCTGGACGCTCTGCAAATCCGACAGATCGAGTTGTTCGACCGTGACTTTCGGAATGTTACCGGTCGCAGTGCGTGCTTCCTTGACGTTGCGGGATGCAACGGTCACAGCGGCGCCAGCTTTCGACAGGGCTATGGTTGTTTCGAGGCCAAGACCCGAGTGTCCTCCGGTTACGATTGCACGCTTGCCTGAGAGGTCAACGCCAGAAATGACATCCATTGTTGAACTGTCTGCGTTGAAGCCGGAATGAAGCGGTTTTTGGTGATCTGTCATGTTTGCTCTCCAATAGATGTTGCTTGCCCGGAATGGCTTGTACAAAAATAAGAGGTGCCAACTGAACAATCCATGTTAAGAAGTACTGGTTTGTTACTAGATCGTTCGGATTTCAGGTATGGACCCTCTCTCCAATGCGCTTTCTTTACTGAAGCCCAAAGGCACGCTGAGTGTGGGCCTTGAGGCGGGTGGAGACTGGGCAATCAGTTTTCCCGCCCATGAAGGCATAAAATTTAACGCGGCAATGAAGGGCTGCTGCTGGCTTACTGTCGAGGGTGAGGTGGAGCCACGTTGGATTGAGGCCGGGGATTGTGTGCTGCTTACACGCGGCTATCCCGTTGTTGCGACAAACAAGCTCGGACTGCCAGCGATTGAGGCAGCGTCGATTTATGACGGTGCTGAAAATGGGGTGGCCACATATAATGGTGGTGGTGATTTTTCTCTGATCGGCGGACGCTTCACTTTTGAGAAAGAGCGCTTTGATCAGCTATTTGCATCTTTGCCGGCGGTAATCCACATTCGCGGGTCGTCCAGACCGGCCGGTGTACTTAGATGGTCACTTGAACAGCTCGTGTTGGAATTGGCCCAGAACTCGCCTGGCAGTGCGCTGATGACCGAGCACCTAGCCCATATCATGCTCTTGCAAGTATTGCGGCTCTGGCTGGATTCTTCAGATGAACATAACGGTTGGCTGGGAGCGCTCGCCGATAAACGGCTCTACCGTGCGATTGCTGCCATGCATGCCGAGCCTGCAAGCCGCTGGACGGTTGCAGAGCTTGCCGGGATTGCCAACATGTCCAGAACGACTTTTGCCGTTCGCTTTCGCGAAGTGGTCGGTCAAACCCCGCTTGATTATCTTACGAGTTGGCGAATGCAGCTTGCTGCGGATTTGCTCCAATCCACGGAGACCAATGTAAGAAATATTGGGTTCTCCGTCGGGTATTTGTCAGAGGCGGCTTTCTGTACAGTCTTCCGACGCGTGCTTGGTTGCACGCCCGCACAGTATAGACGTCGCATAGTCGCCCGATTTGCCGACAGGTTGTTGGCACACTAAAACTCTGATGGACGATGGTGCTGAAACAAAATGATTGTTAGCAATCAGTGTCTTTGCTGAACAGTTGACACTGGGCATGGAGGTGGATGCTTGCTCCCGGAACTGGAACGGATGCTGGTCTAATCTTCTGCCGTTATTGTCCGACATAGCGCGCGCGGGGCCTGATGAGTTTGTCGTCCAGCTTCTGTTCCAGGGCATGAGCTATCCAGCCAACAGTCCGAGCAATGGCAAAAATTGCCAGTGCGGAGCCGCGAGGCAAATTGAGACTTCGCCGTAGGCTCACCAGTGCCACATCACAGGTGGGCAATTGCCCGGCGGTGTCATTCATTACTTGCAGAAGTTCGTCACGCCGTGCATTCGGCGGAAGATGGGGGAGCAGGCCTGTTGCGCGTGGATCACCATCCGGATAGAGCGGATGATGAAAGCCGGGAATGGTTTCACCCCGACGCAAACGTTCTTCGATTACCCGTTCTATGTCGCTATTCTGATCCAATTCATCGAATAGCAGCTCAACAAGGCTGGTCATACCACCATGCAAGGGACCACTCAGCGCAGAAAGCCCTGCATTCAGGCATGCACCCAGAGAAGCGCCCGTTGAAGCAACAACCCGCACGGCAAATGCCGATGCATTAAGCTCGTGATCTGCTTGTAGAACCAGTGCGCGACGGATCAGATCAGCACCCAGAGCATCCGTTTGCCAGGCATTGGCGAGAAACAGGTGAGCCGGCTGGGTATTCGGCTGGCTTGAGGTGCAGGCTCCGGCGACAGCCCGCAATATGACCGCAGCGCCAGACCATAGACGCCGGTTGTCGCGCCGCCATGCGGTAAGGCGACCGGCTTCCACAAGGGGAAGAAGTGTCTGACATCGTTCTGTCAGCGGCAGATTTCTGGCGAGGTCTAAAACCGACTGTGGCCATGACGGAGGAGAAGCCTTCGGATCGGTAAATGGATCAGCTTCGCTGCAATTCCATAGCAAACACGCCACCTCTTCCAAGGTCGCTTTTTGGGACAGATCAAGAGCGCTATGACCGCGATAGCGCAAGGCGCCTTCCGCGATTTCGGTAATGGCCGACTCCAGAACAGGCAGTCCCCAATCAAGCGCGTTGGCAGCTACCCGTCCCGGACGCCGTCCAACGGCCTTCCTTTTCTTCAGTAACTCAATGTCATGTGCGCTGTAGAGTTTGCGGCGAGGGTCATCCGAAGCACTGCTTGTGCGGATCAGTCCACGGCTCACATAGGCATAAAGTGTTGCCCGGCTGATACCAAGCTCGACTGAAGCGCGATCGGCAGTCATGAACTTGTCGGGATACTGCATTCTGATCTCGTATTGATTATATGAATCAAGATTGACCATATATACACACGGCGGCATCCTCAACTGTATTCGCATTGAACCGAGGAGAATGACATGTCCGCAACCCCTGCTATTGTTCGCCAGGCTTCGGCTCCAGGCCTTGATGATGTTGTCGCGGCGGAAACCATGCTGAGCCATGTGGACGGACAGGCAGGCGAACTGGTCATTCGAGGCCATCACCTAGCGGAACTGGCTGACTGGTCCTTCGAGCAGGTGTTGGAATTATTTTGGAAGGAGCAAACCTCGCCAATCGTCACTGCACGGGACATTCGCGACCAACTGGGCATAGCAAGGCAACGCGTCTTTGAACTGATGCAGCCTTTGCTTCCAGCTCTTTCGCACCTCTCTGCCGTGGAGGCACTTCGCCTTCTCCTATCGTCGCTGCCGGATGATGAAAAAAGACCACATCACATTATTGCTGTTGCAGCCGTCCCGGTCTTTGCCACAGCAATCATTCGCAACAAGCAGGGACTTGCGCCGATTGCGCCTGATAGCTCACTCGCCCATTCGGCAGATTTCCTGCGGATGCTCTCCGGTGTGCAGCCTTCGCCGGAGAAGGTACGGGCGCTCGATACTTACATGACTACGGTTGCCGATCACGGGCTCAATGCCTCCACCTTCACGGCCCGTGTGATTGCCTCGACGGAAGCCGGCCTTTTTTCGTCAGTTGTCGGTGCGCTCTGCGCTTTGAAGGGACCGCTCCATGGCGGAGCACCGGGCCCGGTGCTTGATATGCTGGATGCGATTGGAACCGATGCAAATATCGAGCCGTGGTTGCAGGATGCGCTGGCTCGCGGGGAGCGCCTGATGGGCTTCGGCCACCGTATTTACCGGGTTCGTGACCCGAGAGCCGACGTATTAAAGGGGGCCCTGTCTATCCTGAACGATGGCTCCGCGCGCATTTCTTTCGCGGGCAAAGTGGAGGAGGCCGCATTGGCTCTTCTGAAGGAGAAAAAGCCGCTTCGTCCTTTGCAAACCAATGTGGAGTTTTATACTGCACTGGTGCTCGAAACGGTCGGTTTCCCGCGCGACAGTTTTACCAATGTGTTCGCTGCCGGTCGTATGGCGGGATGGACTGCGCATGTACTGGAGCAGGAACGCACGGGAAGGCTTATCAGACCGCAATCCCGCTATACGGGTCCGCGGCCAAGCTGAAATTTGCCCGATGACTGAATATCAGTTCAGCGTGGGCGCTGAATCACGAAGAATTGAGGCCGTATATCGTCCTTGTCGGGGGCGGGGGCGCTCCTGTTTTTGCATTCAGTTCGCAAGATAGCCTGGGTAAAGTGCGTCGAATACCTTCGCCGCTTTTCGATCAATAATCTCTACAAGCTGGTCGTAACCGGAACGTGGAATCTCCGACGGGGGCCGAACAGTTGTACCTGCTTGTTCCATGACTTGCTGAAACGCTTGGACGCATCGCTTCGACTTGGCGTTAAAGGAACCGATTTCCTCCAGCAAGTCCTCCTCAACCGATGTCAAAAGGGCGCTGTCGGTCGTCTGGTGTCGGCTATATTGGTCTGGAAGCATTCTGAATAGGTCGAACAACAAAAAGAGACCGTTGTGCAGCCGATCATATTTCAGCATGTCGGCCAAGTTACTTTCTGCTTCCGTCGACGTCGAGCCGGAAGATTGCCAGTATCTAAAAGCGGATACAATAAATGCTTCGTCACTGGTCAGATCAGAAAAGCCAAGTGGGGTGAATTCTTCGGTTTCCATGAATCCAGTCCAATAGAGAATGTCTGATCTCGCTTTTAGTCGATAAAACTTGACTAATAAACACTAGTTTTATTGAAATTCAGTATCTTGTCATGCGGCCCGTGTTGGCGTACTCAAACCCCGGTCGATTAGAAATATCGTTCAGTAGCGGTGCATTTCGGCACCTCAAGCCTCATGATGTTGGAATTGCGATGAATCTTTATCTGGATTACTTGGCTGAAATCGAAAGCAGAAAAAATCAAGGGCTTGCTCCCAAGCCGATTGACGATGGCAGGCTAACCAGTGAAATCATCGCGCTGATTGAGGACACTGGCAGCGAATATCGGAAAGATGCCCTGCATTTCTTCATCTACAACACGCTGCCGGGCACGACGAGTGCTGCTGGCGCCAAGGCTGCGTTTCTGAAGAAAATCGTGCTCGGTGAAACCGCCGTTCCTGAAATCACACCCGAATTTGCCCTCGAACTTCTGTCGCACATGAAGGGCGGGCCTTCGGTCGAAGTGCTGCTCGACATCACGCTTGGCGACAATGCCGCGATTGCCGTGAAGGCCGGTGAGATTTTGAAGACCCAGGTCTTCCTCTACGACGCTGACATGTTCCGCCTGCGCGATGCCTATAAGGCTGGCAATGCCGTCGCCAAGGACGTTCTCGAAAGCTATGCCAAGGCAGAGTTTTTCACGAAGCTTCCGGACGTTGAAGACGAAATCAAGGTCGTGACTTTCATCGCCGCAGAAGGCGATATCTCGACCGACCTTCTTTCCCCGGGCAACCAGGCGCACTCGCGCTCCGACCGTCAGCTTCATGGTCAGTGCATGATCACGCCTGAAGCACAGCAGGAAATTGTAGCGCTTCAGAAGCAGCATCCTGACAAGCGTGTGATGATGATCGCCGAAAAAGGCACGATGGGCGTCGGCTCGTCGCGCATGTCCGGTGTGAACAACGTGGCACTGTGGACCGGCAAACAGGCGAGTCCCTATGTGCCTTTCGTCAACTTCGCTCCTGTTGTCGCTGGCACCAACGGCATTTCGCCGATCTTCGCAACCACCGTCGACGTCACCGGCGGCATCGGTATCAACCTGAAGAACTGGGTCAAGAAGCTCGACGAGAACGGCAAGCCGATCCTCAATAATGACGGCAACCCGATCCTGGAACAGAAGTTCTCGGTTGAAACCGGTACCGTTCTGAAGATCGACGCCAAGAACAAGAAGCTGCGCGACGAAGCTGGAAACGAGCTGGTCGATGTCGCTTCCTCGTTCACACCGCAGAAAATGGAATTCATGAAGGCGGGCAGCTCCTATGCTATCGTCTTCGGCAAGAAGTTGCAGACATTTGCGGCCCAGACGCTTAGTGTCGAGGCAACGCCGGTATTTGCTCCGAACAAGGAACTCTCGGTTGAAGGTCAGGGCCTGACGGCTGTCGAGAAGATCTTCAATCGCAACGCCGTTGGCGTAACGCCTGGCAAGGTATTGCATGCCGGTTCCGACGTGCGCGTGACGGTCAACATCGTTGGTTCGCAAGACACGACCGGCCTGATGACCGCGCAAGAGCTTGAAGCGATGGCGGCGACGACCATCTCGCCACTCGTGGACGGTGCTTATCAGTCGGGCTGCCATACGGCGTCTGTCTGGGACAAGAAGGCTCAGGTCAATATCCCTAAGCTGATGTCTTTCATGAACAATTTCGGCGTTATCACCGCGCGTGACCCGAAGGGCGTCTATCATTCGATGACGGACGTCATCCACAAGGTGCTGAATGACATCACCGTGGATGACTGGGCGATTATTATCGGCGGTGACAGCCATACTCGCATGTCGAAGGGCGTCGCCTTTGGCGCAGACTCGGGCACCGTAGCGCTGGCGCTCGCCACCGGCGAAGCGACCATGCCGATTCCCCAGTCGGTCAAGGTCACCTTCAAGGGCACGATGCAGCCCTATATGGATTTCCGCGATGTGGTCCATGCCACACAGGCGCAGATGCTCAAGCAGCATGGAGACAACGTCTTCCAGGGCCGCATTATCGAAGTGCATATCGGCACACTGCTTGCCGATCAGGCCTTCACCTTCACCGACTGGACGGCCGAAATGAAGGCCAAGGCGTCGATCTGTATCTCCGAGGATGAGACGTTGATCGAGTCGTTGGAAATCGCCAAGTCGCGTATCCAGATCATGATCGACAAGGGTATGGACAATGCTGCCCGCACGTTGCAGGGCCTGATCGATAAGGCGGATACCCGCATCGCGGAAATCCGTTCGGGCGAAAAGCCAGCTTTGAAACCAGACGATAATGCGAAGTATTTTGCAGAGGTCGTCGTCGATCTGGACCTGATTAACGAACCGATGATCGCTGACCCGGACGTCAATAATGCCGACGTTTCGCGCCGCTATACCCACGATACGATCCGTCCGGTTTCCTACTACGGCGGCACCAAGAAGGTAGACCTCGGCTTCGTTGGTTCGTGCATGGTCCACAAGGGCGACATCAAGATCGTTGCCCAGATGCTCAAGAATCTCGAAAAGGAACAGGGCAAGGTCGAGTTCAAGGCACCGCTTGTTGTTGCTGCGCCGACCTACAACATCATCGACGAGCTGAAGGCCGAAGGTGACTGGGAAATCCTGCAGAAGTATTCGGGCTTTGAATTCGATGATCTGAAGCCGAAAACGGCAAACCGCACCGAATACGAGAACATTCTCTATCTCGAGCGCCCGGGCTGCAACCTCTGCATGGGCAACCAGGAAAAGGCCGAAAAGGGCGATACGGTTCTCGCGACCTCAACCCGCCTGTTCCAGGGCCGCGTCGTTGAAGATACTGCGGAAAAGAAGGGTGAATCGCTTCTCGCTTCCACCCCTCTGGTAGTGTTGTCGGCGATCCTTGGCCGTACGCCTAGCGTGGAAGAATATCGTTCCGCCGTTGAGGGAATAAATCTGACAAAGTTCGCCCCACCCAAGGCTACACTGATCGACTCACTGTCGGTCCATTACTAAGGGCTAACTCCAGACTGGACATACATACAAGCAAATGCGAGCGAGTATGGAGTCCAAGCTGGAGTGTCCGCATTCGTACAGCAACGATTGTAGCGAATGCGCTCGGAACGAAGACATGGCTGGTTTGAACTCAAACGCAGCCATGTCTCTGAACAAACGCAAGGGTGGGGTTGCGACCGTTTAATCGTCACCCCGATATGCTGCGAGCGATTTGACGCCTCAAGGCAGACGGGCTGACGCCGTAAAAATTGCGAAACACTCTGCTGAAATAGGCTGGGTCGTCAAATCCTGAACCATATGCAATCTTCGCTATGGCGGATACATCCCCATGCAGTATCGCAGACCGTGCCATATCAAGCCTGCGCTCAAGCAGATAACGCGAGAATGTCGTGTTCTCTCTTTTAAATAGCTTTTGGATAGCACGGGGAGTTATCCCCTCGGACTGGGCTAGCTCCATTATCGAGAAGCCAGCATCTACGACCCGGGCGTCAATCCGGTCTTTTACAGCTCCCATTCGTCCGGTCAGGGTCTGCTTTGTATTCCGTGCCTGCAAATTTGCTACCAATATGGGTAGCAATTCATAAAAGTGATTGACCATAATCTCGGCATCACTTTCCGTCTGATAGTCTTGCTGCAAAAGATAACCTGCATAGGTTACCAGCAATTGAAAAGGTAAATAGGTGATAGGAAGTGGTTGCCAAAACAAATTTGAAACTTCTGCTTTCATCTTGGAGATCGCTGCCGATGGCAGATAAGCGCAGTCCAGACGCCCACCATCGGGAAGGATTAGCGAGAGCGGCACATCCGATGGCATGAAAATGGCTTCGCCTTTTGCGAGATCGAGCCGGGTCTGTCCTTCCTCCACGTGTACCGGGCCACTCATTGCGCGCAAAATTACGATGCCCGCATCCCGAGAACCGGGTGCCGACAGACGTGTGCGGACCAGCGGAAAATAAATCGTGGTCAGCACCAGTAACGCATGGTTCCAAAATAGTCCGCGTACCTGTGACAGATCACCCCGCGCCGGCAATACAGATGGCATGCCCATCATGTCTCGCAATATCTTGAGGCACGGCTTTAGCCCATCTGTCGCCCTTGAAGCCGTGCTGCCAAATTTTACCGGTTTAACGCTTCCCATCGTATTCAATGCAAAAGCCCTTCAAGGTTCGCTTCAATCCATTTCCGGTTCGCTCATCTCCAAGCTATCTGTCTTTTAATAAATTAAACATGACGAGAATAGTCCTGTTTATAAAATACTGGATAGCTGGCGGAAATCGTGTCGCTCATGTCCTTGGAGAAATTCATGCATAACAAATATCTCGGGATTTCGGTTGCCGCTCTGGTTGCGACCGGCAGCGTTGCCGCACAGGCATTGGCGCAGACCGCGACCGAAGTAGATGCCGAGACCAATAAAGGAACGGTACTGAACGCCATCACGATTACGGGTAGTCGCGGTGGGCAACAGATTTCAGAGACGGCTCGCACTGTCTATGTCGTTGACGAGCAGCAGATCCAGATGCGCGCACGTTCCGGCGAAACCATTCAGCAGATTCTGGCGCAGGAAATACCGAGTTTTGATCCGGCCAGCCAAGGGGCTCGTACTTCGTATGGGCAAAACCTGCGCGGACGCACGGCTTTGGTGCTCATCGACGGAATATCGATGAACTCCGCCCGTGGACTGAGCCGTCAGTTTGATTCTATCGACCCATTCAACATTGAGCGGATTGAAGTTCTTTCTGGTGCGACTTCACTCTATGGCGGCAATGCCACCGGCGGTATCATCAATATTATCACCAAGAAAGGTAAGAACGCGCCGGACGGTTTGCATGGCGAAGTTACGGCTGGCATAGAAAGCGGGTTCCGCGCTGGCAATGACTTGGATCGCAACGGCGCTGCTGCTGTCAAGTATAATAGCGAGGCATGGGACGCCCGCTTGTCGCTCGCGGGCAATCGCAGCGGCGCGTTTTACGACGCTGACGGCACAATGGTCGTGCCAGATATTACCCAAACCTCGACCGCTTTTAACCGGCGCATCGATCTTATGGGCAGTGCGGGCTTCCAGTTTGACCCGGATAGACGGCTGGAGGTGAGCGGACAATATTTTAATTCGGAACAGAAATCCGATTATAGCGTCTACTTTGGGCAATTTCTCGCTGGGCTGCGCAATCCAAGCCTCATCGAAACACGGGACGGCTACAATTCGGATTTCAATCCACGCACGCGCCGATCCATGTTTAATGCGACTTATACGGACAATGACTTTTTCGGCCAGCAGTTGCTCTTGCAAGGCTTCTATCGCAGCGAAAAGATCAATTTCCATCCGTTCCCAAGCTCGACCTACTTTTATGGCAGCGCGCAGGATACGGATTATTACGGCATGAAGGCCGCACTCATCTCGGAGCCGCTTGACGGGTTGCGCATTACCTATGGTGTTGATGCTGACAGGGATTCGCTTTCTTCAAACCAACACATCTTCGATATGAGCAAGGCCTTGCAGAGCGGTGCGATGGATTTCCAGACTGCAGGCGTCACGGGCCTTTATCCCAAGATTGACGTTACCACCTTCGCTGGCTTCGCAGAGGCCTCCTATGAAGCAACGGATCGTCTTACCTTCAATGGCGGCGTGCGCTATCAGTACACCAAAACGGAAGTTGGCGACTTTGTTGGCGCGGCGCAACAGATCGCTATTCTTAATGGGACAGCGACTTCGGCCGATTCAATTCCCGGCGGCTCGGTCGATTACGACGCTTTCTTGTTCAATGCTGGTGCTACTTACAGTCTGACAGACACACAGCAGGTCTATGCGAATTTCAGCCAGGGCTTTGAGCTTCCCGATCCGGCAAAATATTACGGTTATGGTGCTTACTCGCTCTCAGGTGGCCATTACGCGTTGATGAGCGGCGTAAATGTTGCAAATTCCGCTCTTGAAGCGATCAAAACCGATTCATTCGAGATCGGCTACCGTCTTGATGACGGCACCTATAATCTGGAGGCCGCAGGCTTCTACTCCACCTCCGATCGTTCCATCGTGCTTAATCGCACGACGCTTGCAGTCGAGCTTGAGGATAATGAACGTCGGGTCTATGGCATCGAAGGTAAGGCGGGTATGAAACTCGATCATGGCTTCGATGTGGGCATTCTTGGCCAATGGGTACGCACTGAAGTCGATCAAGACGGTGATTGGGTCAAGGATACCATCGGCTCGGCCAGTGTTTCCAAGCTTGGCGGTCATGTAGGCTGGGGCAATGAAACACTCAATCTGCGCCTGCAGGGTCAGCATATCTTCGATCTGGAAGATAATTCCGGCTACAAAATCGAAGGTTACACGCTGTTTGACCTCATTGGCTCCTATCACGTTAAGAAGGCCGACATGACGGTGAATTTCGGCGTGCACAACGTGTTTAACGAGGAATACAACACCGTGTGGGGATCACGCGCCAAGGCGCTTTATGGTGCCCTCGCGCCTGAAGAAATCTTCGACTACAAGGGCCGTGGCAGGACTTTCGCCCTCGCTTTGAGCAAAACCTTCTGATGATTGCGCAACAAGACGAATTATCGACACAGAAGATAGGCGCCAATGCACGCCTTTATACCGTTCTCGGGGGGCTTTATCTCGCGCAGGGCATTCCGACCTATCTTCTATTGGTCGCATTGCCTCCCTTGATGCGCGAAAGCGGCGCCTCGCGCACGGCTATCGGGCTTTTCTATCTTCTGATGATCCCACTGATCGCAAAATTCGCGATTGCGCCGTTGGTGGATCGTTATCCCCTCATCGCAAGCTGGGGACATCGGCGAAGCTGGGTAATTGTCACTCAGCTTCTGGTTTCTTTCGGCATTGCCTGTATGGCTTTCGTAGAGCCGCAACAGGCGGGTGCACTGTTTGCGATCTGTCTTTGTATAACGCTTCTGTCTTCTTTGCAGGACATTGCCACCGATGGCTATGCCGTCCGTCATCTCAATGACAAGACGCGGGCCACAGGCAATGCAATCCAGGCCGGTGCAGTTGCACTTGGTGTGATCGTGGGTGGCACGTTGGCCCTTGTGCTCTTCCACAAGATCGGCTGGCGTCCGACGATTTTTATCGTTGCCGGCCTTTCGCTGCTGCCGCTTCTGGCAGGGTTATGGATGGATGAAACAGGTGAGCAGAAACAGCGCCGGGACAAGCCGCACGCCAGCCTAAAACGTTTCTTTCAACAGCCGAACGCCTGGCTCATCCTTTGCTTTGCTCTGACCTATCGGGCGAGCGAAGGTATGGTAAGGGGGATGGAAGGCAGTTACCTCGTCGATATCGGGCTGCCGTTGTCATGGATAGGCTATCTTTCCGGGGCTGCCGCTGCGAGTGCTGGCCTGATTGGAGCCGTTTTGGCCGCTCTGCTTATCCGCTGGACAGGGCTTTTTTCTGCGCTCGTTCTACTTGGATTATTGCGCAGTCTTTGCTTCCTCGCGTTCAGTTTCAATGCCGCGGAAATCTGGCCGGGCATCACGGTTGCTATGACTGTGTCGGCGGTCCAAACCTTTTTGCGCTATATGGAACTGGTCGCGATCTACTCACTGTTCATGAAAGCATCGTCCTCCGATCAGCCGGGCACAGATTTCACGATCCTTGCCTGTGCCGAACTGCTGATTTATCTCGTCGGCTCTTCAGTCGCCGGCTTCCTTGCCGATAAATTCGGCTACGCCCATCTTTTCACGCTTGCAACAGTGCTCTCTATACTCGGGATCGCATTGACATTCTATATTTTGAGAAGATTACGGGGCAATGGACTTTCCCTTTAATCAACAATGCGGGCGTCTGTAGTGAATGCCATGTGAAAAATGATTGGATGCGGGAGAATGCATATCCCGCATCCACAGTTGTGGGTTAATGGTGTGTGGGCGGGATATGCTTGCGCAGGATCAGAAATGCAAATCCTGATATCGCCATCGCAATAAACAGCAATCCAAAATAGCTTTGCGCACCGCCACTCGCAATGACCGCTGCTCCGGCAAATCCGCTCGATATCGCGCCCAGGCGTCCTATCACCAGAGCTGCCGCAGTTCCGCTCGCGCGGACCTCTGTCGGATAAAGATTGGCAGCGACAGCAAATGCTGTCGATTGTACAGCGTTAACAAACAGACCATGTAGCCCGATCCCGATGATCAATATGGTTGTTGCTTCCATCTCATTGAGCTGGCTCAAGTAAAGCGCTGTAGCCGCCGCCGCGAATGAACAGGCTACAAGCGGACCGCGAGAACCAAACCGGTTTATCGCGACCGCACAAGCCAATGCGCCAATCACGCCTCCAAGATTGTAGGCCGTTAAACCTGAACCTGCCAAAGAGAGGCTCAATCCCTCCGATGTCAATAATGTCGGAAGCCAGCTGAAGGTCAGGTATACCGACAACAGCGTGGTGAAGAACGCAGTCCATAGAGCGACTGTACTCAAGGCTCTGCCGTCAGTGAACAAAGTTCCAATCCCGCTTTTACCGCTGATCCGTTCCGTGGGATCGACAAGTCGCGCGCCGACAGGGACAGGGCGCTCAATCCGGGCAAGCAGATCCGCGAGAATTTTCGCTTTGGTCGGCTGACGCGATAACCAGCGCGGGGATTCCGGAAAATAGGCGATCAACAAAGCAGAAAAGAAAACTGAAATTCCACCACCTGCGACGAACAATGTTCGCCATCCAAATGTTGGTAATATCCAGGACGCGAAAATCCCCGCAAGCATACCTCCAAGCGGAACGCACACGATGGTCGCGGTGACTGCAACGGTTCTGTATTTGCGTGGCGTATACTCAGCGGTCATGGTGGTCGATGTCGGAAGCGCCCCACCAATGCCAAGTCCGGCGATGAACCGGAACAGAGCAATAGTCCAAATTCCCTGCGATAGACCAATGGCCATCGTTCCCAGCCCAAAGGTGATGACAGACAAAATCACAGCCAGTCTTCTTCCGAAGTGATCCGCAATAAGGCCTGCAAAAGCGCTGCCGAAAGCCATTCCAAATAGGCCAGAAGCAACCACCGGAGCAAAATCAGCACGCGATACGTCCCATTCTTGAATGAGCACGGGGATTGCGTATCCAATAAGCTGACCGTCAAAGCCATCAAGAACGATTGATAGTGCTGCGATCAACACCACAATACGTTGTACGGTTGTCCAAGGGCCTTCATCGAGCAACTCGCCGATGTCGACTTCTCCACTTCCCACTGTGTGATGGATGTTGTTCATGACACCACCTCCACAGGCATGCTGCTTCCTCTTCCCATAATTTCCTCCCGATTGTGACCTGGTGATATTCCTTTACAATTAGTTTGGACTCCAACTATATGGAATTTATGCCCTATGATGCTCATTCACACAAGGGCTGAGTGGAGGTCGCGTGATGCAAAGCGACTTGCCCAAAATATGCACTGGGCCAACCGCACGTTTGGGTCGTTTTCTGGAATGCTTTTGGTCTTGAAATAAGGCCGCATTCTGCAACGAAGATTGGCAAAATTTTCGCGCGCGGCTGGGCGGCACACAGTTAAGATCAGGGAAAAGTCTTTTAAGGTTTTCCCATCCCTGGAATTTGTGTTTTGCTCAACTTGATGGAAAGTCACTTATCTGAATCCCTTGACCCGGCAACGACCAGACAAAGAGGTACTTTTCGTCGAGAACGAGAATATCAGGAATGAAACGGAACCAGCCTATGCCCCATAATTCGTCTGACGAGGATTTCGCCGATAACATCGCGTTCATACTGCGCCGGGCGCAAGAAGCCTCGTTTGCCGCCTATGCCTCGATTGTTGACCAACGAGGTCTTCGCCCGGGCCACTATGCCGTGCTCCGGATCATCCATGATCAACCGAGCATATCGCAGACAGAACTGAGCCGTCAGGTGGGCCGCGACAAGACTACCATTACGCCAATCCTGCAGGAGTTTGAAAAGAAGGAAATGATCCGTCGCGATATCGATCCCGTTGATCGGCGGGGAAGATTGCTCAGCCTGTTGCCTGCCGGTGAGAAGTATCTGTCGGAATTACGCGCATGCGCATCAGCACATAATGCGTCCCTTAATCAGATTGTTGGACCAGACAGGCAGGCGCTGCTGGACACTCTGATGCGCATCATCATCGGGCTTGACCGACATGCCAAACTACCGCCCAAAAAATGAGAACAGCAGGGCCTGAATGTTTCAGGCACCGTATGCATAGTCCCTGCAAACTGGCACAGGCAATGTGGTCTCAGTTGATTACGGTGAACCGAGAGAGACCAGCTCTCCTTGCTGCCAGACCGCATGAATTTTGCGCGTGTTGGTGATGTCATCAAGAGGGTTGGCATCAAGGACGACGAGATCGGCGCGCATTCCATTGGCGATCTTGCCCCTGTCGGTCAATTTCAGCAATGCTGCGGCCTGTTCGGTCGCGACGCCGATTGCCTGAGAGGGTGAGAGGCCAGCATTGACCAGATGTTCCAGTTCGCGATGTTCAGCAAAGCCGGGAATGCGTTCCGGGAACGCGCCTGCATCCGCGCCAAAGCCAAATTTGACGCCGCCAGCCTCTATCAACTTTGACAGATTGCGGAGATTCATTTCGACATCGCGCCGCGCTTTTTGTGCCCGTTCACCGGTCGTCGTCCTCTCTCGCCATTCTGCGTCGGCAAACTGGGTTTTCAGTTCTGGGCTTAATGCCGATTGCAGGAAGGGATCTTCCAGCATCGCTGGCTGGTCGGCGAAAATATAAGTCGCTTCATCCATGTGCACTGTTGGAATATACCATGTGCCCCTCTCGCGAACGGCATCGATAAATTCCTGATCAATCTCAACGTCGCGAACGCCATGAGCAAGAATATCTGCACCCGCAGCCACTAGTCTTTTTGCGTGGTCGAGCGTGTAGACATGTGCGGCGACGGCAAACCCCAATTGATGTGCCTCATCGATAGCGGCGCGAAAGCAATCCTCGCTCATAGGTTCAATGGGTCCGAATGTATCGATCCATAGCTTGATAATATCGATGGGTTGCTGCGCCATTTGGCGAACGACCTGCCGCGCTTCTTCGGGTATCTGGGGGCGCGGCGACAGCCCGTCGGGCGCATATATTCCCGCACCTGCCGTCATGAAGGACGCGCCATATTGCGGGTTATTGCGCATGTGTTCGCGTGTTGTGGGCTCAGGCGTCGGTGTCATGCCGAGCGATACCACTGTACCGATACCGTAAGCCTGAAACTGGCGCAGCGCCGCATAGGCGTTCTCGGGCGTGAAATTATGTCGTCCGCCCGTCGTACCCTTGATAAGGCCGACATGGGCATGGTTGCAGGTGAAGGCGGGGATTAGGTATCGCCCCTGATAATCGACAACCTGCGCATTTTCCAGAGCCGATGCTGTATCATACGTATCGGCCAGGACTGCTGAAATAACACCATTCTCGATCAGAATAGTGCCGGGGGGCGAGATCTCCTGGCCAATGAGCATGCGTATATTGGTCATCGCCAGTTTTGTACCGCCACTACCGTAATTGCGGGCATAGGCACCTTTCGGTGCCATGCCACCGGCAATAAGCGTGCCGATAAGAGTATTTACATTGCGTCGTGTCAATTTGGTCATCGTAATACCACTCCTAAGCTTGATTGAGGGGTAGGACGCCTTTGGCGAACAATGTTGCTGGCTGTGATGTGGGGAGGTGCTGTGCCTTTGTTTCGGCTGGGGGTAAAGCCGAAGCCATATCACCTCTGGTATGGCTTCGGTTTGGTAGAGAGGTTAGAATGGATAATGCTGCTTTGGGTCTTCAATCGTGATCCATCGCAGATTGGTGAAACTGTCTATGCCCGCAGAACCACCAAATCTTCCATAGCCACTGTCTTTGACGCCACCGAACGGCATTTGTGGTTCATCTCCCACCGTTGGTCCGTTGATATGGCAAATGCCTGCATCGATTTTACGCGCAACCTTGAGCGCGCGGTCTATGTTCTGGCTGAACACCGCTGAAGACAGGCCGTATTCCGTGTCGTTGGCCAGTTCGATGGCATGCTTGTCGTCACGGGCGCGTATCACGCACACGACGGGTCCAAAGGACTCCTCGCGGAACAGACGCATTGCCGGTATAACTTTATCGACGATGGTCGCCGGCATGATCGTCCCATTTGCCGTCCCACCGGTTGTGACGGCAGCCCCTGATTTTTGGGCATCCGCAACGAGTTCCAGCACCCGGTCAACCGTACCTTGCGCGACAACTGCACCCAGAGCCACCTTTTCGCGTGGGTTGCCGCTCGGCAAAGCCGAAGCTCGTGCCGTAAATCTGGCCACGAATTCATCGGCGATTTTCTCATCGACGATAATGCGTTCAGTGGACATGCAAATTTGTCCCTGATTCATAAAAGCGCCGAAAATCGCCGCGTTGACGGCGCCGTCCAGATCAGCGTCATCCAATACGACCAATGGCGCCTTGCCTCCCAGTTCAAGAAGCACGGGCTTGAGGTGCTTGGCAGCTTCAAGAGCGATGATTTTCCCAACCCGTGTGGAGCCGGTGAAGTTAATACGCTTAACGAGGGGATGCGATACAAGCGCGTTGACAACTTCGGGCGCGTCTTCAGCGCTGTGGCTGACAATATTGAGAACACCCTTTGGCAGGCCCGCTTCAATCATCACATCGCCCAGCATTCGATGCAGGCGAGGGCACATTTCGGACGATTTGAGAACAACCGTATTGCCACAGGCGATGGGCATCGCAAAGGCGCGCACGGCCAGAATGACCGGGGCATTCCACGGCGCCATTCCAACCATGACGCCAACCGGTTCGCGTACGGCCATGGAAAGGGTTCCAGGCTTATCCGACGGAATAATCTCACCCTTGATCTGGGTTGTTGCAGCAGCGACTTCGCGCAGGATTTTCGCGGCGAGCCCAACGTTGAAGCCAATCCAAGGGGCCGTCGCCCCGGTTTCAGTAATGCCGCAGGCGATGAAGTCACCGATCTTCGCTTCGAGAATATCTGCCGCCTTGAGCAGAATGGTTCGACGCTCGCTTGGACCGACTTCGGACCATTGTACGAAGGCCGTTGCCGAAGACTGGACGGCCTTGTCGACATCGGGCTGCCGGGCCGCGGGCGCTGTAGTGGCTTCTTCGCCAGTGACAGGATCAATACGGGTAAAAGTTGCGTTGCCTAGCGCCGCGACATCCTGGCCATCTATCAGCAGTCCAATATTCATTTAATCCTCCCGTTTAATGGAATCGAGTTGTGTTCAACTGGCTTGAGCTGCCGTGCCGTAGAAGGCGATCTGCACTCTCTGTGCTGATGCGCGGAGCCTGGCTGCAAGGTCATTGGCGATCAGCGGTTCCATCCGGCTTTTTGAACTGAAGACAGAAAGGCCGCAGATCATTTTACCGGACGGATTGAGGACTGGCACAGCCAGCGCATAGACATCGGGTTCGCGTTCACCGCGATTATAGGCGAGGCCGGTTTTCCTAATTTCACGGAGTTCGGCGATAAGGCCTGACCGGCTTGGTACAAAGCCGTCGTTGAGTGTTTTCAGTTCAACTCGGTCGAGATAGGCCTCAAGTGCGGCGTCGCTTAAATGCGCCAGCCACAATTTGCCATGCGCGCTGGCATAGGCTTCGAGATGGCTACCAAGCTGAATGGATACGAACATCGGCCGATCAGGCAGGGCGCGAGCGATGCAGATCGCACTTTCCCCGTCAAAAGTGGAAGCAAGCGTCCCTTCGCCAACTTCCTTTGTCAATTGATCGAGAACAGGCTGCAAGGCGCTGCGCAAATTGTCCGCACCAGCCGCGCGTTTGCCCAATTCAGCAAGTTTGTACCCCAGTCGATACTGACCACGCGACACCGCAACGAGTGCGCCGGCGGCTTCAAGGGTTTTTAGAAAACGGTGCGCGGTAATGGTATTCAACCTCAGGCGCGAGACGACATCACTCGTTCCAATCTGAAGCAGTTGATCGTCGAATAAGTCCAATATCTGGAAGGCTTTAATAACCGATCCATTGGCCTGGCTCATGTCGCATCTTTCTCCCGACCGGACGCGCTGATCACAAAATATCAAAGCATGTTGACATGAGAAGTATAACGGAACTAGCATTAATAGCAATAAGTATTTCACATATAGAAATATATGCTGAGAGCAGAACTGGATGCGAAATTCTCAGGAGGAGCAAGCCGCATGGATGTTCGATACCAGACTGGCCATTCCATGACTGCAGGAGGCGCGCTTCTGGCGCGGCTGAAAGCTGTTGGCGTGGACTATATTTTTGCCAATTCCGGTACCGACTTTCCTCCCATTATCGAGGGGCTGGCTGAAGCCAAGGCTAACGGTATTGCATTGCCGGAAGCGCTTGTCATTCCTCACGAGTCCGCCGCTGTCGCGATGGCGCACGGATACTATCTCGCATCAGGCCGTCCGCAGGCGGTGATGGCGCACACCAATGTCGGTCTTGCAAATTGCGCGATGGGCGCCATCAATGCCGCAGCTGAACAAATCCCCATGCTGTTGTTGTCGGGGCGAACGCCAACGCTTGAAAAGGGGCGTTTTGGTGCGCGCACAGTGCCGATCGGCTGGGGACAGGAAATGCGCGATCAGCATGCGCTGGTCCGCGAAGCTTCCAAATGGGACTATGAACTCCGCTTTCCAGAGCAGATACCAGACGTCATTGACCGGGCATTTGCCATTGCGAGTTCCACACCACGAGGCCCAGTCTATGTGAGTGTTCCACGCGAAGTGCTGTGTGAGGTCGTTGAGTATGAAGGCTTGACCGCACCCAGCCGGGTGGCGGCTTCCGTTTCTGCGCTTGACCTTGATGGCGTGAGCGAACTAGCGAAGGCCATCCATGCTGCGCAGCGCCCCTTGTTTGTAGCACAGAGAGGTGCTGGGACACAGCAGGGTTTTGCTGCTCTGGATCGGATTGCCCGCAACTGGGCTATCCCTGTCAGCCAGTATTGGGCGGTACAGCTTGCGCTTGCGACCGATCATCCCTTTTCAACTGGCGACGAAATTGCGCCGTGGATTGAAGAGGCGGATCTCATCGTCGTGCTGGATTGTCTGGCGCCTTGGTCCCCAGCCATTCACGAACCGAAAGCGGATTGCCGGATTTTTCAGGTTGGTGCGGATCCGCTTTACGAGCGGTTCCCCTATCGGAATTTTCCGTCGGACCGGACCATAACCAGCGAGCTCGGCCCGTTTCTTGTTGCATTGGAAAAGGCGCTGGAGGAATTCGGCGTCGAAGGCAACCGTAACGTCGATGATCGTCGCGAAGATGTACGGGAACGCTGTCGCACGCGACGGGAAAAAGTCATTTCCAGGGCTGAGACCGGGCAGAACTCCGGTATAACGAAAGATCACGTCAGTCTCTGTCTTTCGCGGGCTGTTCAGGGTCACGAGGTATCAATTCTGTCGGAGCTTGGCTGTCTGATGGAGACAGTGACATTGAACGGGCATGGAAGCTGGTTTCAGGAACCGCATTCGGGTGGTCTTGGCTGGTCTTTCCCCGCTGCTCTCGGCATAAAACTGGCAAAACCTGACAGGCTTGTCGTCGCGACTATGGGAGATGGCTCCTATATGTTTGCCAATCCCGTGGTCTGCCATCAGATCGCGGAAGCTCTGGGCCTTTCGATTGTGGTTGTGGTGGTCAACAATTCCGAATGGGGTGCGGTGCGCCAGTCGGTCGCCAATCTCTATCCGGACGGTTATGCTGCGCAGGCCAATATCATGCCATTGACTTCGCTGGGGCCTACACCCGACTTCACGATGATCGCGCAGGCCAGTCGCGCTTTTGCACAGCGCGTCGATCGAGCGGACGATCTGCCCGCGGCATTGGAGGCTGCTGTCACGCACGTATCAGCAAACAAGGGCCTGGCGTTGGTCGAGGTCGGTGTCATTCCGTGAATAGCTGTGATGTATTGACGGCGGCAAAAGGGAGCTGACGACATGGATAGGCTGGTAAACGCGATTGAGTGCGCAATACAATTGCACAGCCAAGAGGCTACCCGGCCACTTGGTTGTGCACACTGAAAGTCGGCGGATCAATCGCTTTACCAATGATGCTGATCAATGCTGCAGGCCCCGCCATTGCTAGCGGGGCTTGTTGATCTGCTTAAGAGGCGGTGTGAAAACGTGATGCGACACATATACGTCGTGGGTCGCTCCAATGTTCAATACTTCAAAACTTGATTGTCAGCCCGGCGCGATATGTACGTCCGGGAGCCGGCATGAAGCTTTGTGCCAACGCATCTAGATAGTACCGGTTCGTGATATTCTGGACCGATGCGTTGAAGATGGCGTCGTCTTTAAGCTTGTAACTCATAAATGCATCGAAAATTGCTACCGGGTGATAAACGAGCTGCGGCGTCGTCGCACCGGTTTGCCAAGGCTCGCTCACTTTCTCGGTGGGGCCGGATGTATAGATCATTCGCCCTCCCAGGATCAGCTTTTCCTCGAAGAAGCGGCTGCCCAAGGTCAGATTCACCGCATATTTTGGCGGGTTCTGTGTATTGGTATAGGAACCCATGAAGCTGCCGGGCGTGCAATCGGGTGTATTCTCGGTATGTTGATAAGTCCCCGCGGTTTCGCGCAAGTATGACGCAAATGCGGGATCGCATGTCTCGGTTTTGAAATAATAGGTGGTCGACAGATCAGCAAATATTTTGCCATTGTCAAACTTGGACTGAAACTCAAGGCCGCTCGTTTTGTAATTTTCTGCATTTGAGAAAGTCATCACGCCGTTCGTATTCGGATCATAGTAGCGGGTGATGTAGTCTTTGACATTGGTGTTAAAGTAGGCAAGCTTTAGCGAAGTCGTGTCGCCCTCGCTTAGCAGATTATCAAGTGTGGTGCTGGCTCCAATTTCCCAGTTGCGTGAACGTTCCGGCTTCAGCCCACTTGTCGGCTCTACCTGAAGTGTTCCCAAGGTCGTCTCAAAAAGCGAAGGCATGCGCATGCCTTCTGCATAGCTCACATAAAGGAAGGTCTCCGGCGCAATCTCGTAATTTGCACCAAAAGCAGGAGTGAATCCGCTGTCTTTGGCCGACATTGGAGACCCTCGGTCAAAGCCGACAACGGTTTCCGACCAACGGGGATCAAATGCGTGCGTATAGGTGGCGCCAAAATCATTGAAGGGCACTCCATCGAATGGATTGTTGCTGTCACCAAAGAGCAGTCCATTGTTCGGGCGAGGGTCCGTGGCATCGCCAAACACACCATTTGCATCGGGTCGCCAGAACATATAGCCAGAATCTTTGGAGTTGGATGCATATATCCACCGGCCAAAAACCTCCTCCCAACGCGCTTTCGACATAGCATTGCGGTCTTTAGAGCGAAACATACTGTAACGACCGCCACCCCAGAATTCGAGTGTATCAATTGGCCGATACTGAAGTTGACCTGAAAGGCTCATCTCCGTTCTCGAACCATCACGCAGAAACCGGTTGGTGTTAAGATCGTGCTCGGTAGTAACAACACTGTCCTGCGGCCGAATATCCTCGTGCTGGAACGAACCGCCGAGCGTGAGGTTGAAATCGCCAAACCGGGTTGCAAAATCCGATTTGTTGGAGACATCACCGCCAATACGGCGATTGGACATTCTGACCCAACTACGATCACTTGCGAAGTACTGTGACTTGGGACCTGTAACGCCGTTTATCTGACTGCTTTGTGCATCTGTCCACCAAAGATTGGCCTTGAGATTAATCCAGTCATTGCCTGCGGGATCAAAAGCGTAACGTGCGGAAGCGGAATTGATCAACATCTCACCTTGCGGATACTGATAGACGCCAGCTGTTCCGGAGCGGAAAATATCGGATGGCATGATTTCGCCGAAGCGACCGTCAAAGCGACGGTAGCTGAGTTCCAGTTCCTGTTCATCCGTTGGTCGGATTGTCGTCTTCAATAGAATGGATTCTGTCTTGGCAGATGTATTGAGAACTTCTTCGCCCGGCGCATAGGATGTCGCCGCAGAATTTTGCTCATAGCCGGAGCTACCAAATATGCGGTATTTATTGTGGCCATGACGCCCGGCGATGTAGTTGCCCTGATTGCGGCGGGCATAAGCTGCGATGAAATCGAAATTGTCCTGCTGGAAGGCAAAAGCTGCACTGCCCGACCTGGCATCGGAGTCAAACAGATTGTCTTTGCCTTGCTGAGGCTTAGCAAACAACTCACTGCTGCTTTCTATCTGGGAATTACGATGCGGCGGCTTAACACCGTTGTCCCACAACTCGCCCTTCAATCGCACACCGATATTCTTGCCAGGACTGAGAATGTCTTCGGGACGCAAGGTTGTGATCGCGACAGTGCCTCCAATTGCGCCGGCTGCACCGGCGGCCAGTCCCGGCCCCTTGCTTATGATCATGTCGCTGACGAGATCAGGGTCGAAATAGCTCCGCTGTTGCGTGCCCGCGTAGCCGCGGTAAACATTCAGAGCTTGCTGCGATCCATCCACGGTGACCGCCACGCGGCTTTGTCCCTGCATCCCGCGAATATTGACGTCCACGCCACCGCCATTCCTGCTATCAGCGACTTGAATGCCAGGTAGACCCTTGAGAATGTCCGCTGGGGAGATGGGGCCATAGCGGCCCAGTTCCTCGCCGGAGACATAAACGCTGGAGCGAGGCGCAGTATAAACCGAAGCGGCTTCCGTCATCCTTGTGTTGTCGACTACGATTGTCTCTAGCAAGGTCGTTCCATCGTCGGGCGCAATAGTGGTTGAGTTTTCAGGGGTGGTTGCCCTGCGATCAAAGATGCTCACCGTATGCGCATCGATGAAACGATGGTCTAACCCTGATTTCGATAGCAGTTGGGTCAGTGCAGCATTGGCAGACTGGCGACCTGTAATGGCAATGGATGGCCCCTGGATAAGATTACCGTCCTGTCTCACTATCTGGATACCGGTTACCTGCGTGAAATCGGCAAGAGCCGACAGCAGTGGCTTTGACGGAATATTGAAAACGAACATGGAAGGTTCGTTTTGCAAACCCATATCCTGCGCCAAAACGCCTGGTGTTGTTGCGACTACCAGCGCGATTAACGAAATGCTGCCCAAGGCGAGCGCTGTTCTGAGTGTCTTTTCCATGAATCGTCCCTGTTCAATTGCTTGGGCATCGAGCCCTTCATGCAAAGAACGGACGAGACCGGGAAAACCCGTAAAAATAATCCGCAATGTCTACCGAAAGCAGTTTAGCGGTAGATAAACGTCAGCAAACCCGGAATTTTTCTGACTTTTAGGCCTAGCACTGATTGCAGTGCTGCGAATATTGCATCAGTATCATCTGTACGGAATACACCCGAAAGCTGTAGGTTCTTGATGTTTTGGCCCGAGACTACAATCCGACCCGTTGTATAACGCGAAACTTCTGACAAGACGGTTTCGAGCGGTGTCTGGTTCATAATAATGAGCCCCCGACGCCAGGAACTCATCCTGTCGATCTCGGCATTTTCCAGCTTGTGAAGACCGCCGGGCGAAGCTGTTGCAACATTGCCTGCTTCAAGCTCGATTTGGCTGTCTGCGGAGTGAACTGAAACCTCCCCGCTTTCCACGCTGACTGTCGTTTTATCGCTTTTCTCGATATCGACGGTGAAAACTGTTCCGAGAACGCGGACGGTTGCGTTTTGTGTTTCGACATAGAACGGCCGGTTTTCATCGCGCGCTACGTTAAACCATGCGCGACCACGGATGAGTTTAATATGACGTTCGTCGACCAAAAACGTCGTATCCATGGCACTGTCGCCATCCAGATAAATCTTGGTTCCATCCGAAAGTGCAACTTCACGGTGGGTTCCAGGTGAGGTGGCATAGTCCGCAAATCCTCGGGCTATCAAACCTTCATCGCGCCAGATTGCGCCCAAGCCAATGAACAGGACGGCTGAGGTTGCAACGGCCGTCCACTTCAAGACCCGGTAAGAGACAAAGTATTCAATCCAACCCAATTTGGGTCGGCTGGATCTGGCGACAATCTGAGCCGGTGCTTTCAAGTCACCCCACAGCTTGCAAATGCTGTCATAGGCGTCCGAATTAGCGGGACTGTCTTGCAACCACAATTGAAACGAGCGCTTTGTATCCTCCGCCACCGGATGACTGCTCATACGGACAAACCACGTCGCGGCTTCATCAATCGCTACGTCTTTCGACTTTTCGTGGTTGCCAGATTCCAACATACTTTTGCTATTTAAAGTTATGACACATGAAACGCAATCAGCCATGGGACTGCTGCCACTTATGGCAAAAAGCTATGGCGGCGGCCATTTCTTTCTCGACCGTGCTGATCGAAACGTTGAGTGTTTGTGCGATTTGTCCATAAGCCATGCCATCGACGCGCGCGAGCAAGAAGATTTTCGCACGGCGGCGCGGCAGGTGATTGATCGCTTCGAGCAGAACAGCGAGGTCACGTTTCGACGAAACGATACGTTCGGGCTGGATGTGCTCCACAAAAATCTCGTCACATGCTGGCTTGCCGCCAGCGTCATGAACCTTCCGCCTGCGAATGTGATCGAAGGCCAATGTTGTCAAAGTACGAACCACCAGTCCTCTGTCACCGTCTGAAAGTTCGCGTGAAGAGAGCTTGATGTAGGTCTCCTGAAGAATGTCGTCGGCGTCGTGCGCATTACCAAGAAGTTTTATGGCAAACCGTTTCAGACGCGAACGCTCTCGTACAAAGAAACGTTCAAAAACGGCATTCATCGAAGACATACACTTGATCCAAAGACACATTCAGAAATATGAGTTCATTAGTCATGTTTTCGACGAAGGGCAACTCCGAATAGAGAACTTTCGGAATAGACTAACTAGCCATTTATCAGCAGCAGATGCGGCGCGAGACGCTCAGACGTCAAGTTTCAGCCGTCATAGCCGGTATTGGCAATCATTTTTTGCACGCATTGGCATTCCAATGGATCATTCAATGGGAGAGAATAATATTCTAGGCATTGGAGAATAATCAGAAATGACGATAATTCAAATCAAGTTCTTTATATAAAATTATTTTTTGATTCAAATTTCCGTTGTAATCAAAAATGTATTTATTTGATTAATACTGATCAGTAAAATCTACCATTTATATTGAATTACATTGTTTAATATATCAGTGCCTTTTGCACTGGTGGTAATGTCTATTTCTGTCGTATAAGCGAAGAAATTTATCCAGGAAATAGACTTCCGCCACCAGGTGATTTCAATTCGATGCCGTCGAGACGTTCACGAGTTCTACTTTTGGGAACTCTATTCACACTGATTGTCGGTTTGATACCATTGGGCTTAAGCGTCTTTTGGTCTTACCGCTCTGCTCTGCAAATTGAAGAACAGAAAATCGATCTTCTTGCGCAGCAGGCTGTTGAGCATTCGACCTCGATTTTCGATGAGGTTCGACAGGTTCTGGTGGACTTAAGCAAGCTGTCTTTGCCTGTCTGCTCACCTGAAATGATGGCTCGTATGCGCAGCCTGACTGTTGTCTCTGATGTGATTGAAGACATCGCCTACTTTGAGGGCACTCGGCAAAAATGTACATCGTGGCGCCTGGGGCCGAGGGCCATTAAACGCCCGGATAGCAGTTACAAGACCGCTGAGGGGGATATCATTACCCTCAACTATAGGCCGACCCCTAGTTTTCAAAAAGACATGATTGGAATCTGGACCGGCCCTTTTGAAGCGTTGATGCTGCCTACACGCCTTTTGAATTTTACGGTCATCGAGAGTGTTGCCGTGGTGCTTCTGAATGATCAGGGGACCGTGATCAGTGAACGTAACGCTACTCAGGATCAGCTTTCAGTCGCAAAACACAGATTGGCGCATGATGGGGTGGGTAAAGGCTGGCTCTCCGGTATTGCGCGTAAAGATGATTTGGTAGCCGTTGCGCTCGAAAATCGCTCTGTGATTTGGCCGCCATTCAGGGAGAACCTTGAACAGTCTTTGCCCATTGGTTGTATGTTATCTCTGCTCGTCATCGGTCTGTCGGTCAAATACTGGCGAAATCGGCTTTCAAAAAGAATGGAACTTGAACTTGCCATTCGCAACCACGAGTTCATCGTTTTTTATCAGCCGATTATTCGATTGCACGATGGCATTTGTGTTGGCGCCGAAGCTCTGGTGCGTTGGAAACGGCCAAACGGTGAGATCATTGCGCCCGATTCATTTATCCCCCTTGCGGAGGAAACTGGTCTCATTGAAAAGATCACAGACCAGGTGATCGATCACGTCATTCAAGATCTGAACCATATACTTGTTAATGACCGTTCGTTGCATGTTACGATCAATCTTACGCCGGAGGACATTGAAACTGGTCGTGCTCTGAAGACGCTCGATGCGCTTCTACTTTATAGCGGTATCGAAAAGCGCCAGATCTGGCTGGAGGTGACAGAACGCAGCTTCATCAATGCGGAGATTGCTCGCGAAACACTAATTGTTGCGCGAAACGCGGGGTACGTTATTGCCCTTGATGACTTTGGGACAGGCTATTCCAGCTTGCAGCATTTGCAGGGATTGCCGTTGGATGCATTGAAAATTGATCGATCCTTCGTGAGCGCGGTCAAAGAGCCTTCTACAAGTGGGTCACTCACCCAGCACATCGTCAATATTGCCAGAGATCACCGGCTGTTCAGTGTGGCTGAAGGCATCGAAACAGGGCAACAGCTCGAAGCATTGCGTCTTATGGGCGTTGAATTCGGGCAAGGCTGGTTGTTTGCGAAGCCATTGCCAATAGAGCAATTTATAATGTTTCTCGCCACCTGCAAAGCAAGTCGTACGTCCTGACTTCACTAGAACTGAGCAATCGATGCAAGGGAAATGCACCAAATGGTAGACCGCCGCGATGGATGCTAGTTTTGTGTGGGGTCGCGCACAGCCTCCAGGCTGGTGCCAGCCTGGTTACTTTTCGTAGAAGCGATAAGCATTGCGTCCGGCTGCCTTGGCCGCATACAGCGCCATATCAGCCATAGTGAAAATTTCGGTGTCAGTTTCGTCGATAAGCAGAGCTAAACCTATCGAGCCCGTGATGGAAATACGATCTCCGTTGAGTTCTACCGGCATTCTGAATTCGGATAACAATTTTTCAGAAAGGCAGACAACTTCGTCACGACTGGTGATCCCGGGTGCCAAAATTGCGAATTCATCCCCTCCGATACGCGCTACGATATCCGATTCACGACAGGCATTCCTGATGCGACTGGCTGTTTGTACGATGCACGCGTCTCCTGCCAAATGCCCCAGCCGATCATTAATATCCTTGAACCCATCAAGATCAATCAGAAGCAGGCACCCTCTGATGCCGTCATGATTTGGCATCAGGCAGAAATCTTCCAAGCACTTGTTGAATCTATACTTGTTCACCAAACCCGTCAGTTTGTCATGCTCTGCATCGTGGAGGGCCCGATCAAACATGAGCTTTTGTGCGGTAATGTCCTGCTTCATGCCGTACAGTCTGACTGGAACATCGTTCTCGCATTCCACCGAAGCGGTCAGGCGCACCCACTTGTGTTCTCCGGTTGACAGCACAATTTCTGCGTCCAGTGTGAAGCCGCTTCGATCGTTGATGGCCTGTGTTCTTCTAAGCTCCAGTTCTTTGCGCGATGCTTCGGTGTAGAGAGCCAGTGTATTTTCTCTTGTTAGCGGGCTGCCGCGTTGCAAGCCAAAAATATCATACACAAAGTCTGTCCAATGCAGTCTCTCATTCGGGAGAGTGCATTGCCATATTCCGACCTTGGCAACTTTGGCAGATTGCTCGAAAATCAGGCGCATGTCCTGCAGAGCAAGGGCCTGTTCGACAAGCATCTTCTCCTGCGCTTCGAGGCGCTCGCTTAACCGCGATATCTCATCCAACAAATCTGTATTGTTTCGTTTCGGGGCGAGCTCATCGCAAACGCTGCTGATATTGTCCATTTATCCTCGCGATGGAAATGTCTTGATATTGCTTCATGCGATTTTGTCTTCGAGCATAGACAATATCTAAATCTGAGTTTGCTAATATGCAATTTCGTAAATCATATAATTGCAAAATATTTCAGCGCGTATGATTTTTATTTCAAATATGAAGGAAATTGTTATAATTATTATAATATATAATTTTATGAGAAGAGTTATCCCGTAATTTATGTATAATAATGATTATTTTATTATAATTAATGAAATATTTATCTATATATTGGCTGCCTGCATGCGCGGCAATCGATATTTGCGATGCTATGAGCGCGCGCCGAAATGGTTGGTGATCTTTGGGCTGTTGTTTGCCCTCGGCCGAATATTGCCGGGGAGAGGCATGGCGCCTGTTCGAATGCTGGCCACTGGCTACATCGACCTGTTTCGCGGACCTCCTGCGGTGGTCGTCATCTATCTGATTTGCTTCGGCCTACAACGCCGAAATATTTCGCGCCGGGATTGAATCCGTTCATCACAGCCAGCACTCAACCGCTCCTTCATTGGAGCTGACGCCGCGGCACGCGCTGTTACATGTGATCCTTCCTCAGGGTATCGGGCGGGTTGTCCCACCGCTGCTTGGCGGCTTTGTAGTACTGCAAAAGGACATGGCTCTCGTCAACATCGTTGGGATCATCGATACGTTCGCTCAGGCCTAAATATATGCGGCCAACCGCTACAACCTTTCCGCCGTCACGACCGTCTGCATCTTCTTTATTCTCATAACAATTCCGCAGAGGCGCTTCGTCGATTACCTTCTCGCACGGCGTGCCAGGAGCGCAAAGGTTGGCTCGTCATGAGCGCGTTCATCGAGATATCTAACGTCTAAAATCTTACGAAACTTTGCGGTACTCAAGGGCATCAATCTCTCCGTCGATGTCCACGAGGTCTTTCGTCTGATTGGTGCGCGAACTTGCCCAGAATGCAATGACTATTCTGATGGCCACGCATGAGATGCATTTGCACGAGAGGTTTCGACCCGCATCTGCATTCTTTCAAAAGGTGTGCTGGTTGAGCAAGGAACGCCCGATCAAATATTCGACAATCCACGCGAACTTGAGACGCGCAATTTCGTTCGTTCACAAATCAGCTCTGTAGCATAGTGAGGCAACGCCATTCTGAAGAAACCTCATTTGGAGCAGTTGTCCCGCTATCTTGTGCGTACCCGTCCGTGTCAATGGCCGGAGAGTACAAGTGTACGTACCGGCAACATGACCGCTTGAATTCGCAAGATCATGGCGTGAACCAGTGCCGTCGCGTCGACAGCATGTAGGAAGATCGATCTCATCGTCCCGACCTTGCCCGATTGAAGCTCCTCGTGATTGCTGGTGTAAGCATTGGCAATGCAGCTACTTCCAGGGGGGATATCTGCGAGCTGACCTTCGTAAAGTGGTTCAAGTGTGACCGTGATCGTCCCGGGCGTTGAGAGCTGCTTTACATCAACAAGTTGGTCGCTTGCGCGGACTTGTCCACCTGCAATTACATCCTGCACTTCGGTCACAACCATCGGGATGATTGTGAAGGGTTTCCCTATGCACGTCGCTTCCGCAATCATGCCTGGCTTCATGACTTGGGCTTCGATCTGCCCAAAACCAGCGACAAGTCCGAGCCTGCCCGCCGTTTCAGGAACCAACACCCCGGCAGGCCGAAGTAACGGATTGACGACTTCACCGACCCTCAGTGTAAATTGTTGCACAGTGCCGGTAACGCCCGCCTTAACGATGGTTTTATTGAGTTCCACTTTGGTTTGCTCGGCGGAGGCTTCTGCGCTGGCCTTTTGTGCCGGAAGCAATGTTGTAAGCTTGGTTTCAAGCGTCTGTTTGGTGGCTGCTGCTGCTGCAAGCTCACTTGCTTTACCATCAGCAATGGATTGGAGCCTTTCAACCTCGTTGCGGGCAGCCACATTGCGACGTTGCAGTTCGGTCTGGGTGTTTACGTCATTCTTCGCTTGCAGGAAGGCGGCCTCGGCCTGCTTGATGCGCGCGTCGGCTGCAACGAGATCACTTTTGGCAACGAGCATCTCGGCGTCTATTTCAGCAATGCGCTTTTGTGCTGTTTCCAGTGCTGCCTTCTGCTGACTGCTATCCAGTTTGAATAATGGTTCTCCCGCATTCACCTTTTGATTTCGGGTCACGTAAACCTGGTCGACGCGCCCACTGATTTCAGGGAGGATTGTTACCGTTCGAAATGCTGCAGTGGCATTGGATGTTGATGGGTGAAAGTAGAAGATCATGGTGATCAAAGAGACGGTAAGGATGATGCAGGCAGTGATACCCCATCTGAGTTCGAACCAGACGGATGGAGTGCACCCCGTTTCGCCGGACACGTCGGCTAGGTTGATTTAGCCCTGATGAACTGCCGAGGGGAAGCCATCTTGAGCGCGGAATGGGGATGAATTTCATTATAGTCTTCAATCCATCCATCGATGAGACGGAGCGCCGTTTCGGCGTCCGGTAGTGCCGAGATACGGATGTAATCCCGCTTCAGGGTTTTAACGAATGCCTCGGACATTCCGTTCGACTGCGGGCTGGCCACGGGCGTGAAGCAGGGCGTCAGATTGAGTGCTTGAGCAAACAGCCTCGTGTCCCGCGCGGTATAAGCCGAGCCATTGTCAGAGAGATGCTCGATAGCATGCGGGGCTCGTGTTGCATGGAAGCGTTTCTCGACCGCCTCCAACATCATGTCACGCACGTCTGAGCCGGAAATGCCTGCATTGGCAACCGCCGTCCAGGCGATGATTTCGCGGTCGAATGCGTCGATGACGAAGGCGA
>NZ_JBQEPD010000021.1:0-72737 GCF_052045675.1 Brucella sp. 22210
GCGGCTGTCCATTGGTAAAGCAGTAAGAGGCTGATTGGATGGAAGCTTCGACTGTGAGAGATACGGCTCTGCGTGAGGCAGGGCCGTCTGGTTCGGACAATTCGCGGCAGGGTTCTGGGCGTCATGTTTTGTCGGCGCGGGGACTAGGTAAGTCGTTTGGCGGCTTTTACGCGGTGAAGAATGTCGATCTTGATGTGGAACATGCCCGTGTTCATGCGCTGATCGGCCCGAACGGGGCTGGCAAGACGACGGTGTTCAATCTCCTGACCAAGTTTTTGCAGCCGACAAGCGGCGAGATCACGCTTCTGGGCGAAACGATCACCAAAACCGATCCGGCCAAAGTGGCGCGGATGGGGCTGGTGCGCTCGTTCCAGATTTCGGCCACCTTCCCGCATCTGACTGTGCTGGAAAACGTCAAGGTGGCGTTGCAGCGCCCGAATGGCCTTGCCACGCAGTTCTGGCGCGCGCTCTCGGCGCTGGATCGGCTGGACGCGCAGGCAATCGAGCTTCTGGAACGCGTCGGCCTTGCCGATGCCCGTCATGCACTGGCTGCCGATCTCTCCTATGGCCGCAAGCGCGCGCTGGAAATCGCCACCACACTGGCGCTCGATCCGAAAGTGCTGCTGCTCGATGAGCCGATGGCCGGCATGGGCCATGAAGACGTCCACACCATTGCAGCCCTCATTGCCGATGTCGCGAAGGATCGCGCCGTTTTGATGGTGGAACACAATCTCAAGGTGGTGGCCGATATCGCCCACCATGTCACGGTGCTGCAACGCGGCGAGATCCTCGCCTCCGGCAGCTATGCCGACGTCTCGAAGGACGAGCGCGTGCGCACCGCCTATATGGGAACCGAACATGAATAAAGGCCAACCGCTCCTGTCCGTGCGCGGACTGAATGCCTGGTATGGCGAAAGCCATGCCCTGCATGGCGTCGATCTCGACATCTGGCCGGGCGAAACCATCACGCTTCTGGGCCGCAACGGCGTCGGCAAGACGACAACCTTGCGCGCCATCATGGGCATCATCCGCAAGCGCACCGGCACGATCACGCTGGACGGTCGGGATATCATGCGCGTGCCCTTGCACCGCATTGCCCATGCGGGTCTGGGCTTCGTACCGGAAGAACGCGGCATCTTCGCCACGCTCAGCGTGCATGAGAACCTGTTGCTGCCGCCGGTCGTCGCAAAAGGCGAGCAGAGCCTGATGTCATTGGACGAGATTTACGCGCTTTTCCCGAACCTGCATGAACGGCGCAACAGCCCGGGCACCAAACTGTCGGGCGGCGAACAGCAGATGCTGGCCATTGCGCGCATCCTGCGCACCGGCGTGAAGGTGCTGCTGCTGGACGAGCCGACCGAAGGTCTGGCGCCTGTCATCGTGCAGCGCATCGGCGATGTGCTGGTGGAACTGAAGAAGCGCGGCATGACCATCCTGCTGGTCGAGCAGAACTTCCGCTTTGCCGCCAAGGTCGCAGACCGCTTCTATCTCATGGATCATGGCGTGGTGACGGAGAACTTCCCGACCGCCGAGCTGCCCGACCGCATGGCAGCCCTGAACGAAGCCTTGGGAGTCTGACATGACAATGATCTTCGGTATTCCCCTGCAGGCGCTTCTCGGGCAGTTACTGGTTGGCCTCATCAATGGCTCGTTCTACGCCATGCTGAGCCTTGGCCTTGCCATCATCTTCGGGCTGTTGCGCATCATCAATTTTGCCCATGGCGCACAATATATGCTGGGCGCTTTTGTCGGCTATCTGCTGTTGAGCTGGCTTGGCATCGGCTATTGGCCAGCGCTTGTTCTGGCTCCGATCATCGTCGGTCTCGGCGGGGCGATCGTCGAGCGCGTGGCGCTGTCACGGCTTTATAATCTCGATCCGCTCTATGGCCTGCTCTTCACCTTCGGCCTGGCGCTCGTGATCGAAGGCACGTTCCGCTATTATTATGGCGCTGCCGGACAGCCCTATGCGGTGCCGCCATCGCTTGCTGGCGGGCATAATCTCGGCTTCATGTTCCTGCCGAACTATCGCGCCTGGGTGGTCGTGGCCTCGCTGATCATCTGCCTTGGCACCTGGCTTCTGATCGAAAAGACCAAGCTTGGCGCTTATTTGCGCGCCGCCACCGAAAACCCAACACTGGTCAAAGCCTTCGGCATCAATGTGCCGCTGCTTCTCACCTTCACCTATGCGCTGGGTGCGGGTCTTGCAGGCGTTGCCGGCATCATGGCGGCCCCGATCTATCAGGTCAGCCCGCTGATGGGCTCCAACATCATCATCGTGGTTTTTGCCGTGGTGGTTGTCGGCGGCATGGGATCGATCCTCGGCGCCATCATCACCGGCTATGTGCTGGGGCTGGCCGAAGGGCTCACCAAGGTCTTCTATCCGGAAGCCTCCAGCATCGTCATCTTCGTTATCATGGCTATCGTTCTTCTGGTGCGACCCGCCGGACTGTTCGGGAAGGAGGCCTGATATGGCTGATACCGCTCTTAAAGCAACGGCTGCAAGCCATGGTGCTGCTTCATCCCGCAAGCCTGCGATCAACAGCCTGTCGGCCATAATCCTCGTCATCGCCATCGTCGCACTGGCCGCCGCACCCTTCGTGGTCTATCCGATCTTCCTGATGAAGATGCTGTGCTTTGCGCTGTTTGCCTCTGCCTTCAATCTGCTGCTTGGCTATACCGGCATTCTCTCGTTCGGCCATGCGGCCTTCTTCGGGGGCGCGGCCTATATCACCGCGCATACGGTGAAGGAATGGGGCGTGACGCCGGAAGTGGGGCTGATCCTCGGCGTTCTTGCCGCTGCAGCGCTTGGCCTCGTCATCGGCTATCTGGCCATTCGCCGTCAGGGCATCTATTCGACCATGATCACGCTTGCGCTGTCGCAGATGTTCTTCTTCTTCTGCCTGCAGGCGGCCTTCACCCATGGCGAGGACGGCTTGCAGGGCGTGCCGCGCGGATATCTGTTCGGCTTCATTGATCTCAACAACCAGATGAACATGTATTACTTTGTGCTGGCCGTGTTCGTGCTTGGGGTCTTCGCCATCTGGCGCATCACCAACTCGCCCTTCGGCATGATCCTGAAATCGGTGCGCGAGAACGAAAACCGCGCCATATCGCTCGGCTATTCCGTCAATCAGTACAAGCTGGCCGCATTCGTCATGTCGGCAGGCCTTGCGGGCCTTGCAGGCGGCATGAAGGCACTCGTCTTCCAGTTTGCAACGCTGACCGATGTCGGCTGGCAGATGTCGGGCGAGGTCATCCTGATGACGCTGCTTGGCGGCATCGGCACGCTGATCGGACCCATCGTCGGCGCCGCCTTCGTCGTCGCCCTCCAGAACTATCTCGCAACATCCGACTTCCCAGTCACAATCGTCACCGGCCTCATCTTCATGGCATGCGTCATCCTCTTCCGTAAAGGTATCGTCGGAGAGTTCTATGCCTCACGTCTAGGAAAGAAACTGTTCGGGTAACTACCCATCAATGAGCCGCTGCGTCTGCTGATCGCGGCTCCGCATTTTACTGGATATGCAATCATGACCGACACCTACGATTACATCATCGTTGGCGCGGGCACGGCAGGCTGCGCCCTCGCGAACCGACTGTCCGAAAACCCTGACCGCTCCGTCCTGCTGCTCGAAGCGGGGGGCAAGGACAATTATGCGTGGATCCACATCCCGGTCGGCTACCTCTATTGTATCGGCAATCCGCGCACCGACTGGTGCTTCACCACAGAAGCCGAACCCGGCCTGAACGGCCGCGCGCTCGGCTATCCGCGCGGCAAGGTGCTCGGCGGCTGCTCGTCGATCAACGGCATGATCTATATGCGCGGTCAGGCCCGCGACTATGATCTCTGGCTGCAGGCCGGTTGCGAAGGCTGGGGCTGGGACGATGTGCTGCCGCTGTTCAAGAAATCGGAAGATTATTATGCGGGCGCAAGCGCCCTGCACGGCACCGGCGGCGAATGGCGTGTCGAAAATGCCCGCCTGCATTGGGATATTCTCGATGCTTTCCGCGATGCCGCCGTTGCCGCTGGCATCCCCGCCACCGACGACTTCAATCGCGGCGACAATGAAGGTGTGTCCTATTTCAAGGTCAACCAGAAGCGCGGCATTCGCTGGAATACCGCCAAGGCCTTTTTGCGCCCGGCGCTGGAACGCAAAAACCTCCGCGTCGAAACCGGTGCGCATGTACGCCGCATCGAGATTGCGGAACTGCGCGCCAATGGTGTGACTTTCGACCAGAACGGCGCGACCCGCACCGTCAAGGCAAGGCGCGAGGTCATTCTTGCCGCCGGTTCCGTCGGCTCGCCGCATGTGCTCGAACTGTCGGGCATCGGGCGCGGTGACGTGCTGCAACAGGCAGGCATTCCGGTCACGCTGGAACGCAGCCAAGTTGGCGAGAACCTGCAGGATCATTTGCAACTGCGTTGCGCCTATAAGGTCACCGGAATTCCAACCCTCAATGAAAAAGCCAACAAGCTTTTCGGCAAGGCGATGATCGGGCTGGAATATCTGCTGCGCCAGTCCGGCCCCATGTCGATGGCCCCAAGCCAGCTTGGCGTCTTCACCCGTTCGGACCCGTCCTATGAAACCGCCAATCTGCAATATCATGTGCAGCCGCTGAGCCTCGAAAAATTCGGCGAAAATGTTCACCCCTTCCCCGCTTTCACGGCCAGCGTGTGTAATCTGCGCCCGGACAGTCGCGGTTCGATCCACATCAAATCGCCGGATCACCGTGCGCAACCGGCCATCCGGCCAAACTATCTGGCGGAAGAAAGCGACCGCCGCGTCGCCGCCGACGCAATCCGCCTCACCCGCCATATCGTTGCGCAGGCGCCTTTGCAGCAATACCGCCCGGAGGAGTTCAAGCCCGGTCCGAGCTATGAAACGCAGGAACAGCTGGAGAAAGCCGCAGGCGATATCGGCACGACTATTTTCCACCCGGTCGGCACCTGCCGCATGGGACAGGATGCGGAAGCGGTTGTCGATCCGCGCCTCCGGGTCAACGGCATTGCAGGTCTGCGCATTGCCGATGCGTCCATCATGCCGACCATTACGTCCGGCAACACCAATTCGCCGACGCTGATGATCGCCGAGAAGGCTGCACAGATGATTATCGCGGATAATCGATAAGGCAGCGCCTATGCGGTGGAGAATACTTAAATAAATAACTAGAGCAGCTCCGACGATTCAGCTGTTACGGAGCCGCTCTAGAACCAGATTCCTGAGAGAATGGTGAGCGGAAATGGCAATCCGCTCACGCGTCTGTGAACGCAATTTGAGACTTGCAGCCTCTCGATTTTCAGAAAAAATTTTCCTTGTTTAATTCCATGCAAACGGGAATTATCGGCATCAAGGAGGGCTGGGGAGAATGATCGTCTAACGATCGCAATCCGGGACCGGCTTTCTCTGTTGCTTAGACAAGGAAAACAAAAATGTCGTCAGCCCTTTCCCGTTACGCTTTGAGCCGCCGCGCCGGCCTGAAAGCCCTTCTTTTCACCGCTGCTGCGCTGACCGTTGGCTTTGCCTCGGCTCCGAGCCATGCAGAAGACAAGACCATCAAGGTCGGCATCATGGGCGGCGAAGACGAAGACGTCTGGAAAGTTGTCGCCGAAGAAGGCAAGAAGCACGGCCTCAACATCGAGCGCGTGACCTTCAACGACTATAACCAGCCAAATGAAGCTCTGGAGCGCAAGGAAATCGACGCCAACGCTTTCCAGCACAAGCCTTATCTCGATGAGCAGATCAAGCAGCACGGCTACAAGATCAGCGTTGCCGGTTACACGGCTGTCTGGCCGATCGGCATCTATTCGCGCAAGCACAAGAGCCTCGACGAAGTCAAGGAAGGCGGCGTCATCGGCGTGCCGAACGATCCGTCGAACGAAGGCCGCGCGCTTCGCGTTCTCGAAGAAAAGGGCCTGATCAAACTGAAGCCGGATGCAGGCATTCTCGCAACGCCGATCGACATCGTCGAAAACCCGAAGAAGCTTGAAATCAAGGAACTCGACGCCGGTGTCGTTGGTCGTTCTATCGACGATCTCGATGCAGCCATCGTCAACAATGACTGGGCTGCCAAGGCAGGTCTGAAGAAGGAAGAAGCCATCGGTTGGGAATCGAAGGAAAACAATCCTTACAACAACTTCATCGCGGTCCGCACCGAAGACGAAAACGCCGAATGGGTGAAGAATCTTGTCGCTTCGTTCCAGAACGACGCCGTGAAGGCCGAACTCGACCGCGCCTATAAGGGCACCGGAATTCCGGCCTGGAAATAAGCTTTTCATCCGCAAAACACCGCGCCGGAAACTGTTTCCGGCGCGGCTTTTATTGACGTATGAAAAAAAATTGCCCAAAAGCATCGCGTTGAGCATTAGCTCCATGGCTTAGCCAGGCCTCATCATTCCTGAAGCCTTATCCGATTGCAGTTTGCCGCTGTGCGCAGCGGCGCTTCAAACTATAGAAGAAACGACCGTGACCCCCGTGACCCCCACGCTCATTGAACCGCCATCCACCGCAACAGCGCCCATCGTCGAGATGAAAGACGTGCGCCGAATGTTCGGTAACACGGCAGCCATCAATGGCGTGTCGCTCTCCGTTTCGCGCGGCGAAATCCTCGGCATTATCGGTCGCAGCGGCGCGGGCAAGTCCACGCTGATCCGTTGCGTCAACGGCCTCGAAAAGCCCGACTCAGGCTCGATCCAAATCGAAGGTCGCGAAATCAGCGGCCTCGGTGAAACCGAATTACGCCCTTTGCGCCGCCGCATCGGCATGGTGTTCCAGCATTTCAATCTGCTCTCGGCCAAGACCGTTACGGATAACATCGCCCTGCCGCTCAAGATCGCAGGCAAATCCAGGACCGAACGCGCGCGCCGTGTGGCCGAGCTGCTTGAGCTGGTCGGCCTGTCCGACAAGGCAAACCATTATCCAGCCCAGCTTTCCGGCGGCCAGAAGCAGCGTGTCGGCATCGCACGCGCACTTGCCGCCGAGCCTGCGCTGCTGCTGTCCGACGAGGCGACCTCGGCGCTCGACCCGGAAACCACCCAGTCCATTCTGGCGCTACTGAAAGACATCAACACCAAGCTCGGCCTGACCATCCTGCTCATCACCCATGAGATGGATGTCATCCGCCGCATCGCAGACCGCGTTATCGTGCTCGATCATGGTGCAATTGCCGAAGAAGGCCCGGTCTGGAAGGTCTTCGCCAACCCGCAATCGCCGGTCACGCAAAGCATGTTGCAGGTGCTGACACCGGAGCTGCCCGCCTCGTGGCGTGCGCGCCTGACGGACAAGGCGGGGGATAAGGCCATCCTCCGCGTCAAGCTTTCAGGTGAAGCCGCGCGTGGCGCCTTCTTCAACGATGTGGCAGCAGCCACCGGCCTTGTGCCGCAGCTGATCCATGGCGGCATGGACACGATCCAGGGCGAGCCGGTCGGCACGCTCTTCATCAGCCTGCCCGCTCAGGACAAAGCGAAATTCGAAGCCGGTATCGGCTATCTCAACACCCATGCAGACGCCACGGAGGTACTCGGCTATGTCTCAGGCGATGCTTGATCTTCTCTGGCGCTCCTTCTGGGAGACCATCATCATGACCGGCTTTTCGAGCCTGATCTCGCTCGTGGTTGGTCTGCCGCTCGCCCTCATCATGATCCTGACCGAACGAGGTGGCCTTGCGCAGAACCTGACGGTCAACACCCTTTTGGGCGCGATCATCAATGGCTTCCGTTCGGTGCCGTTCATCATTCTTCTGGTGGCGCTGATCCCCGTAACCCGCTTCATCGTCGGCACGTCGATCGGCACATGGGCCTCCATCGTCCCGCTGTCGATTGCGGCTATCCCCTATTATGCGCGCATCGCGGAAGTATCGCTGCGTGAAGTGGATCACGGTCTGGTCGAAGCCGCGCGCTCAATGGGCGCAAGCCGCTGGACAATCGTGCGTGAAGTGCTGATTCCTGAAGCCCTGCCCGGTATCATTGCCGGTTTCACCGTGACGATCATCACGCTGGTGGGCGCATCGGCCATGGCTGGCGCTATCGGCGCAGGCGGTCTGGGCGATCTCGCCATCCGCTACGGCTATCAGCGCTTTGAAACACAGATCATGATCGCCGTGGTGATCATCCTGATCATCATGGTCTGCGGCATTCAGTGGATCGGCGACCGTCTGGTCAGCCGCCTCGACAAGCGCAACCTGCGCGCCTGATCAGGCTCGCTTACCGCTTCCTCTCACGGAAACCCGCTTCCAGCGTGTTTCCGTCGGGATCGAAGACCAGCGCCGCGTAATAGCCCATCTCTTCCGGCCCCTGATAGCCGGGGCCGCCACTGTCGCTGCCACCGGCGCTCAATGCCACGCGGTGAAAGGCTTCCACCGCATCGCGGCTTCCAGCTGTGAACATGAGATGCAGATGCTCGCCCGGCTTCGCCTCGGCTGCATCCATAGCCGCGCCGTCTGCTGGACCTCCAGAGCCATGGATCCAGAGGAAAGGCACAGGTGCCCTCTCCCCGCCGCTGACGAAGAAGCCACTGCCCGAACGTGCAATAACTTCCAGCCCAAGCTCAGGCATACAGCTTTCATAGAATGAAAGGCTGCGGCGAATATCTTTGGCTTTGAAGCCTATGTGATCGAAGAGCGACATACACACTAATATATCGCGGGCAGGTATAAAGAAAAGCGGCGTGCTCGATTTTGGAGCACGCCGCCATAGAATTGGAAATGTTTTCGCAAATTATCCGCGTGTGCGTGAAAGACCGTCCTTCGCAGGCTGGTATCGCGGATCAAGCTGCACAGCCTTCGAATAAGAGCTGGCGGCTTTCGCCTTTTCACCGCGATGCTCGTAAACCAGCGCCTGATTGGCCCAGCTTTCCGCAACGCCCTGATCCAGCGTGATGGCCGTGTTGAAATCGTCGAAAGCGTTATCGTAGTCGTTCAGCGCCACATAGGAAAGGCCGCGGCCGTTATAAGGCTCCGGCGCTGTGGAGTTGAGCGAAATCGCCTTGGAGAAATCCTCGATGGCCTGCTTGTGCTGGCCCTTGGCCTGATAGATCAGACCGCGATTGTGATAGGCGCGACCGTCGGTCGTCTGCAAGGCAATCGCCTGATTGAAATCGCTCAGAGCCTGATCCAGACGGCCCGCCTGACGGTAGACATTGCCGCGACCGATATAGGCGGCATCATATTGTCCGTTGAGCTGGATGGCCTTGCTGTAATCCTGCGCAGCCCTGTTGGTATCGCCCATATAGCGATAGACCAGCGCGCGGTTGGAATAGGCCTGATAGAAATTCGGATTGAGCGAAATCGCCTGATCGAAATCGCGGATCGCTTCCTTGTAACGCCCGGCCTTGCCATAGGCAGAACCGCGAACATTGTAGCCTTCCGGGTCACGTGGATTGGACTGGATCACGCTGGTGAGCGAGCTGATATTCTCGCTCGAACCCTGCGCCCGATCAACAGTGCTCAGCGCCGTCGTGGTCGAGCTTTGGCAGCCAGCCACAGTCAGAGCCAACAGCGTGGCGGCAATCAAAAAACCGTGACGACCGATTCCAGCCCCACGGTTTGCACCGAATGTCTCAACTCCCGAAATCCTGGTTTCGGACGATTGCAGCACCTTCAAGCGTGTTGGCAACGACAGTGTTCCTTTTAGTTCCATCGAAACCGGGCGGTTACGGCCCGTTTCTTCTCCATCCCGTCCCGGCTCTCGTTCAACGCATGGGCGTTTCACAGCCGAAGAGTCTCGCGGGACTGCCTTGTTCGTTTCAGTCCGGTCCAGCCCGGCAAGGGCTCACTGGAACTGTCAGATAAAAACAGCGAAAAGGCGGCAGCAAACAATCTGTATCGCCTTCCAATATCCAGCCCGAAAGCTGAACATCCTAATCATTTGTTTTTACACATAACTGGCCCGCCAAAGTCTAGAAACTTTTTTGGGTGCCGCGCTAAACTTTAATAAAAAGATGAAACCGAGCTGTTTCGGCAACAAAAATTCTGAAATCAAGACATGCAAAAACCGGCGCAACCGAGGGAAGCACCGGAAAGCAAAAAGGCGCCACAACAGCGGCGCCTGTTTTGAGGTCGATCAGCGAGCGCCGCGGGCGCCGCCAACGAGGCCTTCACGCTGTGCGCGCTTGCGAGCGAGCTTACGAGCGCGACGAACGGCTTCTGCCTTTTCGCGAGCGCGCTTTTCAGATGGCTTTTCGTAGTGGCCGCGCATCTTCATTTCGCGGAAGATACCTTCGCGCTGCATCTTTTTCTTGAGAGCGCGGAGAGCCTGATCAACATTATTATCGCGGACGAGTACCTGCACGTGTATTCCCGTATCGGTTAGAATTTCGGTTAAGCCTGAGGCCGTTCGGGGGTCTTTTAACGATTTCAGCCGGTCTGACCGGCCGAGCAACGCCCTAAGGCTCCCAAGCTTCGCAACGGAAACGCTGCAAATTGGTGCTGGCTATTACCAGATCGAGCCCGGGCTGTCCACCTCAACATGCAAATTTGGCCATCTCCCCCTGTGAAATACCGTCTTTACACCAATTGACTATAGTTCCCGCCAGACAAATGCGTTAATGAGCCGCTCGTTTCCCGCATAATTCGGCCTCAATAGTCGTCCAATGGGGATGCCCCACCTCGCGACCGGCCCTCTACAGAATTAACCGGCGCGTTTCCTGTTTTTTGATTCCATTTGTTTGTTTCATGCCCATCCGCAAGCGACTCGTTATCCAGTTCACAGGCTATGAAGGCCTGCACCCCAAAGCCGTCCGCGTGCGCCACGCGCAAGTCCTGAAAGACTTTGACAAGCTCTGGAACGCCAAGACCAAGCTGCCGCCCATGACGGACGAGCCGAACGATAGCGGCACGACCTTGGCCGTCACTGAGGGCAATGGCTGGCGAACGGAGACCGCGTTCTGCCAGTTCGGCACGGCGGATATTTTTGACGATTATGCCGCGCGCTCGACGCCCAGGCGGATGCTGACCGGCTTCTTCGCCTTCATGAACATCCTCTTCACCGGCACGCTGTGGCGCTATCTCACGACGAGCTGGCGCTTCGTGTTGTTCTTCCTGTGGCCATTCCTGCTGTCACTCGCCATTTTGGGCGTTGCGGCCCTTATCGCCACAGCGCCAATGCTGGCGGGCTTTTCGGCGCTGCATCTTCTCTGGTCTGCGCCGCTCGCTGCCTTCCTCGCAACGCTTCTGGTGCGCAAGCCCGGCGACAAGTTCTTCATGTCCTATCTGCTTGACGACTGGTCGGCAGCTTATGATCGTATTTATGACCGCAACGCGAAGCTGAACCAGCGCCGGACGGCCTTTGCCGAGGCGCTGATGCGCAAGATCGAAGAAAGCCATGCGGATGAAGTTATCATTGTCGCGCATAGTCTCGGCACTGTGCCGGCTGTCGAGGCGCTTGCCGCCGTTCAGCGCCAGCGCCCAGACCTTCTTAAACAGCAACCTGTATCGCTGCTCGCGGTCGGCTCCTGCCTGATGATGATCGCGCTGCACCCACGAGCGAAAGCCCTCCGCGAGGATGTGCGCGTGGTGCTTGAGGACAGCCCAGTTCTCTGGTCGGAATTCCAGGTGCTGACGGATATCATCCATTTCTATGGTTCCGATCCTGCCAGCGCCCTGAAGATCAAGACAGAGAACCCGCCACTCATCCATCGCGTCCGCTTCAAGAATGTGCACAGCGAAAACCGTTACAAGCGCTCCAAGGGCAACTTCTTCCTGATGCACCTTCTCTATGTGCGCGGGGCGGAGAAGAAGAACTTCTACGATTTCGGCATGTTCCTGCATGGCCCGTTTTTCTTCCGCGAGCTGATGACCACGCATAAAGGAAAAGCCGCCCCTCTCGATGAAGAAGGACGGCTTCCGGTCTCCTATCGCGAAGCGGCTTGATGCCGTTCAGCCTTAGTCCTTGGGCGGCTCCACCACGGCAATCGTCAGCCAGGTGGCCGTCAAGGCGGGCTTCAACGAGTTCTCGATTTCGAGCGTCACATCGTAATAATTTACGACCCGCCCCGATGGGCGAATATCGGCATCGGCCAGCTTGAAGCGTGCACGCACCCGAGCGCCGGTCTTGACCGGCGATTGGAAGCGCAGCTTGTCGAAGCCGTAATTGATGCCCATGGTCGCGCCTTCCAGCATGGGCAGCGCTTCATAAGCCAGCGTCGACAAAAGCGACAGCGTCAGAAAGCCATGCGCAATCGTACCGCCAAAAGGCGTTTCGTTAGCGGCGCGTTCCGGATCGACATGGATGAACTGATGATCGTCCGTCGCATCCGCAAACTGGTTGATCATTTCCTGTGTGACTTCGCGCCACTCGGAACATCCGATTTCCGTGCCGATTGCGTCGCGCAACTGATCGAGCGTGATTGCGTCTTTCATTCGCTGGCCATTCCTGCTGAACTGATTTGCCTTCTGTTTACCTTATAAACTTTAGGCGGCAACCAGAATTTCCCGGGCGATATCATCCCAATGCGTGAAAACCTGATGCGCGCCCTTGGCCGAAAGGCGCTCGGCATGGCCGTCATAGGTATGCGCGCCGCCGGTGTAACCAAAGGCGGTCATGCCCGCAGCAATCGCACCTTCAACACCGAAAGGCGAATCCTCGATCACCACGCAGCGCGACGGGTCGACGCCCATCTTGTCGGCGGCGAACAGAAACAGATCCGGTGCAGGCTTGCCGCGCTTGACCATGGTGGACGAATAAACGGCATCGCCGAAATAATGGTTGATGCCGGTCTTTTCCAGACTGAAGGCAATGCGCTCCGGATGCGAGGACGAGGCCACGCAACGCTTCTGCGGCAGTTCACGCAGGAAGCTCGCGATCCCGATCGTCGGCTCCAGCGCTTCGGCAAACAAAGTTCGGGTGGCGGGCCAGAACTCACCATCGACACCATCCGGCAGGCGATGGCCGGTCATATCCTCGATCATCTTCATGATATCGGCTTGTTTCATGCCGATGCCCTTGGCCACCGTGCCCTGCGGCAGTTCCATGCCGTGATTGGCATAGACGCGCTCGAAAGCGAGGCAGGACAGAACTTCGCTATCGACGAGAACGCCGTCACAATCGAAGATCACGAGATCGAAGGGGGATACACTGCTCATTTTGGCTCCAGTGGCCCTATAAAGGGATGCATATTTTGTCGCGCAGATTGGGGATGCGCGCCTGTCGGTGTTGATATAGAGACTGTTGGTCTATTACGCACGTAATTCAACACGAACGTGACAATATTACCGATTACCGGCCAGGCATTCCCAGCAAAAGTGTGAAGCGGTTTTGCGTTCGGGGATGCGTAGATACAAAATTGCGGCCTTCAGCTTTGCGGAGATTTTCATGACGACAAATGTGGCATTGGTTGGACTGGCACGCGATCTTGCAGCGCGGGCTGAAACCGGCAAGCCGATCCGCATCGGTCTGATTGGCGCTGGCGAGATGGGCACCGACATCGTCACGCAGGTGGCAAGGATGCAGGGCATTGAAGTCGGCGCGCTTTCCGCCCGCAGGCTGCCGAACACGTTCAAAGCCGTGCGCACGGCCTATGGCGACGAAGAAAACGCGCAGGAAGCCAATAGCGAAGCGGCAATGACCCGCGCCATCGAGAATGGCAAGATCGCCGTCACGGGCGACAATGACCTGATCCTCTCCAACCCGCTGATCGATGTCGTCATCGACGCCACCGGTATTCCGGAAGTGGGCGCGGAAACCGGCATCAAGGCGATCCGCAACGGCAAGCATCTCGTCATGATGAATGTCGAAGCCGATGTCACCATCGGCCCCTATCTCAAGGCCGAGGCCGACAAGCAGGGCGTGATCTATTCGCTGGGCGCTGGCGATGAACCGTCATCCTGCATGGAGCTGATCGAATTCGTGTCCGCCATGGGCCACAAGGTCGTGGCCGCTGGCAAGGGCAAGAACAATCCGCTCAATTTCGATGCGATCCCCGACGATTATCAGGAAGAAGCGGACCGCCGGAACATGAATGTCCGCCTGCTGGTGGAATTCATCGACGGCTCCAAGACGATGGTTGAAATGGCGGCCATCGCCAACGCCACCGGGCTTGTGCCGGACATTGCTGGCATGCACGGCCCCAGAGCCGCAATCGACGAGCTGAACCGCACTCTGATCCCGAAGGAAGACGGCGGCGTGCTCAACAAGTCGGGCGTGGTCGATTATTCCATCGGGCGCGGCGTATCGCCGGGCGTCTTCGTCATTGCCAAGATGGAGCACCCCCGCCTTGTCGAGCGTCTGGAAGATTTGAAGATGGGCAAAGGCCCTTATTTCACCTTCCACCGCCCTTTCCACCTCACCTCGCTGGAAGTGCCACTGACCGTGGCGCGCGTGGTGTTGCACGGCAAGACCGATATGGTGCCGCTGCCGAAACCCGTGGCGGAAGTCTGCGCGGTTGCCAAGAAGGATTTGCAGCCGGGCGACCGTCTCGATGCCATCGGCCAATATTGCTATCGCTCATGGATCATGACGACGCCTGAAGCCCGCGCGGCCAAGGCTATCCCCTGTGGCCTGCTCCAGAACGGCTCGGTCATCGCGCCGATCAAGAAGGGCGAACTCATCACCTATGCCAATGCTGCGCCGCAGCCCGGCTCGAAGATCGCCGAACTGCGCGCTTTGCAGGATGCGATGTTAGGGGAGTAAGGGAGTAAGGGAGTAAGGGAGTAAGGGAGTAAGGGAGTAAGGGAGTAAGGGAGTAAGGGAGTAAGGGAGTAAGGGAGTAAGGGAGTAAGGAAATACGGTCCGTATATTTGCAAGTCAAACATACTGCCCTATTCCCCTACTCCCCCCTATTCCCTTCTTAGTGGTCCAACGCCTTCACAATGCTCTCGACCATCTTCTTCGCGTCGGCGAAGAGCATCATGGTGTTGTCGCGGAAGAACAGTTCGTTTTCCACGCCCGCATAGCCGGAGCCCATGCCGCGCTTGATGAACAGAACCGTACCTGCCTTGTCGACATCGAGGATCGGCATGCCGAAGATCGGTGACTTCGGATCGGTCTTCGCGGCTGGATTGGTGACGTCATTCGCGCCGATCACGAAAGCCACATCGGCCTGCGCGAATTCCGAATTGATGTCTTCCAGCTCGAACACTTCATCGTAAGGCACGTTGGCCTCAGCCAGCAGCACGTTCATATGACCCGGCATACGACCGGCCACCGGATGGATGGCGTATTTGACTTCCACGCCTTCCGCCTTGAGCTTGTCGGCCATTTCACGCAGCGCGTGCTGCGCCTGTGCCACCGCCATGCCGTAGCCCGGCACAATGATGACCTTGGAAGCGTTCTTCATGATGAAAGCCGCATCGTCGGCAGAACCCTGCTTGACCGGACGCTGTTCAACCTCGCCCGCCGGACCGCCAGACGTATCGCCGCCAAAGCCGCCAAGAATGACCGAGATGAACGAGCGGTTCATGCCCTTACACATGATGTAGGACAGGATCGCGCCCGACGAGCCGACCAGCGCGCCAGTGATGATCAGCGCCAGATTGCCAAGCGTGAAGCCGATGCCTGCCGCTGCCCAGCCCGAATAGGAATTGAGCATGGAGACCACGACCGGCATGTCTGCGCCGCCGATTGGCACGATGATCAGCACACCGAATACCAGCGACAGAAGCACGATCAGCCAGAACACGAAATGGCTTTCGGTGTTCACCAGCACAACAACCAGCAGCACAATGGCTGCGGCCAGCGCGGCATTGATGACATGACGTCCCGGCAGCATGATCGGCTTGCCCGACATGCGACCGTCGAGTTTGAGGAAGGCGATGATCGAGCCGGTGAAGGTGATCGCGCCGATGGCGACGCCCAGCGACATTTCGATCAACGCCTGACCATGGATCTGGCCTACTTCGCCGATACCGAAGGAATGCGGCGAGTAAATTGCGGCAGCGGCCACCAGAACGGCAGCAAGGCCGATCAGCGAGTGGAACGCGGCCACGAGCTGCGGCATGGCCGTCATGGCGATGCGGCGCGCGATAACGGCACCGATGCCACCACCGATGGCGATGCCGATGACAATCAGCGCCAGACCGCCGAAGCTTGGACGCGCCAGCAGAAGCGTGGTGACGATGGAAATCGCCATACCGATCATGCCGTACATATTGCCCTGACGGCTGGTCGTCGGATGCGACAAGCCGCGCAGCGCCAGAATGAACAGCACGCCGGAAACGAGGTAAAGGAAGGCTGCGAGATTAACGCTCATAATGGTTCAGCCTCACTTTTCTTTTTTCTTGTACATGGCGAGCATGCGCTGGGTGACCAGGAAGCCGCCGAAAATGTTGACGCTCGCCAGAATGAGCGCAATGAAACCGAAGCCGGTTGCCCAGCCCGAAAGCGAAAGGCCGACGGCCAGAAGCGCACCCACCACGATCACCGATGAAATGGCGTTGGTAACGGCCATCAACGGGGTGTGCAGCGCAGGCGTAACCGACCACACGACGTAATAGCCGACGAAAATCGCCAGAATGAAAATCGCAAAGCGGAACACGAACGGATCGATCGCGCCGCCCGATGCGGCATGCGCGGCAGCCGCCGCAGCATCACCCAGACCACCGGCGTTTTCCGCAGCCTGACGGACAGCATCTGCGGCCTGGTTCAAGCTCTCAAGAGCTTTATCGAGACTAGTTTCGGCCATTATGCCTCTCCTCCATCAACAGGAGACTTGGGGGAAGACGAAGACTTAGCGGCAGCCTTCGGTGCTTTTGCAGGCGCTTTTTTCGCGGCTTTCAGTGCCGGTTTGGCATCGCCGACTACCTCTGCCTTCGCCACTTTCGGCTTGGGCGCCGCTTTCGGCTTGGCAGCGGGTTTCGCTGGCTTTTCGGCTGCTGGCGCGGCTGCGGCAGGCGCGGCATCGGCCTTGGCGAAAGCCGGATGCAGGATCGCGCCCTGATGGGTCAGAAGCGTCGCCTTGACCAGCTCGTCCTGCGGATCGATCTTGAGCAGCTTGGTTTCCTTGTCGACGAGCGTTTCAAGGAAAGCGATCAGGTTGCGCGCATAAAGCTGCGACGCGCTCGCAGCGATGCGGCCCGACATGTTGAGATGGCCGACAATTCTGACGCCATTCACTTCGGCCACTTGACCGGGCACAGCGCCTTCGACATTGCCGCCGCGCTCGACGGCGAGATCGACCAGAACGGAACCCGGACGCATGGAAGCGACCATTTCCTTGGACACCAGACGCGGGGCCGGACGGCCCGGAATGAGCGCCGTGGTAATGACGATGTCCTGCTTGGCGATGTGGTCGGCAACGAGTGCGGCCTGCTTCGCCTGATATTCCTTCGACATTTCCTTGGCGTAACCACCAGAGGTTTCGGCAGCCTTGAACTCATCATCCTCAACGGCGATGAACTTCGCACCGAGCGAGGCGACCTGTTCCTTGGCGGCAGGGCGAACGTCGGTAGCCGTCACGACCGCACCGAGACGGCGTGCCGTTGCGATGGCCTGAAGACCGGCAACGCCAGCCCCCATCACGAAAACCTTGGCGGCAGGAACCGTACCGGCTGCCGTCATCATCATCGGCATGGCGCGGTCATAGACTTCCGCCGCGTCGATCACAGCCTGATAACCGGCAAGATTTGCCTGTGACGACAGCACGTCCATCACCTGCGCACGGGTGATGCGCGGCATGAATTCCATTGTGAAAGCCGAAATTCCGGCCTTGGCAAGTGCCGCCACCGCATCTTCATGACCATAGGGATCAAGCATGGCAAACAGTGCTGCGCCCGATTTATACCCTTTGAGTTCCGTATGCGTGGGACGGCGCACTTTCAAAATGACGTCTGCCGTTTTAGCGTCTGACGTCGTGCCTATACGGGCACCGGCTGCCGCAAATTCGGCATCGGGAATGCGCGATTTCTCACCGGCGCCTTTTTCCACGACGACATCGAAGCCGAGCGCGATGAATTTCTTCACCGTCTCCGCCGATGCCGCAACGCGTGTCTCGTTGGGGTCACTCTCTAGCGGGATAAATAACGTCTGGGCCAAGCTGGTTTCCCTTTCATGGTCTTAATCCGGGCTTGATCCGGCCTTGCGGTCGGGCAGAATTGCGAGCCTCTGAAACGAGGCTCCTTGAAAAGAACTGAGATACAGACATGCATAAAACCTCGGCACGGTAACCCATGCCAAGGCATTCGATCAAATCATGCGGGGTTAATCCCGGTTCGGTCTTGGATCTTGCAGCATTTTCGCAAGGCCGGATGTCACCATCCGGCCGCGTCAATGCGCTAGAGGATGAACCAGGCGGCGACGCAGACTAGGACAAAAAGAATGGTCGCGGAAAAGAAACCACCAGCGAAAAAGCCGAACGCCATGGCAATCATAAGGGCGACAACCGCCACCGTGCCCCATTTAAACAGGCCCGTGAAACCGGCATAAGTTTTCTCATGCTCAGCATAGTCCATCGGTGCGCCAAGTTCAGCCGGAGCCGTCGTATGATGTTCTGCCATTTTCGTTCCACCCATTCAGATTTTCCACCCAACACCAATGATGTTAAGCGAAAACACCTGCAATCTTCAATCTGCACACAACAAAAGCCCGGCACGAACGCCAAGTCTTTTCGTCGCAGCAACCCTCTCTCTCCGCGTAAAGCGGTTCCGCAGTCTTCGTAAATCGGATTCGCGCAATGCGCTACATCTAATTATTTAGAACACTGCCTATAGAACGCATAGTAATCGCTTATACGCCCAGTCCCGTATATTTCGCAGTCGGCAATATCGTCAGCGGCACAACAGTGCTGCGGCTATCGGCAAACATCGCCTGCCGCTCGCGCGGCAATGACTTGAAGAATGGAAAGCGCACCGCAACCGCATCGCGGATATTGCGGATCGGCGCGGCACCCAGCCCGACCTTGATGCCATAGCCCGCATGTTCACGCGCATCGGCCATCATCGACGTGCCGAAAATGCGCTTGTAAAATGCCATATGCTCCGGCTTGACCGAGGCAAGACATTGATCGGCAACGAAAAATTCCGACGCCATCGCAGCAATGCGCAATGTGATATAGGGGATGGCCGGATATTCGCTCAGCAACTCCGGATCGGCGGCAAAGCGGGTTGGATCGACGAAATGCATGCCGCTATTGAGCAGCGGATCGAGAATATCGGGAAAAAGCGCATAGCTCGTTCCCTTGCGATGATCTGGCGTGATGTGATGAATGCGCAACGTGCTGACGAGCTGGCCGTCAACATGCACCCCGTAGACGAAAGCGTGGCTGTCCCGGTCGATATCGTCGACAATGGACGGCACTTCGGCCTCATCCATCACATTGCGGGTACGATAGGAGCGGTAGCGAAGCCGACCGATCTCTTCCAGATCTTCCGCATGGACGATCCGTCGATATTCAACACGATCCAGAAAATGCAGCAGCTGTCGCGCAAAATTGGATAGCGGCGGTTTCTCCCCCGAGACAGCTGAATCAGTCATATAAGCGATTTCCGCACCATCAAATCATGCAAATCATACATTTCAATTCAGCGCGCAGAATAAGCAGGTTTACCTTCATGTAAAGGTATAAGTTCAACTGCATATACGCCCCCGCGCCATTTTCCCGGCACAGTATTGCCACAGATTCGCCACATGGAAACAGCGTTTTTTCGATGCTCAGCGTGATAAATGCGCGATAAACCGCATTTCGGGGCCTTTTGCCATCTTTGCCGTAATGAAGCGCCCGCTCCGGAGCGGCACTCCTGATTAGCGGAACGAAATTCGGCCCGCCCCATCCGCATCCGTCGCGCGCAATTGTCACGGGGTGTGGGTCTGGCCAAAAAAGATCAGGCCGATGGTCAGGCGACGGTACGACCGCCCTCGCGCCATGTGACGGATTTTGTCGTCATCGAGCCGATTGTATCGGCAGGCAGCGGCATGCCGAGAAGATAGCCCTGCACCAGATCGGCGCCAGCGGCAACGCGGATGAGCGCCAGCTGTTCTTCGGTCTCCACACCTTCGACGGTCACGCCGAGACCCAGCTCATGCGAGAGCTGCGTCACACCGCGCAACAACATCAGCGACCGGCGGTCTGTGGTGATATCGCGGACAAAGGAGCGGTCCACTTTCACCTTGGTCAGCGGCAACGTGTTGAGATAGCTGAGGCTGGAATAGCCCGTGCCGAAATCATCGAGCGCAATATTGATGCCGGCATTCTTCAGCCGCTGCAAAACCATCGACGTCTTGTTGCGGTCGGCGATGATTGCGCTTTCCGTCACTTCGACTTCCAGACGATGGGCGGGAAGACCCGACTTCTGCAAGGCAGAGGCAATATCGCGGGCAATCTCGTTGCTCTTCAGATCGATGGCCGACAGATTGACGGAAACGCCGATACGATCCCCCCAGGTCAGGCAGTCCTTGCAGGCCTGATCCAGCATGAAGCGAGTGATATCGGTGATGATGCCCATTTCCTCGGCCAGAGGAATGAATTCGGCAGGCGGCACCGAACCCAGCTCCGGATGCACCCAGCGCGCCAGCGCTTCACAAGCCACAATGCGCAGAGACTGCGCACTGACGATGGGCTGGTAGACAACCTTGATTTCATTGTTGCCGATGGCCTGCCGGAGATCAGCCTTGAGCTTCTGACGGCTGCGATATTTGGTATCCATCGCGCCGACGAAAACCGCCCATTGCCGGTCTTCATGGCCCTTCGCTTCATAAAGCGCCAGATCCGCATTGATATGCATATTGCCGACATCGCAATTGGCAATGTTTTCAATCGCAATACCGGCGCTGATGTCGATATGAACATGATCACCGTCGAGATCATAAACGCCGGACACGACCGACGTGATATGATCCATGATGCCGGTAATTTCCGCCTGGTTCTGGAGATTGAAAACAAACACGACGAATTCGTCGCCGCCAAATCGCGAGACCACAAAGCGCTGCTGGTCGAGCGAATAAAGCCGCTGCGCAAACAGCCGCAACAACACGTCGCCCGTATGGTGGCCAAGCGTATCGTTGACATGCTTGAAGTGATTGATGTCGATGACGACCAGCGCCGCAAAGCTGTCCGCCGACTGATGGGCGCGCAATGTGCGCACCATGGTCTCGAAATAATTGCGGTTGGGAAGACTGGTCAGCCCGTCGAACCGCGCCATGTGCTGAATGCGGGCTTCCGCCTCGACACGCTGCGTCACGTCCTCGAACATGAGAACCGCGCCATCGCCGACAGTCTGGTTGCCGATACATTCTATATAGCGTTCACCGGAAAGCTGGAAAATGTCACGCGTCTTGCGTCCGGCGACAAGGTCGGTCATGCGGGCGCGTACATTCGCCATATCATTATGCGGAAACAACCCTTCCCGCGCACAATAGCGCAGCAGCACTTCCAGCCGGCGCCCGTGCAACTTGGTGTGTTCGGCGATCCGCAGCATCGCCTTGGCCTTGTTATTGATCACCGCAATGCGCTGCTGGCCGTCGAGCATGAGCAGGCCCTGGGGCATATTGTTAAGCGCGGCATCGAACCGCCCCGCCACAATCGACAGACGCCGCTTGCCCATCACGGCCGCGAAGAGAAACTCACGAAGGCCGTTGGCCATCTCGATATTGGACAGGAAATACGGGATCAGCAGCAAGCCGATGATGATGTGAAAGGGAGTCCCCGCAAGCACGAGCCCGGCGAGAACCGGAATCAGCGTGCAGATCGACATCAAAACGACGGCCTTCGCCGAGGCATAATTGCGCCCGACGATGGAAACGACCGAAGCCAGCAGAATCGTCAGACTGGCCAGCTCGGCAAATGGATCACGCAGCACGAAGATCGAGAAGAAGCACAACATGCCAAGCGTCGCGCAGACCAGCGAAGCGCCGATGAGATAACGCAACTCCCAGCGGTCGAGATCGGCAGATGTAAGGTGACCTAGTCTGGCACGGTCGAACTGTCGCATGTCGTAGAGACGACCGAGAGCGACAACGGCAAAAAGCCCGGCAAACCCGATGAAATGCCAGTCGACAGTTTTCACATAGATGACAACACAGGCCACCACATGGGCCAACAAGCCAAACCAGAGCGTGGTGCGATTACCATACAGTGATCGCATGAAAGAAAGCCGCACGTCTGCAGGTATGTCAGGTTTACGGCTCCGCCACATGTCCTTGCTTGTGTCCCTATCGTGAGGGCGATTATTGCACTAATGACTTAAAAATATCTTTCGCGAAATGAAACCACAAGCTGCTACCCCCGCCACCATAAGATGTATCCCAATTATTCACAGGGGAACAACTTAACAGCAACATGCGAAATAACAATACAACCATAGGCTTTCAAAGCGGAGGCCTTCAAACAATTTGGCCGTGAAAGCAGAGACAAAAAACGCCCTGTATTACGCCTCGCGGCGCGATTGCAATTCACAAGCATTCTATAACAAAACTAGAGAATATCACCGAATAACAATCGCCGGCGGTGAAAACGCGGAGGAAAGCACGCCAATGCGGAATAAATCCCTATCCCGCACGGATGCTCTCAGAGGCTGTGTCCGCCATCCACATTGACGATGGTGCCAGTCATGTAGCGGCTGGCATCGGAGGCCAGCATCAGCACCACGCCGTCCAGATCCTGTGGTTCGCCGAGACGGCGCAACGGATTACGTCCTTTGAAGTAGCCCGCAGCCGGTCCGTTGAGCTGTTCTTCGTTGATTCGGGTCGGAAACCAGCCCGGCGAGATCGCATTGACGCGAATATCATGTGCGGCCCATTCGAGTGCAAGCGCACGCGTCATCTGCGTGATGCAGGCTTTCGACATGGAATAGGCGGCAGCACCTTTCTGCGGCCTGTCGCCCAGAATGCTGGTCGTGTTGATGATCGAGCCGCCCGCGCCTTGTGCGATCATGCGGCGCGCAGCTTCCTGCGCCACGAAGAAAGCACCCGCCACATTGACCTCGAAAATATGTTCGAGCATGTCGCGTGTCGTATCGAGCGCACGCGCCATATGGGCGACGCCAGCATTGTTGAACAGGGTCGAGATCGGCCCGAAACGCTGCTCTGCTTCATCGAAGGCGCGCATGATTTCATCCGGATGAGTGACATCCGCCATGATTTCAAGAACCTCCCCGCCCGACGGACACAGGCTTTCGCCCGCATGCGTGCGTGAAATAGAGATCACCCGCGCCCCGTGTCCTGCCAGCACATGCACCATGCGCAAACCCAGACCCGAGGAGCCTCCCGTCACGGCAATAACCTTGCCCCGAACGGAGAAAAGCTGATCGTCAGTCATATATCCCCTCAACTGCCAATCCATCTTCACTCCTACTAGGATATTCATAACGGCATTTGAACCGTGCACAGAGGCAAAAAATGCTTCAAATCAGGACAATACACAAAAGGCGCGCGAGCGTGATGAAAAGACGACACTAATTGCCAATTGCGAGAGGTTATGCTGACGCACATCTTGTCCGAAAACTGTTTCACTCTTTTCGGGATGTGTTCTATTGCAGAAGGCCGAATGCCGCTCCAGATAAGAGCCAAATCAACGGATCCGAATGCTATGTCGAAGTCCCGCCCCCTGATTGCCGTACCGACTGACGTCAAACCTTTCGAGAATTACACCTGGCATGCAGCACCGGATCAATATCTGGCTGCGGCAATCGATGTTGCGCAAGTGACGCCACTTCTGGTGCCAAGCTTTGGCGACAAGATTGATCTCGACGCCATTCTCGACGCAGTGGACGGCGTGTTGATCACCGGCTCTAAATCGAACGTCAACCCGTCGCTTTATGGCGTGGAACCGAGCACTGCCTTCGAACCCTATGACAATGCCCGTGACGCGACCTCGCTGCCGCTGATCCGCGCAGCCATTGAAAAAGGCGTGCCAGTGCTGGCGATCTGCCGCGGCATTCAGGAGCTGAATGTGGCGCTGGGCGGTACGCTTGCCACTGAAATTCAGGAATTGCAGGGGCGCATGGACCACCGCGCGCCGGAATCCGAAAGTCAGGCGGAGCGTTTCGCTATCCAGCACCCGATCCGGATCAAGCCGGATTCATGCCTCGGCGCAATTTTGAAAGAAGACAGCGTAAAGGTAAACTCGGTGCACCGTCAGGCCATCGACCGGCTTGCGCCACGCCTTGAAGTAGAAGCTGTAGCTGAAGACGGCACAGTGGAAGCCGTTTCCGTCAAGGACGCCAAAGGCTTTGTCGTCGGCGTCCAGTGGCATCCGGAATACTGGGTCCAGTCCGACGCTCCCTCGCGGAAGATATTCGAGGCCTTCGGCGATGCGGTGCGGGAACACAAGGGACGGGAATAGGGGAATAGGGGAATAGGGGAATAGGGGAATAGGGGAATAGGGGAATAGGGGAATAGGCTAGCAAGGCCGAAACCTTGTTCAAGCGCTCTTTTCACTTATTCCCCTACTGCCTTACTCCCCTATTCCCTTAACGAATTCCGTTTCCGGAACCGGCGTGATCGCCTTGCCGGTATCAAACCATGAAATGAGATTGTCGATCACCAGATCCGCCATGGCCTGCCGGGTTTTATGCGATGCAGATGCGATATGCGGCAGCAAAACCGTGTTTGGCGCATCGAGCAGGCCTTGCGGCACAGAGGGTTCGTTCGCGAAGACGTCCAGACCCGCAGCGGCAATGGTGCCATTGTTCAGCGCCGCAGCCAGCGCATCCTCATCGACCAGTGAACCACGACCGACATTGATCAGCACGCCATCGGGACCGAGCGCTTGCAGCACTTCGGCATTCACCGCCTTGGCAGTTTCAGCACCGCCCGGAGCAACCAGAATAAGCGTGTCGACCGCCTTGGCCAGTTCAAGCAGGCTCGGGTAGTAATCATAGGCGACGCCTTCAGCCTTGCGGCGGTTGTGGTAGGAAACCGGCAGGCCGAAAGCCTCCACGCGATGGGCGACCGCCTTGCCAATACGGCCTAGGCCGAAAATGCCGACCTTGCGTCCGCGCAGCGACAGCTTCGACAGCGGATAACGGCCTTCCTTTTCCCAACGGACCGCACGCAGGAATTCCTGCGACTTCGACAATTCGCGCACCGTATCGATCAAAAGGCCAAGCGCCGTATCGGCCACTTCGTCGGTCAGCACGTCCGGCGTGTTCGTAACCATCACGTTGCGGGCAGCGGCATGTTTGGCGTCAACCGCATCATAACCAACGCCGAAATTGCCGATGATTTTCAGGTTTGGCAAAGCGTCGATCAGCGCTGCATCGACGGTGGACATGCTGGCAATGCCACGCACATCGTTCGCCCAGGCCGCATCGACCAGCGCCGCATCACCGCGCGGGATACGGCGGACGGAAAACTCGCCGGACAGGCGATCGACGGCATAATCGTTGAAATTTCCGAGCACCAGAACGGTTGCGTCGCGCTTGGTCATGACAATATTCCTCTGGGAAGCATTTCGCAGTTCACGGGGAGACCGGCGACCGGTCTGGGTGAACCGGACCCGGAGCGGGGGAAATCAGGGATGTTTGGGCTTGGACGTCGATTGCCGGATATGCAGTTCCGGCTTGATGAGTTCTTGCGTCGAGGCAACCTCGACACCGTTCAGCTGATCGAGCAGAGCGCGGGCGGCGCGACGGCCAACTTCGCGCTGACCGTTCCAGACGGTTGTAAGCGCGGGCGTGGCAATGGCCGCCTCTTCCAGATCGTCATAGCCGGTGACGGAAATATCGTCGCCCGGCACCAGTCCGGCGCGTGCAATGCCGTTCATCAGGCCGATTGCGGTCAGATCATTCCAGCAGACGGCGGCGGTCGGCTTGTCCTTCAAGGCGAGAAACTGTGGCGCGACTTCGAACCCGCCCTGCTTGGTACGTGGACCCGCAATGCGCCAGTCGTCGCGAATTTCCAGCCCGGCTTTGTCCATCGCCTGCACATAGCCGCGATAGCGGTCACGACCGGTCGAGGTCTGGTCGGTGCCGCCGATCATCGCAATGCGCTTGTGACCAAGTGAAATCAGGTGGTTGGTGGCAAGGCCGACGCCATAGGCATCGTCACCGCGAAACACTGGCGCATGAACGCCCTCGACACTGCGCGCGATGAACACGACCGGCAGGCCGTTATCCTCGGCGATCTGGATATCTTCCGGCGGCGTGCCGATAGCGGGCGACATGATCACGCCGTCAGCGCCAAGCTGCAAAAGCGTGTCCATGAAGGTGCGCTGCTTTTCCAGCTGGTCGTAGTGATTGGACAGAATGAAGGTCTGGCGAGACCGGTCGAGTTCCGATTCGATGGATTTCAGAATTTCCGCGAAAAACGGATTCATGATGTCATGCACCACGACACCGACAATCCCCGACCGCGATGTGCGCAGGCTCGCTGCCCGACGGTTATAGATATAACCGATGGCGCGGGCATGTTCCTTGATCTTCTCACGGGTCTGGTCGGCGACAAGCGGGCTGTCGCGCAGCGCAAGCGAAACGGTAGCTGTCGAGACACCCAGCGCATCAGCGATGGTCGAAAGCTTGATTTTCTGGGCCAAGTCGCCTCCCCCAACGGTCCATGCCACGAACGCCCATGGGTCTCATGTCACACGGGCGTCATCATTAAAACGGTTATGCCATTGCAATTATTGAATTGAAAGTTTTTTTGGCAGTAACCCGCAGCCGGATTTGCTTATTCGGCTTCGTCGTCGTCGATGGTATCGGTGGAGGGTTCTTCAACCACACGCGACAGACCGCGCAGCGCAAGATTACCTTCCATACGGCCGAGCATTTTGAGGAAAGTCTTGCGTTCCTTCTTGTCGAGCCCCTTCAGCATGTCCTTGTCGGTCTTGCGGATGGATTTCTCGATCGCCTTGATCGTCTCAAGCCCGGTCTGGGTGAGATAGATATGCGACTGGCGCTGATCGGTTTCTGACGCACGCTTGGCGACAAAGCCCTGCCCTTGCAGGCGCGCAATCGTCTTGGTGATGGTCGGCGGGCGCACACCGAGGCGCTGCGCAAGCACGCCGGGCGTCAGTCCGTCTTCGGCGGCCAGTTGCAGCATGACTGCATCCTGCCCGGCATAAAGTCCCTGCTCCAGAAGCCGTGTGGCCAGAACTGTTCTTGAAAGACGCGCGACGGATTGCAACCGGTAAAGTACAACCGCTTTATTGTCCTTGTTCATTGCCACCTCACCCTTTGTTGCGACTTCATTTTGTCGCTCGATCGACATTGCCCGAGATGTTTATAGCGTAAAATATTGTCCGACTTATGAAACAACAAGGTTAAAAACGTTCCGCTAAATCAAAAGCCAGTCTTGTCGCCGCTCGGCTTGCCCCTCCGGCTCCCCGGGTTTAGGTTCAGGGCCCGATTAATAAAGTGAGGAAAACATGACGGAACTGCGCGATCAGAACAGCGATATGATTGTCGTCCTGCCCCTTGGCGCACACGAACAGCATAGCCCTCACCTGCCATTCGAGACGGATACGATCATCGCGGAAGGTATTGTCGCGCGGGTCGGCGAGGCGATACCGGCTGGTCTGAACGTCAACTTCCTGCCGGTGCAACCTGTCGGCTATTCGATCGAGCATATGGATACCGAAGGCACCCAGAGCCTTGCCTTTTCCGAAGCGGTCAACCAGTGGATCGGCATCGGCGAAAACCTGCATGCGGGCGGTATCCGCAAGCTGGTCATGCTCAACGCCCATGGCGGCAACTCTCCTTTGATGACCATCGTTGCGACCGAATTGCGCGTCCGCCTTGGCATGCTCGCAGTCGCAACCAGCTGGACCCGCTTCGGCCTTCCCGAAGGCCTGATCACCCCGGAGGAGAAGGCGCTCGACATCCATGGCGGCTTTATCGAAACCTCGGTGATGCTCGCGCTGCGGCCCGACCTCGTGGATATGTCGAAAGCACGCAATTTCAGCAATGCGCAGTCCGGCTTTGCCGAAGAGTTCAAATATCTGCGCGCCTATGGCCCGCATGCGTTTGGCTGGAAAATGCACGACCTGAATGCCGACGGCGTTGCAGGCAATGCCGCTGCGGCGACGGCAGAAGCGGGCGAAAAGCTGATCGCCAATGCCGTGTCGGGCTTTGTCGATCTGCTGCGCGACGTCGACAGGTTCGATCTGGCGCGGTTCAAATCCTGAAGCGGGAAACCGGGCATTTCCGGTCAATCCGACCAGCGGTTCATCAATGGCGGGAATGTGATGCGGCAGATGTAATAATATAGCGTTGCATATGGTATTACTGTCGTCGTTCCCTTATATGAATTGTCCGATCTGAAGCCCCGCTATGCGCCTTTGTGCGCCGACCGATCCGGGGCCGTAACTTCAAGAGGCAAGACCATGAGCCAGGCTGAAGCCCAAACCACAGCAGAGGCGACCACTGAAGCTGGCCGCATTCCCGTTACCGTTCTGACCGGCTATCTGGGCTCGGGCAAGACCACCCTTCTCAACCGCATTCTGACCGAGAATCACGGCAAGCGTTATGCCGTCATCGTCAATGAATTCGGCGAGATCGGCATCGACAACGACCTGATCGTCGAGTCGGATGAAGAAATCTACGAAATGAACAATGGCTGCATCTGCTGCACCGTGCGTGGTGACCTGATCCGCGTGGTTGAAGGCCTGATGCGCCGCCCGGGCCGTTTCGACGCCATCGTCGTGGAAACCACCGGCCTTGCCGATCCGGTTCCGGTCGCACAGACCTTCTTCATGGATGACGATGTGCGCGCCAAGACCGGCCTCGACGCTGTTGTCGCGCTGGTCGACGCCAAGCATCTGCCGCTGCGCCTCAAGGACAGCCGCGAAGCCGAAGACCAGATTGCCTTTGCCGATGTGGTGCTGATCAACAAGACCGATCTGGTGACGCCGCAGGAACTGGCCACCATTGAAGCGACCGTGCGCGCCATCAATCCGCATGCCGTGATTCACCGCACCGAGCGCGCTTCGATCCCGCTTGAGCGCGTGCTCGACCGTGGCGCTTTCGACCTGAAGCGCGTGCTGGAAAACGACCCGCATTTCCTCGACCATGATCATCCGGATCATGTCTGCGGACCGGATTGCGACCACGATCATGGGCATGACCACCATCATCATGATCATCACGGGCACGATCACCATGCACATGATCACGACCACGATCATCACCACCATGACCACGATCATGTCTGCGGCCCGGACTGTGACCACGATCATCACCATCATGACCACGCCTCGCCGATCCATGATGTAACCGTGAAGTCCGTTTCGCTGCGGGCCGGTGACATCGATCCGGCGAAATTCTTCCCGTGGATTCAGAACATCACCCAGACCCAAGGGCCGAATATTCTGCGCCTCAAGGGCATCATCGCTTTCAAGGACGATCCGGACCGCTATGTGGTTCAGGGCGTTCACATGATCATCGAAGGCGATCACCAGCGCGCATGGAAGCCGGAAGAAAAGCGGGAAAGCCGCCTTGTCTTCATCGGACGCGAACTCGACCCGGCTGAATTGAAAGCCGGTTTCGAAAACTGCCAAGTTAAATAAGAAATACTGGACACTGATGCCTACAGTTGCCCCGCTTGACCTCGAAGGTCATTGCCTCCATGCACGCTTCATCGGCGGCGTTCCATTTTTTGCCATGGCCGATGGGACGATCCACCGGCTCGATAACGGCAACCAGAGTTCAACGGCCCATGACGGGCTGTTGAGCGCTGCGGTTTCCGTTGACGGCAAATCACTCATCACCGGCGGCGAAGACGGTCGCGTCTGCCGCACCGATGCCAGCGGCACGGTGACCGAACTTGCCAAAGTTCCGCGCAAGTGGATGACGGCGGTTGCTGCCGGTCCCGGCGGCACGGTCGGCTTTGCATCGGGCCGCTCGGCCTGGGTGCGCAGTTCTAATGGCAAAGTGCAGGAATTCCCGCAGGAACGCAGCGTTGAAGGCATTGCCTTTGCGCCAAAGGGCCAGCGGCTTGCGATTGCCCGTTACAACGGCGCAACGCTGATCTGGACTGGCACGGCAGCCAAGCCTGCCGAACTGGAATGGAAAGGCGCGCATATCGGCGTCATTTTCTCGCCCGATGGCCGCTTTCTCATCACCTCGATGCAGGAAAATGCCTTGCATGGCTGGCGTCTCGAAGACACCAAGCACATGCGCATGACCGGCTATCCGGCAAAGGTGAAGGACTGGTCGTGGAGCGTGAAGGCCAAGTGGCTTGCAACGTCCGGCGCGCCTGCGGCCATTGTCTGGCCTTTTGCAGGCAAGGACGGCCCGATGGGCAAGGCCCCGCTTGAGCTTGGCCTGCGCGGCGACAGCATGGTGACGGCGGTTGCCTGCCATCCCGTCGAGGACATCGTCGCCATCGGTTATAATGACGGCATGATCATGCTGGTTCGTTTTGCCGATCAGAAGGAAGTTCTGCTGCGCCGCCCCGGCAAGGGCGCGGTCTCCAGCATGGGCTGGGACGATCAGGGCCACCGCCTCGCCTTCGGTTCGGAAGCGGGGGATTGTGGCATCGTGGATATTACGAGCTGAGGTATCAGGGCAGTAGGACAATAAGGCAGTAGGGCAGTATGTTTTCAGAAAGCCAAAACATACTGCCCTATTCACCTACTGCCTTACTGCCTTGGACCCGTCAGGGTCTCTTCATCGAAACCGCAGGCGCGCCGTCCGGTCCAAGCGATGCGACCCACTGGCTGATTGCAGCGGCATCCTTGTCACCAAGCATGTGATCGGCATCAATCGTGCGCGCATCGACGCGTGCGCCGCTGGAGCGCAGAAGCGCGGAGAGCGCAGGCGCAAACGGCGAATAGAGCTTGTCTTCCTCACCGGTGATCGTCAGCACGCGCGTCTTGCTCAGATTGGCGACCGGCGCATTGTCCAGAACCGGCATCGAGCGCATCAGCACGGCGCGTTTCACCAGATCAGGATGCAGCATCATGGTTGCCGCCAGAAGATTGGCGCCGTTCGAATAGCCCACGAAGGTCGCATGGGTGAGGTCGAGATCCTTGTCATCGGCAAGGCGCGTCAGGAACGTCACGAAAGCATTGGCTTCGAGCTTGATATCCTTCTGGTCGAACTTGACCGGCGTGATGCGCTTGTACCAGCGCGTGCCGCCGTCCTGCATAACGCGACCGCGAATGCCGAGCAGCGTCGCGCGCGGCCAGATCTTGGACGCCAGCGGAATGAGGCTGGTCTCATTACCGCCCGAACCGTGCAGCAGGATAACCAGCTCGTTGGACGCCTTTTCCGGCGTATAGAAGCGGTGAATGAACTGCTTGCTGCGGGAAAAATTCTGTTCCGGCGTGATTTCCGTATCCATCTTCTTCTCGCGCATGGTGACGCCTTCACCGAGCTTCGGGGCGCCTTCTTCTTCTTTCATCGAAGCGGCAATGCCGCTCAGTGCCTTACCCTGACCTTTCGTGGAGACAGCCACAGGCTGCCCCTCAGCAAAAGCCGAGCCGGTCGATACCATAAGCGCAGCCGCCAAAGCGGCAATAAACATCTTCTTTACCATGATCTCAACATAGCCAACGAGACGTTAACGAAGGTTTGAAAGTGGCACTCGCAGAAAGCCCATAACGTGCCTGCCTTCGCGGCGAATGCAACTCCCTTAACAGCAGAGATTGAGCGAGAATATGGCAGAATAACGAAAAATTTCGACGTGTTACAATTCTGTTACAAGTTGGGAAAACCATCAACAATGCGTGAGCCACGAACTAGTGGTGAAAACACCATGTTTCTGACGCGTTCAGCGTCAAAATAGGGTATTATTCCAGGAGGATGGATAACGGACATGAGCAGTTTCAAACCCGGTCGTCTTTCGCATGCCCGTCTCACGCATGATGCGGTGACACCGAAAAACATCTATCTGCATCGCCGCCAGTTTATGGCAGGTCTCGGCGCGCTTGCCACAATAGGCACCGTCGGGGGCTTTGCATCCTCGGCATTTGCAGATCCGCTCAAGGCCGCCGCCTCTGCCTACAAGGTGGATGAAAAGCTGACGCCGAAGGAAGACGTCACCACCTACAATAATTTTTACGAGTTCGGCACCGACAAGAGCGACCCTTCCGCCAATTCCGCCGACTACAAGCCGCTGCCCTGGAAGCTGACCGTCGACGGGCTGGTGAAACAGCCGAAAGAATTCGACATGCGCGACCTGATCGCCAAAATGCCGCTTGAGGAACGCATCTACCGTATGCGCTGCGTCGAGGCATGGTCGATGGTGATCCCGTGGATCGGCTTTCCGCTTGCAAGCCTGCTGTCGCAGGTCGAGCCGCTCGGTTCCGCCAAATATATCGCCTTCACCGGTGTCGTGCGCCCGGAGGAGATGCCTGGGCAGAAGGGGCTGTTTCAGGTGCTGGACTGGCCCTATGTCGAAGGGCTGCGGCTGGACGAAGCCAGGCATCCGCTGACAATTCTGGCGGTCGGGCTTTATGGCGAGACGCTACCCAACGCCAATGGCGCGCCGATCCGCCTTGTTGTGCCGTGGAAATATGGTTTCAAGGGCATCAAGGCCATTACCCGCATCAGCTTTGTCGAGAAGCAGCCGCCCACGTCATGGCAGCAGCAGGCCGCCAATGAATACGGCTTCTATGCCAATGTTAATCCGGCGGTCGATCATCCGCGCTGGAGCCAGGCAAGCGAACGACGTATCGGCGAGGACAGTTTCTTCGCCTCAAGCCGCCGCCCGACCTTGCCCTTCAACGGCTATGCGGACGAAGTCGCATCGCTTTATGCCGGCATGGACCTGAAGGCGAATTATTGACATGACGGCTGAGAGGGCAGCGACAAGCGAAACGCGCATGAAAAAACCGGCGGGCCGCAAATCCGATGGCTGGAAGGTCTGGCTGCTCTATGCGGCCGGGTTCGTTCCGGCGATCTGGACCTTCTATCTCGGCGCGACCGGTGGTCTTGGCGCTGATCCGGTCAAGACATTCGAACATACGCTTGGTCTCTGGACGCTGCGCTTCCTGATCCTGACCCTGCTCGTGACGCCGATCCGCGATCTGACCGGCATCAGCCTGCTGCGCTATCGCCGGGCGCTCGGTCTTCTCGCCTTCTATTATGCGCTCATGCATTTCGCGACCTATATGGTGCTCGATCAGGCGCTGAATTTCCCGGTTATTCTCGCCGATATTCTACGCCGCCCCTTCATCACCATCGGCATGGTCAGCCTCGCTTTGCTGGTGCCACTGGCGCTGACGTCGAACAACTGGTCGATCCGGCGGCTCGGACGCCGCTGGACCAGCCTGCACAGACTGGTCTATGTCGCCATCGCAGGCGGCGCGATCCACTTCATCATGTCGGTCAAAAGCTGGCCTGCGGAGCCGATCATCTACGCCGCCATTGTCGCAGCGCTGCTTCTGTGGCGCGTGGTGCGTCCCTACAGGCGTAGCCGCAAGACCACCGCGCCGCGTCCGCGCGGAGAGGCCGTCGCTCTAAAGAAGTAACATCTTATAGAAGTGCTGGTTTTTAAAGATTCCAGTCTATTGAGATAAATTTCTCCAATTTCTGGATAGGCACTGACATAGTGCCGCAAATCATGTCAGTATCGCTGCAGATTCCGCAATTATTACCGCAACCGGCGAGCACTGAGGCACATGACGTCTATTTTAAAATCGGCGCCCGTTCGCATTGCAGTCAAGTTTATCTTCGTTGTTTTTGCTCTTATCTTTGCGATATGGGCAAGTTTTGCGATGTGGTATCAATTGCCATTCGGCAGCGCGGTCCGACAGGCGATCATTGCAGTATGGTTGCTCATCACGCTTTGGATCATTGCCGGGGAACGGCAATTCTCCTGCTGGCGCAAACGACTGTTCTTCTGCTTCCTCGCGCTCCTCATTCTCGGCTGGTGGACGACCATCCGCCCTTCCCTCGACCGCATGTGGGCGCCCGATGTTGCACGCATCGTCACCGGCAAGGTGGATGGCGACATGGTCACCTTGTTCAATGTCCGCGACTTCGAATGGCGCACGACCGAAGACTTTACCGAAAACTGGAAAGACGAAACCTACGACCTCAGCAAGATCACGTCGGTGGATATCTATCTGTCCTACTGGTCGAGCCCGGCCATCGCACACACGCTGCTTTCGTTCGGCTTTGCGGACGGACGCCATGTGGTCTTCTCCGGCGAGATCCGCCGCGAGCATCATGAAGTCTTCTCCTCCATTGGCGGCTTTTTTCGGGAATTCGAGCTGGCGATGATCGCCGCCGAGGAGCGCGACATCATTTATCTGCGCACCAATGTCCGCAAGGAAGACGTCTATCGCTATCAGGTCAGATTGCCGCCCGGACCGGCCAGACAATTGTTCCTGTCCTATGTCGAGCGTGGCAACCAGCTGGCCGCCAAGGCAGAGTTCTACAACACGCTGACCACCAACTGCACGACCATGATCTTCGACATGGCGCGCCTGCTCGATCCGACATTCCCGTTCGACTATCGTATTCTGCTGTCGGGCTATCTGCCCGGCTATCTTTACGACAACCACTGGATCGAGAATGGCGGCTCGCTGGAAGAAGTACGCCAGCGCGCATCCATCGATGCAAAAGCACAGGCAGGCGGACGCGACGGCTTTTCGCAACGCATCCGCGAATAAAAAGGCCCCGCAAAAGCGGGGCCCTTTTCATGCATTTGCGCTGGGATCAGATCGCAGCGGTGATGATGATCTCGACCTTGTAGTCCGGCGTTGCAAGCGCCGCTTCACCGGTTGCGCGGGCTGGCGTGTTGGCCGGATCGACCCAGGCGTCCCAGACAGCGTTCATTTCGGCGAAATCCTTCATGTCGGCCATCCAGATGATCGCCTGAAGGATCTTGGACTTGTCCGAACCGGCTTCCTTGAGCAGGCGATCCACTTCAGCCAGAACGGCCTTGGTCTGGTCGGTCACGCTGGCGCCCGGCAGACCCACCTGACCGGCGAGGTAAACAGTATTGCCGTGAACCACGGCCTGGCTCATGCGCGGACCAACTCCGATGCGACGGATGCTCATGGTGAACTCCTCTGAATGCTGCTGCGGAACGTGGTCCGCATTGGAAAAAATGTGCGCTCTCTTATGGAAGTCTATGCGCAGTTTGGCAATGGCATTGCCACGCGCAATCGCTTAATTTCGAAAACAGGAGGAACGACTATGGAGAAGCCACTTGCCGCCATCTACCGGGATTATATCGCCTGCCTGAACCGACAGGATTGGTATAATCTCGGGCGCTTTGTCCATCAGACGGTCTCGCATAATGACAGGCCTTTCGGACTGGCTGGCTATCGCGCCATGCTGGAGCAGGATTTCAAAGCGATCCCCGACCTCCAATTCAATATAGAACTGCTCGTCAGCGAACCGCCAACGATCGCCGCGCGTCTGGCTTTCGACTGCACGCCCGTTGGCACCTTGTTCGGCCTGCCGGTCAACGGCCGCAGAATCCGGTTTGCGGAAAACGTCTTTTACACCTTCGAGAATGGCCTTATAAAAGCAGTCTGGTCGATTATCGACAAAGCAGCCATCGAAGCGCAGCTTTGATCGCATCTGCGGATTGACTCTTGAGGCCCCTCCCCCTATAAGCCGCGTCACGTTCGCCCGCGCGGGTTAACGGATGGTTTGCGCTGTCCGCCGCAAGGGAAAAGAACCAGCTCCTGTTCATGAGAGCATGATCCCGGAAAAGGGAAACCGGCTTCGGGCCAGATCATGCTCAACTGAAAAACAGAATTAAGAAGGGCCGCACACCGCGGTATTAAAAAAATGAAGCGCACTTATCAGCCATCCAAGATCGTCCGCAAGCGTCGTCACGGTTTCCGTGCACGCATGGCTACCACCGGCGGCCGCAAGGTTCTCGCCGCTCGCCGTTCGCGCGGCCGTAAACGGCTTTCCGCTTAATCTTTTCCCGCGCAGCAGCGCGGTGATCAGAAACATGAAAAAGCCGAAACAAATACTCCGCCTTCGCAAGAGAGCGGAGTTTTTGGCTTTAAGGAACGGTGAAAAGCGGCGTGGTCCGCTGTTTCTTCTCGAAGTTCGCGAGCGGACGGAAGAGGAATCGGCAGTGGCCAAAATTGGCGACAAGCCCCGCGCCGGCTTCACCGTCACCAAGAAGAACGGCAACGCCGTGATACGAAATCGCATCCGCCGCAGGCTGAGAGAAGCGGTACGTTGTCACGCAGGACGTGACATGGCGCCTTCGACCGACTATGTGATCGTAGCGCGCGAGCAAGCTCTCACTGCGCCCTTTTCGCGACTGACCGAGGAACTCACCCGCCGTATTACGGCAAAGGGTGAGCGGAAGGGCGAAGGGAAACGCCGAACGGAAAGACCGGAATCAGGACCCGTCAATGGAAAATAAACGCAATTTCTTCATCACCATTGCCCTGTCCATCCTCATACTGACGCTGTGGCAAGTGTTTTATCTGGGTCCGAAAACGGTAGCCCAGCGGGAGCAGGCACGCATTGAGGAGCAACAGCGGCAGGCCCAGCAGGCAGCCCAGAGCAGCCAGGCTGGCAACAGCGCGGGCGATACGCCACAGGCGCCAGCTGCCTCAGGCACAATTCCCGGCCATGGTGATGTGGCAGCCGCAGGCGGCGCACTGACCCGCGAAGCCGCAATCGCCCAGACGCAGCGTGTTCAAATCGACACGCCTTCGCTGCGCGGTTCGATCAATCTGACCGGCGCGCGTCTTGATGACCTCTTCCTCAAAAACTATCACGAGACGGTCGACGACAATTCTCCGAATATCGAACTGCTCGCCCCTTCCGCGCTGAAGCAGGGCTATTTCGTTGAACTCGGCTTTACCGGTAATGACACGACCGGCCCGGTTCCGGGTCCGAACACCGTCTGGTCCGTGGAAGGCAACGACAAGCTGACCCAGACCACGCCGGTCACGCTGACCTATACCAACGAGAAGAACATCACCTTCAAGCGCGTCATCTCGGTTGACGACGCCTATATGTTCGCCGTTGACGACACGATCACCAACAATACCGGTGCGCCGATTTCGCTGGCCTCCTATGGCCGCGTGACCCGCTTCAACCAGCCGGAACATGCCAGCGCTACCTATGTTCTGCATGAAGGCCTGATCGGCGTCATGGGTCAGGACGGCCTGCAGGAAATCAAGTATTCCAAGGTCGAAGACGACAAGGACATCTCGTTCAAGGACGTCAATGGCGGCTGGCTCGGCATCACCGACAAGTACTGGGCCGCAACGCTCGTACCGCCGCAGGACGAAAAGTTCACCGGCCGCTTCTCGCACTTCACCAATGATCGCCCGCGCTACCAGACCGATTTCCTCGGTGCGCCGATGACCATTGAGGCTGGCCAGTCGCAGACGCTGAAGAACCACGTCTTTGCCGGTGCAAAGGTCGTTACCCAGATTCAGGCTTATGAAAAGCAGCTCGGCATCAAGCAGTTCGAACTGCTGATCGACTGGGGCTGGTTCTACTTCATCACCAAGCCGATGTTCTACCTCATCGACTGGATCTATAAGTTCTCCGGCAATTTCGGCGTCGCCATTCTGGTTGTCACCGTTCTGCTCAAGGGCCTGTTCTTCCCGCTCGCCAACAAGTCGTACAAGTCGATGGCGCGCATGAAGCTGGTTCAGCCGAAGATGACGGAAATCCGCGAAAAATACGCGGACGACAAGATGAAGCAGCAGCAGGCCATGATGCAGCTGTACAAGGAAGAGAAGATCAATCCGCTCGCAGGCTGCTGGCCGGTGCTGGTGCAGATTCCGGTGTTCTTTGCCCTGTATAAGGTTCTCTACGTCACCATCGAAATGCGCCACGCGCCGTTCTTTGGCTGGATTCAGGATCTTGCAGCGCCCGATCCAACCTCGCTCTTCAACCTGTTCGGCCTTCTGCCTTTCGCCGTGCCGCACTTCCTGATGATTGGCGTCTGGCCGCTCCTGATGGGCATCACCATGTTCCTGCAGATGCGCATGAACCCGACCCCGCCGGATCCGACGCAGGCTGCGATCTTCACCTGGATGCCGATCATCTTCACCTTCATGCTGGCTTCGTTCCCGGCTGGTCTGGTGATCTACTGGGCATGGAACAACCTGCTCTCGATCACCCAGCAGGGCATCATCATGAAGCGTCAGGGCGTCAAGATCGAGCTCTTCGATAACCTCAAGGGCATGTTCAAACGAAAGCCCAATGAGGCGAAGAAATAGAACTGAAAGAACCCCGCTTAGGCGGGGTTTTTTATGCCGTCATGTTGACAATGCGGCCCATACCATTGATGCGTGTGTTCTACAGAATAAAGCGACCAGGATAAAAACATTGAGCGAGCAGGATAAGAAGCAGGCGGCAATCAATGCGGCTCAGGCGGCGGCAGATGCGACCCGCGCGGCGCAGGCGGCACTGGTCGAGCAAGGCCGTGCGCTGTTCAAAAAGTCGTGGATCTTTATCCGCGGCGTGCCCTCGATGCAGTTCCTGCCACCGGAAGGCCCGGTGGAAATCGCCTTTGCCGGACGCTCCAATGTCGGCAAGTCATCGCTGATCAACGCTCTGGTCAACAAGAAGGGCCTTGCGCGCACCTCCAATACGCCGGGCCGCACGCAGGAACTGAACTATTTCGTACCGGACGGTTATTCCGGCGAAAACGGCGACCTGCCGCCGCTGGCCCTCGTGGACATGCCCGGCTATGGCTTTGCCGAAGCACCCAAGGCCCATGTCGATGCCTGGACGCGGCTTGTTTTCGACTATCTGCGCGGACGCACCACGCTGAAGCGCGTCTATGTGCTGATCGACGCCCGCCACGGCATCAAGAAGAACGACGCCGAAGTGCTCGACCTTCTCGACAAGGCAGCCGTGTCCTACCAGATCGTGCTGACCAAGATCGACAAGATCAAACCGGCGGGCGTGCCGCGCCTGATGGCGGATACGCACAAGCTCACCTTCCGCCGCGCAGCCTGCTTCCCCGGTATTATCGCCACCTCGTCGGAAAAAGGCCTCGGCCTCGACGATTTGCGCGCCGCTATTGCACTGGTGATCAAGGAGTCCTGATTTTCGCCTGACCTGTCCTTAAAGCCTGACTCAAAAAGCGACCTGTGTGTGCGAAAATGGTGATTTTCGAGTACCGGAGCGGAACGTACTCAAGGTACGTGAGCACCGGAATGAAGAAAATTGCCATTTGCAGCCGCACAGGGCGACTTTTGGAACAGGCTCTTAAAGAGGACAGGTTTCCGGCAGATCGTTCAGCCCCTGATTGCGGTGCTCGAACTGCACGTCGGTCTTTTCCCCGTCGCGGGTAATGCGCAGCACATAGATGCTGTCGAAATCGTCGCCTGACCATTTGGGCACGCTGTGCTTGTCGCCGCCATTCTCCTTGACGATGTCGCGCACCAGCTTGACGATCTGCTTGTGCTCCCAGCCAACCAGAACGGTCGCATTGCGATAGGCAGGTGCTTCCAGCGCTTCTTCCAGCTTGTCGATATCTTCGAAACCAAAACGCGTATCGACCGGCAGGCCGAGCGAAATCGCAGTCGGCTCAACCGTCGCTAGCGGACGCACATAGGCATAGGTCTCGCCCTTGTCGTCCTTCTCCTCGGACGGATTGGGCGCGAAAATCGCCGCGGGCTTGCCGAACTGTTTTGCGATGACCGCTGGCAGTTTCAGCGAACGGTTCAGGCCGCGACAGCTCAGCTGCCCCAATCCTGCTTCCGGCTTCTCGCCATGGCGGACAAAGATTACGGTTTGTGTGGAGGATGCCGCAGCAGCAGTGCTTTGAGCGGCATTGAGGGCAAAGAGCGAAACCAGAGCGGTCAAAATCAACCGACGCATTGAAACAACTTTCTTCATCATGCAGTGAAACTATAAAATCACGATTTACATAGAACATTGGCGTGAGGATGCGAAGCAGTGTCCAGCCAACTATTCGTGAAAAATAAGTCGCGAGACCGTTTTCGCGGATTCCATTTGAATCAAAACCGGTCTAGAAAAGCCTGCCTCTTCTGCCCTGTCGCCAGCCATGGAGCCCGCGATGACGACCCTTGAAAATTCCGAAAAGCAAGCGCAACTCCTCTCCGCCGCCCTGCCCTATATGCAGCGCTACGAGAACAAGCACGTCGTCGTGAAATATGGCGGCCACGCCATGGGCAATCCGGAGCTGGGCAAGGCTTTTGCCCGCGATATCGCGCTTTTGAAGCAGTCCGGCATCAACCCGATCGTCGTGCATGGCGGCGGACCGCAGATCCAGGCCATGCTGACCAAGCTCGGCATCGAATCCCGTTTTGAAGGCGGATTGCGCGTCACCGACGAAAAGACCGTCGAAGTGGTGGAAATGGTTCTGGCCGGTTCCATCAATAAGGAAATCGTCGCCCTCATCAATGCCGAAGGCGAATGGGCCATCGGCCTGTGCGGCAAGGACGGCAACATGGTCTTCGCGCAGAAGGCGCACAAAACCGTCATCGATCCCGATTCCAACATCGAGAAAGTGCTTGATCTCGGTTTCGTCGGCGAACCGGCGGAAGTGGACCGCACCCTGCTCGATCTTCTGGCGCGTTCCGAGATGATCCCGGTCATCGCACCGGTCGCTCCCGGCCGTGACGGCCACACCTACAACATCAATGCCGACACCTTTGCGGGCGCTATCGCAGGCGCGCTTGCCGCAACCCGCCTTCTGTTCCTGACCGATGTTCCGGGCGTGCTGGACAAGGACAAGAAGCTGATCAAGGAACTCTCCGTTGCCGATGCGCAGGCGCTCATCAAGGACGGCACGATTTCCGGCGGCATGATCCCCAAGGTCGAGACCTGCATCGAAGCAATCCGCCGTGGCGTGGAAGGCGTTGTCATTCTCAATGGCAAGACGCCGCATTCCGTCCTGCTGGAACTCTTCACCGAACATGGTGCCGGCACGCTGATCGTGCCATAAAGACCCATGACCAATAGTTCCAACGCTTCGGCCTTCACTCCAGCTTTTGAGCACGTCACCGACTGGGTGTTCGACCTCGACAACACGCTTTATCCCCACGCCGCCAATCTGTTTTCGCAGATCGACGTGAAGATGACGAGCTACGTCGAAAACCTGCTGCAATTGCCGCGTGAGGAAGCCCGGCGCATCCAGAAGCAGTTCTATCTCGACTATGGCACCACGCTGAAAGGCCTGATGGAATGCCATCAGATCGATCCGGACGACTTTCTGCAAAAGGTGCACGATATTGACTATAGCTGGCTGAAGCCCGATCCGGCGCTTGGCGAAGCGATCAAGTCACTGCCGGGCCGCCGCTTCATCTTCACCAATGGTGATCGCGGTCACGCCGAACGTGCGGCTCGTCAGCTCGGTATTCTGGATAATTTCGACGACATTTTCGACATCGTCGCTGCCGGGCTGATGCCAAAGCCGGAACGTGTCACCTATGACCGTTTTCTCGGCGCTTTCGGCGTCGATGCCAGCAAGGCGGTGATGTTCGAGGATCTGGCGCGCAACCTCGTCGTGCCCAAGGCGCTCGGCATGAAAACCGTTCTGGTGGTGCCGAATAATTTCGAGCCGACCTTCTCGGAAATCTGGGAAAGCGATCCGGAATTTACCGATCAGGTGGACTATGTGACGGATAATCTGACCCAGTTTCTGGAACAGATCATTGCAGGCAGATAGGCATTTTACTGGCCTCGAACAGTCTATCGATGCGGCGGCCCACCGTGTCCTCGACCGGCTGCCGCGGAACCGCCTGACTGACGGACTGATTGAATTTCTGGTTTTCGGCCTGAAACAGGCATGGGCCTGCCTGTTTGGCGGCGCCATGCTCGGCCTCATCATCCTCACCCGCTGGTTTTGGCCGGAAAGCGGTGTTGGCGGTGTTGCCAATGTCGTCACACGCTATGATTTTCTCTTCCTTTCCGCGCTGGCTATCCAGCTTGCCATGCTGGTCTTCAAGCTGGAGGCATGGGAAGAAGCCAAGGTCATTCTGATTTTCCATGTCGTCGGCACGGCCATGGAAGTGTTCAAGACCCATGCCGGTTCCTGGATCTATCCGGAAGAAAACTTCTTCCGCATCGGCGGCGTGCCGCTGTTTTCAGGCTTCATGTATGCGGCAGTCGGCTCCTATATGGCACGCATCAGCCGGATCTTCGATATCCGGCTGAACCATTATCCGCCGCTCTGGACAACGCTGGTGCTGGCAGCTGCGATCTACGTCAATTTCTTCGCCCATCATTTCATCTGGGACATTCGCTGGCCGCTGTTTGCACTGACATTCGCCTTGTTCTGGCGCACCAGCATGCATTATCGCGTGTTCCGCTTTCGGCACAAAATGCCCCTGCTCGTCGCCTTCCTGCTGACCTCGTTCTTCATCTGGTTTGCAGAAAATATCGGCACGTGGTCGAAGGCCTGGCTCTATCCCAACCAGCATAATGGCTGGGTGCCGGTTTCACTCGGCAAGCTCGGCTCATGGTATCTCCTGATGATCATTTCCGTTGTGCTGGTCACGCTGGTTCATCGTCCTCGCCCCTATGAGGGTGAGGAAGACGCCCAATCGCTTACTCCTGAAAAGGCAGAAGCATAAGCCTCCAACGCTCGGTCAAAACCTGCCCGTGACGTCGATGCCCGCACCATAGGCCATATCCCTGTTCACGGTGCGCGCCAGATAAGGCGTGACGCCAATACTCAAGACCTCGCTGAACGCATAAGACAAGGTGGTCGAAAGGCTGCCCCGTGTATGCGCTGCATCTGCATCGAAGCTGAGCGCGCCGATATACTCGGCGCTCGCCGTTACGCTCGGATCATCATGCAAAATATCCTGTTCGATCTCCGCATTGATCAGCCAGCGCACCCGGTCACTCAACGGCATGGCATAATTTGCCCCGAGATAGACGCCCAAGCGCCGCGATTTCACATCCGAATAGGTGAACGGAAAATAAGCGTTGGTTTCCGTGTAACCACCCATTTTCAGATCGCTGTAGCGCAGCCCCGCATAAGTGCCGAAGACAGCATTGTTGGAGAGATCGTGCGACCGTCCTGCTTCCAGCGATGCACCCCAGCCCCTGATTGTGCTCTCGCCCGTGCCCGCCTCTGTATAATCCAGCACCTGCCGCGTCCGCTCGATATCGTAGCGATTCGCAGCGACCGAACCTTGCAGATACCAGTGACCCGTTGCCGTCGGCGCGCGCCAGCGGGCATAGAAACCGCCGCCAATATTGTCATTATCCCGATCGAAACTTTCCGGCATGTCACGCCAGAAGGAATGCGCGACGGTGATGCCTGCCAGAAAATTATCAGTGAAAGCGTGCGCCATGGAAATCCAGCCAAGCGCATCGGTTGTCCCGCCCGCGCGCCCTATGTCTGCTGAAAGCGAGTAGCAGCTCTCACCCGCCTTCGCGACATCACACGAGCGCTGCAAGCGCCCCAATGTTCCACGCTGCGATTCCATCACCGAGAATGTGTCTCCAGCCAAAGCAGCGACAGTCTTCGCCGTATTGGTCACATCGACACCGACCGATTTTACAGACTGGGTCGATCCGGCGCCTGTTTGCGTTGTTTCGGAAGATTGCGCACCGGAAGACGATTCTGATTGAGCGCCAGACCCCGTTTCAGACCCGGCTGGTTGCTGTTCGGTTCCCCCCGTACCAGTCTCTGTTGTGGACGTTTCGGCAACCGACGATGCCGAGCCTTCACCCGCTGCCGAAGGTTGCGAAGCTTCCTCACCGGAAGACGACCCTGATTGAGCCCCCGCCTCTGCTCCAGACCCAGATGTCTGCTGCTCTGTTCCGCCAGAACCGGGCTCCGGTGCAGGAGTTTCGACAACTGGCGGCGTCTCCGTCTGTCCCGGGTCAGGATCTGGAGCAGGTTGCGGTGTCGAAACTGGCGGAGACGAAATCAACAGCTTCCAGACTGCGGCGTGCGAAGCGCCGGATGACAGCGTCGAGGTTCCCACAATGACAGTGCCATCTGCCGACATGGCCATGGCCGTCGACGACATGCCGCCAAGCGTTCCAAGATCAGAGGGCACGGTTGCGCCATTCGCCCAGTAAACTGCGTGCAGATTGCCGTCTGTTCCCGACGACGAGCCTGCAATGATGGAACCATCGGCGGAGATGGATGCGACGTCGGAATAATAACCGCCAAGTGTGCCGAGATCGGTCGGCGTCGTTGCGCCGGCCCTCCACGAGACGGCGTGGGTTTCGCCAAGCTCCGTATAAGATATGCCAGCGAGAACGGAGCCGTCCGCCGACAGCGAGAAAACATCGGAATAGAATCCGCCAAGCGTGCCAAGATCGACCGGCGATGATGCGCCGTCGATCCACGATGCGGCATGGATTTCGCCACCGCTGGTTTCCGACTGTCCCGCAATAACACGCCCATTGGCAGATACGACATTAGCTGCGGAATTTGAGCCGCCAAGTGTGCCCAGATCCACCGGTGTCAGCGTGCCATTCGTCCAGGAAACCGCGTGATTGGCGTTGGACCCAGATTCCGCGTAACCGACAATCACGGTTCCATCGGCGGAAACTGCCTTGGCATAAGACGTGTTGCCGTTAAGCGTCCCAAGATCGGTGGGCGACGTAGCACCATCCGTCCACTTCACCGCTCGGTTCTTGCCACCGGATGTGGTGGAATTCCCGACAATCACACTGCCATCGGCGGACGAGGCAACGGCGTCGGAAAAACTCCCACCCAGCGTGCCAAGATCGGTCGCCAGCGTCGCGCCACTCGCCCATGACACGGCATGCTGCTGGGTACCAATTGTCGCCTGACCGACGATGAATATGCCATCCGCCGACACGGCATTGACCACGGCGCTGCCGCCGCCCGACACCGACAGAACTGTCGGCGTAGCGTTTCCTCCGGTCCAGAAAACTGCCGATAATCCGCCGCCGGCCGTATAGGCCTTCCCCGCTATGACGGACCCGTCAGCTGACACGGCCGTCGCGATGGCGTCACCGGCAAGCGCACCGAAATCCAGAGACGGACCGGACCGTTCCCCTTCAGCTGCATAGGCATGACAAAAAGCAGCCGTTATCCCGAACAGAAACCCGGGAATAATCTTGAGAATCGCTTTCATAGCGACCTCTTAATTAACAATGCGAGAAAATACGAGAGTATATTTGTTATATAAATAAAACGAATACATGATACCCTCACACAAACATGTGAATTTATCATATATTCAATTTCAACTACGGCAATATCAATTGTTCCATATTAGAACACATTATTTATATTTATAATTACTTTTAAATAATGCATGCATATAAAGGTACTTTATTTCAAAGAGCATTATTGATCCGCCGAACCAAAGCTGCGCCCAAACATCTGCTCTTCCGAGCCTCTCTCCCAAAGCCGCCCATATCGCTTTGGATGCATACCAAATAACACGGGCGGAAGAGGTTGCCCTCTCCCGCCCGTCTATTCTGATGAGAACGGCTCCCGCTGACCAGAACACCGATGCCGAACGGTCATCGGCATTGGCGCACCAGTGTCTATCCGAAGCCATTCGCCTTTCGTGACAAAGCCCTAGAACTTGCCGGAAAGACCGATCATAGCGCCAAAACCGGTATCCTTGTTGACCTTGCGGTTCACGTAAGGCGTCACGCCAATGCTGACGGCATCGCTGAACGCATAGGAAACCGTGGTCGACAGGCTGCCGCGGGTGTGTGCCGCATCCGAGTCGAATTTATAGGAACCGATATAATCGGCACTCGCGGTGACGCTTGGATCCTTATGCGAAAGGTCCTGCTCGATCTCCGCATTGACAGACCAGCGCACCTTGTCGGTCAGCGCCATGCCGTAATTGGCGCCGAGATAGGCGGTTGTGCGCTGCGATTTCACATCCGAATAGGTGAACGGGAAATAGGCATTGGTTTCCGTATAACCGTCCATCTTCAGATCGTCATAACGAATGCCGCCGTAATAGCCGACAGTTGACTGATTGGCGAGATCGAAGGATTGCCCCGCTTCCAGCTGTACGCCCCAACCATTGATGGTGCTGTCACCCGTGCCTGGCTCTGTATAACCCAGAACCCGTCGCGTCCGCTTGACATCATAGCGGTTGATCGCAGCAGAACCCTGCACGTACCAGCTGCCATTGGCCGTCTGATCTCTCCAGCGGGCATAAAGACCACCGCCGAGATTGTTATCCTCGTGGTCGAAATCGCCCGGAAGATCACGCCACAGGGAGTGTGCAACGGAAAAACCTGCCGAGAAATTATCGGTAAAGGCATGACCGAGCGTCATCCAGCCGAGCATATCCTTGGAATTGCCCGCTTTGCCGATATCGGTTGAGATCGAATAGCAGCTCTCGCCCGCTTTCCAGACATCGCAGGACGTTTGCAGACGACCGAGCGTCGCGCGCTGCGATTCCATGACAGAGAAGGTGTCGTGTGCGAGCGCTGCCACCGTCTGCACCGTGTTCGTTACATCGAGAGGCACAACAACTGGAGTAGGCGTCGGGGTCGGATCGGGATTTGGCGGCGTCGGCTGGGGATTTGGATCGGGGTCAGGATCTGGCGGCGTCGGTGTAATCAACTTCCACAAAGCCAGGTGACTTTGAAGGTCAGTTTGAACTGTATCCGAATATGTCGTCCCCAATATCACCTTTCCATCCCGAGAAACTGCTGTTGCTTTGGAGTTGACCATTCCCAGCACGCCGAGATCAATCGACGTTGCTCCGCCTCCGACCCAAGCGGTCGCATGCGTGTCAGCACCTTGGCCGGCATATCCCACGATAACGGCCCCATCTCCAGAAACAGCGGCCGCTGAAGACCCATTGAGCCCAGTAACCGAAGCCAGCGCCGTGGGCGTCTCCGCGCGATCCGCCCACGATACGGCATAGGTATACCCATCGGATTTCGACGCATCGCCAACAATTGGGTTGCCGTTCGCCGACACGGCATTCGCTACACTCAATTGCCCCGCTTCCAGCACCCCCAGATCTATAGCTTGCGTCACTCCGTCAAACCAGGCCGCGGCATGCTTCACATTACCGCTGACCTCCGCCCATCCCACCAGAGCCGAGCCATTTGCTGATACAGCTTTCAAATACGAGCTCGTTCCTCCCAGCGGCTGCAGATCGTTCGCTGTGGTGGAACCATTGACCCAAGATACGGCATGGGTGGGATGCGGCCCAATTCCGAATATCTCTTCGTTTCCGCCAATCACTTTGCCGTCATCGGAAACAGCTATAGCCTCGGTAGCATTATTGGGGCTCACTGCGCCAAGCTCAATTGGGGTCGTGGATCCACCCACCCATTGCACCCCGCGATTGGTGGGAGTGCCGGTGGAAGTCCCAATAATAACTGAACCGTCTTGAGAAACCGCGGAAGCAGCAGCAGTCGTATCTCCCGGAACCATATCGAGTTCAATCGCATTCGGCGAACCAGCCATCCATTTTACGGGACGTGTCGCATTGGCACCAGCCGTTACAGCGGCCGACCCCACAGCAACAGTTCCGTTCGCGGACAATGCCTTAATCTGAATGTGCCCGTATCCCAAATCTCCAAGTGTAATCGGAGCCATACTGCCCGCAGCCCACCACAGTGCGTGATTGGTCGCTCCCACACCCGTGTATCCTACGATCACAGAACCATCGGCAGACATGGCCACCGGTACAGTGCTACCGAAAGCACCATCAAAACCGCCAGCCACTGTGCTCGCATCATAATCGTCCGCCATCGCCAAGCTGGAACAACAGAAAAGAGCGGATGTTCCAAGCAAAATTCGAAGTACTATTTTCATACTCATTATATAAATCATCCTTTATAATATATCATTAATATACATTATAATTACTTCGATAAAATTTGCTTTTTTATAAACTAATTTCGAATATATTGTATTTCAATCTATTTTAATCCCATTTTCTGGAGTAATTTATCACATCGTTTAATTCTTATAATATTCATATACGGCTTATCATAAGAATGATGCACCGTTATCGCTTGTACCCAGCCGTATCTAATCGAAGATAAAATCTCCCAAATTGCGTACGTTTAAAAGAACGCCAAATTTTTTGCTGCATCGTCACGGCCAAGCATCGCTGCGCGAACACCCTGCTCACGAAGCAGTACAACACTAACAAATTGCTTTGAGGAAGAAGGCTATATGTATCAATGGAAGAATAGTCGATGAGACCGATAGAGTGCCAAGTTATGCATCATCGTCACAGAGAAAATCGAAGGAAACACCATGTCGGACTGTGTTCAGACGTTACGCACAAACCGCCAAACGACAGATGATCTGATTCTTCATGAACCCACCTCCACCCCATGCAGTCGAAGATCGAAGAAAAAATAACCCGGTTGCATATTTCACTTGCCGGTCTGAATGACCGCAAATACACATATCGATGAACAAAGCCCGCCAATCCGATAAAAATTTGTTGTCTGATAAGAGCATGACGACCCTCGGCAACGGATTTATATTTGAGACTGACGGATATGGCCTGCAGAGCAGGCCTAGAACAATGATAACATACGTTAAAATCTGAAATACTAAGGGCTTATGTCTGGACGGATATCCAGCCCATTTTCCGTAGCTCTATATACTATTGAACGCCGCTATAGGCGCTCAACAACTTTAACACTTCCGTACCACGGCCACATGACATGATATGACAAACGCGACGGTGATTCTCCCACAACCACCGAATTTGTCTTGGTTCAATTCGGAGCGCGCTTTTAAGACAGTAGCTTAAAGCTTATAAAAATCCTTGATCTGATCCCAGGCTTCGTCTGCTGTTTCGACGAAGTTCAGAAGCTCAATATCGGCAGGCGAAATTGTGCCCTGCTCGGCCAGAAACTCGATATTGATCGCCTTGGTCCAGAATTCCTTGCCGAACAGGATCAATGGCATCCGTTCCATACGGTTGGTCTGGATCAGCGTCATTGCTTCAAACAGTTCATCCATCGTGCCGAAGCCGCCTGGAAACACGCAGATCGCCTTGGCGCGCATCAGGAAGTGCATTTTGCGGATCGCGAAATAATGGAAGTTGAAGCAGAGCTCCGGCGTCACATAGGGGTTCGGCGCCTGCTCGTGCGGCAGCACGATGTTGAGGCCGATGGTTGGCGCACCGACATCCGCCGCACCACGATTGCCCGCTTCCATCACGCCCGGACCACCGCCCGTCACCACGATGAATTCGCGATAATAGGTCGTGGCGGAATATTCCGAGCACAGGCGGGCAAATTTGCGCGCTTCCTCGTAATAATGTGAATTGGCTTCGAGGTTCTTTTTCTGCACCTCGTTCTTGGCCGCCCATGCCTCGCCGCCCGGCTCTGGAATGCGCGCGCCACCAAACATCACCACCGTCGATTTAATACCGCGGTCGGCAAGGATCAGCTCCGGCTTGAGAAGTTCGAGTTGCAGGCGCACAGGGCGCAGGTCGCGACGCGTCAGAAAATCGTCATCCGTAAAGGCAAGGCGATAAGCAGGCGCTTCCGTCTGGGGTGTTTGCGGTACAGTTTTCGCCTGCTTGATCGCTTCCTCGGAATTCGGGAACGGCGTCCAGCCGGACTTCTCCATCGGGTTCATGCTTCTCACCTGCTCCTTACAACCTGTTACCAAATCCATTCTGGCGCTAAATGCTTAATCTGTCTCAAACATGTCGAACATTGTTCGAGAATGGGCCAAGAGAATGCAATTGCGCCGCGATCTACATTGACCCATTTGGCGCCTTCGCTTAATCACTTTCATGACAATCGGCCGGACCAAGCGCCCGGTCTGCCATCCGCTGCCCATTCACGGAGACTGCACCCCATGACCAAGCCAGACCTCGCCTCCCTTGAGAAGACCATCGACAAGGCTTTTGACGAGCGCGACGGTGTCAATACGGCAACCCGCGGCGAGATCCGCGATGCCGTTGAACAGTCGCTTATCCTGCTCGATCGCGGTGAGGCCCGTGTCGCAGAAAAACAGGCGGACGGCAACTGGCAAGTCAATCAATGGCTGAAGAAAGCCGTGCTGCTCTCCTTCCGTCTCAACCCGATGGAAGTCATCAAGGGCGGCCCCGGCCAGTCCTCCTGGTGGGACAAGGTGCCATCCAAGTTCGACGGCTGGACTGCCAATGAGTTCGAAAAGGCCGGCTTCCGCGCCGTGCCGAACTGCGTCGTGCGCCATTCGGCCTATATCGCACCAAATGCTATCCTGATGCCGTCTTTCGTCAATCTCGGCGCTTATGTCGATGAAGGCACCATGGTTGACACCTGGGCCACCGTCGGCTCCTGCGCACAGATCGGCAAGCATGTGCATTTGTCCGGCGGCGTCGGTATTGGCGGCGTTCTGGAACCGATGCAGGCCGGTCCGACCATCATCGAAGACAATTGCTTCATCGGCGCGCGTTCGGAAGTCGTCGAAGGCTGCATCGTGCGTGAAGGTTCGGTGCTTGGCATGGGCGTGTTCATCGGCAAGTCGACCAAGATCGTCGACCGCGCCACCGGCGAAGTGTTCTATGGTGAAGTTCCGCCCTACTCGGTGGTCGTTGCAGGCACCATGCCCGGCAAGAACGTACCCGGCGAAAACTGGGGCCCGAGCCTCTATTGCGCCGTGATCGTCAAGCGCGTCGATGAAAAGACCCGCTCGAAGACCTCGATCAACGAATTGCTCCGCGACTGACGCCTTGCAACGCTGACAGGCAACAAAAAGGCGAAGCACGAGCTTCGCCTTTTTCATTTATGGACCGCTTGATGCGATCGATCCTTGAATCAATCGCTCCCTTCGGATGGCACGAAGCCTCTGGTCCGGGCATGTGTCCGGGGAGACTTCGCAGCCATCCTCCGGGGAGATTCTATGCTATCGAACTCTTAGTTCTCAAAGCTGGAAGGCGAGGCATCGCCGAAGCGATGGGCCGAACCATCCTGATAAACCGGGGTCGACTGACGAATGGTCGCAGTTGCGGTGTAATCGACATTGCCCTTCGTGCTGAAGATCGGGCCGGAATTGGGTTGCTGGAAAGCCTTTTCCTGAGCGACCTGAGATTCAGGCATGCCCACATAAGGATTTTCAGCATAGGCAGCACCGGCACTAAGAGCGACTGCAAGGGCAGCAAGAGCGAACTTTTTCATTTTCGTATTCCTTTGCATCCTGTCCCCTTCCGCGGCATCTGGCCGTTCAAGCCTTTTTCAGGCATCAGGGACTTCGAGGTTGAACTTAATAAGCCTTTGCGGCTTTCCCCTCCGGCATCCGGCAGATCTTCAAGACCCGATCCGACAACACCTTCGGGATGGCATGCTATGCAGAAGGCCATTAGCCCTGATTGGCATCGCCAAAACGATTGGCCGAGCCATCGCGGTAAACCGGAGTGCTGATCGCTGCAGGCGCCGTGTAGTCAACGGATTGCGATGCAACCGGGGTACGGTCGTTTGCATAGAGATTTTCAGGTTCACCAACGCGTGGGTTTTCAGCGAAAGCGGCACCAGCAGTCAAAGCAAGGGCAGCAGCGGCAAGAACAAGCTTCTTCATTATTTCAATCTCCTAATAAAACGGAGCGACGTATCAATTCGTCGTTCCCATGCATCTGAAATGGGTGACAGTGGTGAAAAGTTCCAGTCACGAAAATGTTGTCTGGATCACAGCTTTGTGCGTGTTCGTTGATCAGATCGTTGCTAACGACACGAAAAATGTAAATAAAAAAATAATTATACCGCTCTAAAGATGATCACGTATGTATTACAGCCGTTAATTTGTTCAGCAAACCTGAACAGTCTGTCTAGGGTTATTGTATAATAAACGTGAACAATGACGGCATTGTCCGCTATCCGCTTCAAGACCGGCAAAGCCAGCGCAACAAAAAAGCCGCATCAAGGATGCGGCTTTTCAGAAGACAGATTTGGGGAACGCCCCCTCGGCTCGCTATCAGTTATTCGCGACGGCAACCGAACGACCGGCAATGGAAACCCACTGGCCGGAATTGGCTGGCGACTGCATCTTGATATAACGATAGGACGTCTTTTCCACCGGCAGCACATCATCGCGCAGGTTGTCGAGAATATAATCGCCGTGATCAGTACGGGCGGTGAGCACAATATGCGCCTCACTGCCCTGCACCATGGTGATGAGAAGTTGCGACGCACTCATGCCGCGCGCCATCAACTGCGCACGCTTCATCAGAACGTAATCCTCGCAATCGCCCTTGCCGTTGACCGGAATGGTCCAGTAATCGCGCTTGCCGTAATTATCCTGATCGGAAACGGGCTTGATACGGTGATTGACGGAGCTGCTTACGCTCTGCAGGAGCTTCATGCGCTGTGGAGTGAGCTGCATCGGCGGCAACACGCTATGGCCACGGCAATCGCGAGGATTGCGTCCGCAATAGTCCTTGTGTCCGTAAGGGATGCTTGTCAGTCCGCCCGCTTCACTCCACTGTGCAGCCTTTGCTGGAACCATCGTTGCTCCGAAGAGCGCCATCATGCCTGCTACAGTTGTGGTGATTAAACGCATGCACAGTTTCCCATTATTCAAGAAAGGTTCCCGCTGACCGGCCCGTTTCCCGGGTCTCGTTATCAACTCTTTTTTAACTAACGATGACAGAGGCCCTCCGGTCAAGAAAATTTCGTTCTCAAATTGCAACCAGTTTGGAAAAGCGCATGAAGACTGAATTTTCAGGCATGGTTACGACCAACGGTTTGTGGTTCCATCCGGACGCATCCCGATCTAGTCTCACTCTCCAGACGATTCTTGAGTAAGAAGCCGACATCATGAGCCTAGCAGTCAATCCCGCCGAAAATCTTGCCGCCCTCATCCGCTGCCCATCCGTAACGCCCGCCGAAGGCGGCGCGCTGACGGCACTGGAAGCGATGCTGAAACCCATGGGCTTTTCCGTTGAACGGCCCGTCTTCAGCGAAGACGGCACGCCTGACATCGAAAACCTCTATGCCCGCAAATCCGGCAACGGACCGCATCTGATGTTTGCCGGCCATACGGATGTCGTCCCGCCCGGCGATGAAAACGACTGGAAGCACCCGCCCTTCTCCGCCGCCATCGAAGACGGCGTCATGTATGGACGCGGCGCTGTGGACATGAAGGGCGGCGTCGCCTGTTTTGTCGCCGCTGTGGCCCGCCATGTAGAAAAGCATGGCAGCCTGAAGGGCAGCGTCTCTTTCCTCATCACCGGCGACGAAGAAGGCCCTGCGGTCAACGGCACTGTAAAACTGCTCGACTGGGCAAAGCAGCGCGGCGAAAGCTGGGACGCTTCGATTGTCGGTGAGCCGACCAATCCCAACGCGCTTGGCGACATGATCAAGATTGGTCGTCGTGGCTCGCTTTCCGGCACGATCACCGTTCACGGTGTGCAGGGTCATGCGGCCTATCCGCATCTGGCGGAAAATCCGGTGCGCGGCATCACCACGCTGGTGGACAGCCTGCTTTACCCGGCGTTCGATCAGGGCACTGCCGATTTTCAGGCCAGCAATCTGGAAGTCACCACCATCGACGTAGGCAACAAGGCCACCAATGTCATCCCGAACAAGGCCACGGCCTCGTTCAATATTCGCTTCAACGACACATGGACGGCGGAAAGCCTGCAAGCCGAAATCCGCGCGCGCCTCGAAAAGGCCGCCCGCGACAATCGCCTGCGCCCCGGCCGCGAAACGCCGATCAGCTATGAGCTGACGTGGCGCGAAAGCCCAAGCCATGTCTTCCTGACCCGCGACGAGAAACTGATTGGCACGCTGACGGCCTCTGTCGAGGCGGTGACCGGCAAGCGGCCAGAGCTGTCGACCTCCGGTGGCACGTCGGATGCGCGTTTCATCAAGGATTATTGCCCGGTGGTGGAATTCGGCCTTGTGGGCCAGACCATGCACATGGTCGATGAACGCGTGGCCCTTGCCGACCTCGAAGGGCTGACACAGATTTATGAGCGTTTCATCGCTGATTTCTTTGGGTAACGCATAGGCCCGGAAAGCTGCATGACTTTTCGGACTGGATAATGCGAAACATTGGGGAGCCCATGCCGAGCCTGGACGATATTTACCGATATTTCCTGGGTGTCTGGAAAATGATGCTCGGTCGCCGCGACGGTCTCGATTATCTCGACATATCCGCCGAAGGTTTCTGGTCTTCCTTTTTCGCGATAGCGGTGGCTCTGCCACCGCTTTTTGCCAGCTGGGTGGCCTATGCCGCCGATCTTACCGCCGGGCGCGAGGAAGCGGGCATCCGCTTTGCCATCGTCACGAGGGCGGCCTTCGTCGATATTGCAGCATGGGTGGTGCCGCTTGCCCTCATCGGCATGCTGGCCAAACGGATCGGCATCGTCAAACGCTATGCAGCCTATGTGATCGCCACCAATTGGGGCAGTGCGCTTCTGGCCTGGGTCTTTGCCCCGATCACTCTGCTACAGCTGTTCTTTCCGGGACGCTTCGATGTCGCGACGCTTTTCGCGTTCATCATGTTCGGCGCTTCAATTGTGCTGAGTTATCGGCTGACCTTTGTGGCGCTGCAACGCCCCCACGCTTTCGCGGCACCGTTCTTCGCCTGCGTCTTCTTCGGCTCGCTTTTCCTCACCGTGCTGCTTCAGCAGATATTCGGCATCGGCTTCGACCCGCACGCTTATTAAAACGGAAAAGCGTAATCGACGCCGATCAGATAAAGACCGTAAGGCGGCGCAACCTGACCGCACGCCTTGCGGTCGCGTGCTTCAAGCGCTGCCTGCAAATCATCCGCCGTCCAGCGACCGACGCCCACTTCCATCAGGCTGCCTGCAAAGGAGCGCACCTGATTGTGCAGGAAAGAGCGCGCCGAAACCCGCATTTCGATGATCTCGCCATCCCGCGTGATATCGAGCCGGTCGAGCGTCTTGACCGGGCTTTTGGCCTGGCACTGCGTGGCGCGAAAGGTCGTGAAATCGTGCTCGCCCAGAAGCAGTTGCGCCGCTTCGTGCATCGCCTCATGATCAAGGCGCTTTTGCACCCACCATGCGCGCCGATAATCGACGGCCAGCGGCGCACGGCGATTGTGAAAGCGATAGAGATAATGTCGTCCCTGCGCGGAAAAACGCGCATCGAAACTGTCGGTGGTCTTCTCGACGTTAAGGATGCTCACGCGCTCATTGGCCATGACCAGATGCGCGTTGACCGCATCGCGCACTTTGCCCGCACCCCAATCCTTGGTCAGATCGACATGCGCAACCTGCGCCGTCGCGTGCACGCCTGCATCGGTGCGGCCCGCCGCGCTTAGCGCCAGATCCTCGCCGCAGAATTTCTTGAACGCCTGCTCGATAGCGCCCTGCACGGTGTGGCCGTTTTCCTGACGCTGCCAGCCCGCATAGGGGGTGCCGTCATATTCGACCAGAAGCCTGTAGCGCGGCACGGGCCTACAAAACCTTCGTAACCGTCGCGCCGCGCAGAAATTCCTGCGCAGGCAATGACTTGCCGCCCGAACGCTGCAAGGTGACGAGCCGCACAGCACCCTCGCCGCAGGCAACCGTCAGCCGGTCGTCCAGCACGGCACCCGCCGCACCGGAGCCTTCGCCCAACGTCGACCGCTGAAGTTTCACACGCTCGACAGCGCCATTGATTTCCATCTCGCACCATGAACCCGGAAAAGGCGCAAGGCCCCGAATGACATTGTGCACATCACGGGCAGGCTTCGACCAGTCAATGCGTGCTTCGGCCTTGTCGATCTTGGCGGCATAGGTGACGCCCTCTTCGGCCTGCGGCTGCAATGTCAGGCTTTCGCGCTCAAGCGCGCCCAGCGCCCGTACCATCAGGTCGGCGCCGATCATGCTCAGGCGATCATGCAATTCGCCCGCCGTCATATCCGGCGTGATCGCTACTTTTTCAGCCATGGCGACCGGACCTGTATCAAGCCCCTCGTCCATCTTCATGATCATCATGCCGGTTTCGCTATCGCCCGACATGATAGCCCGCTGGATAGGCGCGGCACCGCGCCAGCGCGGCAGAAGTGAGGCATGGCCATTATAACAGCCAAGCCGCGGCGCATCGAGGATGGCCTTGGGCAGAAGCAAACCATAGGCGACGACGATGGCGACATCGGCCTCGAGGCTCGCAAAAACTTCCTGCTCTTCCGCACCCTTGAGGCTCTTCGGCGTGAAGACGGGAATACCGAACTGCTCGGCCTTTTCATGGACAGGCGACTTGGTCAGTTCCAGCCCTCTGCGCCCTGCCGGACGCGGCGGCTGCGAATAGACGGCCACCACATCATAGCCCTGCCCGATAATGGCGGTCAGGATCGGCACGGAAAAATCCGGCGTGCCCATGAAGACAATACGCATCTAAAGAGCCTTTTTCGACGCCCGCTGGCTGGCGAGCTTCTTGAACTTCTTGATGACCATATCGCGCTTCAGCTTGGAAATATGATCGATGAAGAGCACACCGTTGAGATGATCGATCTCGTGCTGCAGGCAGGTGGCCATCAGGCCATCGGCTTCCATTGCGTGCGGCTTGCCATCGGCATCGAAATATTTGACCTGAATGGCAGCTGGCCGTTCCACTTCCGCATAATAATCCGGAATGGACAGACAACCTTCTTCATAGGTGCTGACTTCATCCGTCACGCCGACGATCTCGGGATTGATGAAGACATGCGGCGCTTTTTCCTCGCCTTCCTTGGCAAGGTCGATGACGAGCATGCGGATCGGCTCGCCAACCTGAATGGCGGCGAGGCCAATGCCCGGCGCGTCATACATGGTGTCGAACATGTCGCCGGCAAATTTGCGCAGCTGATCGTCAAAGCGCTCCACTGGCTTGGAAACCAGGCGCAAGACAGGATCGGGAAGGATGACAAGCGGTTTTACTGACATGCGCTTCACGTAATCGCTTGTGACAGAATCGTCAATTGCGCTTTGCAAAATGTTCTTGTTTTGATCTCATCAAGGCCTTACGAATCAGCTAAGCTTGTCGCATGGAAAACCAGAACCTCTTGAATGAGCCGCTTTTGCAGCTCGGCGCCACATCGCTCACGCTGGGAGATATTCTTCTGGCTGGCATTGTGGTGGTGGTGCTTTGCCTCGTCATTTTCCTGATCGCCGCAACGCGCTCTGCGCGCCTGCGCGCCGTTGCCGAAGCACAGGCCGAAGATCGCGCTCGCGACGCCGAATATCGCATGGCGGAAATCCTGAAAGCACAGGCAGAGATGCAGGGCCGCATGCAGACCATGGCGGAGGTTTTCGGCTCACGACAGGCAGAGTTGAACCAGTCGATCCGCGAACGGCTCGACGGCATGACGCATCGCATAGGCCAGACCATGACCGAGCAGACCCGCTCGACCCATGAAAATCTTGCCAAATTGCAGGAGCGTCTGGCCGTCATCGACACGGCACAGAACAATATCCAGTCGCTCGCCGGACAGGTGGTGCAGTTGCAGGCGATCCTCGCCAACAAGCAGACGCGCGGCGCTTTCGGCCAGTCACGTATGGAAGCGATCATTGCCGACGGTTTGCCACAAGGCGCTTATGAATTTCAGGCAACACTGTCCAACGGCACCCGTCCCGACTGCCTCGTGCGCATGCCCAACAAAGCGCCCTCGCTGGTGATCGACGCCAAGTTTCCGCTCGAAGCTTGGAACGCCATGCGTGAGAAGGAGCATCCGGACGCCCGCAAAGCTGCCGTTGTGCAGTTCCGCCGCGACATGGAAATCCATATCAAGGATGTTTCGGACAAATATCTGATCCCCGGCGAAACGCAGGACACGGCTTTCCTGTTCGTGCCCTCGGAGTCGATCTTTGCCGATATTCACGAGCATTTCGAAGCGCTGATCCAGCGCGCGCACCGGGCGCGGATTGTGATCGTTTCACCATCGCTGCTGATGCTGTCGATACAGGTCATTCAGGCGATCCTGAAAGACGCCCGCATGCGCGAACAGGCGCATGTCATTCAGGGCGAAGTAATCCGTCTGATGGAAGATGTGGGCCGCCTCGACGAACGCGTGCGCAAGCTGCAAACCCACTTTGTGCAGGCCAACAAGGATATTGACGATATTCTGGTGTCGTCCAACAAGGTCACCCGGCGCGGCGCGAAAATCGAAGCACTGGAATTTGGCGAAAAGCCTGCCGAGGAAACGCCCCGGCCGCAACCAAGACCAGCGGAAAGCGCGCCCACCCAGATGCGCCTGCGCGTGGTGGATGAGGACTGATTACAGTCAGCTTAAAGCGCCGCTGTTTCCCACATTTGAGAAGTTTCCAAGCGGCACCTCCTCCAGAGATCATCGAAGGATCGACGCGCGCGGGAAATGCCAGTCTTACCGGCCCCTACTCTGGACTTGTCGAGGGATAGAAGGGGCTGGACAGCAGAGCTGTCCTCTCAGGGTTTCGCTGGTCGATCTGAATGACCGAGATCGCGTTCCGGCCAGACCAGATCGCGCACCCGCTGTTTGAGAACCTTGGCTTCCGGAAAACCGCCGTCGCGCTTGCGTTCCCAGATAAGCTCTTCGTTGCCATCTGGCATCAGCACACGGATTTCAAAAATTCCGCCAGTCCCCGGACGCAATGCGACCTCCGCCAGATCCTGTCCGAAAGTCTGCAACAGTTCCTGCGCCATCCACGCAGCGCGCAACAGCCAATTGCATTGGGTGCAGTAGGTGATGGAGAGACTTGGCGCTTCAACCTGATCCATCATACTCTCTTATTACAAACCACACGTAATATTTGCCCAGCCTTCTCAAATTTCACCAAATCATGTGGAAGCTCAGGCGTTCCACTCGGAAATTTTCCCATGCAGCTATCCCACTTCTCAATATAGCTCTTTGAGATCGCCCACACTTTTTGGCGGTCTTTTTTCTCCAACCGCCAATAATTTCGTTTTAATGCATTGTCTTCTCTTGCAGGAAATCTGCTTAACTTTTCGACAAAAGGAAAGCTCTCATTGGGGAATTCTTCAGGAACTTTCTCTGCTGAATTGTGCAGGACTACAATATAAACCTGCTTCGCCTGTTCTTCAAAGAACGGAAAATGTCGCTCCAGCCACTGCCATGATTCTCTTTCCAAACGTAGCTTGTCGTCCTTCGAACCTCGCCAAGCCTGCAAGAGAAATTCAAACAAAAACTTCCCAAACTCAAACATCTTTCGGCCACCTTACGTCATGCCCAAATATGAAAGGAGACGCAAAGCACCTCTTTACTTGAAATAAACTAGCAAAATTAATTAAACGTATTATATCAATCATCGCCCATCTTGAGCGCCTGAATAAAGGCCTCTTGCGGGATTTCGACCTTGCCGAACTGACGCATGCGCTTCTTGCCTTCCTTCTGCTTTTCCAGAAGTTTGCGCTTACGCGTCACGTCGCCGCCGTAGCACTTCGCCGTCACGTCCTTGCGCAGCGCCGAGATGGTCTCGCGCGCCACGATGCGGCCGCCGATAGCCGCCTGAATCGGAATCTTGAACATGTGCTGCGGGATCAGCTCTTTCAGCTTCTCGCAAAGCGCACGGCCGCGCTTTTCCGCAGCCGTTCGGTGAACCAGCATCGACAGCGCATCGACCGGCTCTTCGTTCACGAGGATCGACATCTTGACCAGATCGCCCTCACGATATTCCGAGAGGTTATAGTCGAACGAGGCATAGCCCTTCGAGATCGACTTCAGGCGGTCGTAGAAATCGAAAACCACTTCGTTGAGCGGCAGTTCGTAGGTGATCATGGCGCGCGGGCCGACATAGGTGAGGTCCACCTGAATGCCGCGGCGATCCTGACACAGCTTCATGATCGCGCCGAGATAGTCATCGGGCGTCATGATGGTCGCCTTGATCCAGGGCTCTTCAATGGCCGAGATCTTCACCACATCCGGCATATCAGCCGGGTTGTGCAGTTCCTTCTGCGAGCCGTCGATCATGTTCAGGCGATAGACAACTGAAGGGGCCGTCGTGATGAGGTCGAGATTGAACTCGCGCTCAAGACGTTCCTGAATGATTTCCAGATGCAGCAAGCCGAGGAAGCCGCAACGGAAGCCGAAACCGAGCGCTGCCGAGGTTTCCATTTCGAACGAGAACGAAGCGTCGTTGAGGCGCAGCTTGCCCATAGCGCCGCGCAGATCTTCAAAATCCGCTGCATCAACCGGGAACAGGCCGCAGAACACCACCGGCTGCGCAGGCTTGAAGCCGGCCAGCATTTTTTCGGTCGGGCGGCGATCATCGGTGATCGTATCGCCGACGCGCGTATCGGCCACTTCCTTGATGGAAGCGGTGATAAAGCCAAGCTCACCCGGGCCGAGTTCGTCCATCTGAACCATTTTCGGCGTAAACACACCAGTGCGTTCCACCGGATATTTCGCGCCCGTGCCCATCATGCGAATGGTCTGGCCCTTCTTGAGCACGCCGTCGATGACGCGCACCAGAACGATAACGCCGAGATAGGAATCGTACCAGCTATCGACCAGCATGGCCTTGAGCGGCGCATTGCGGTCGCCTTCCTTCGGCGCGGGCAGCTGGGTGACGATGGCTTCCAGCACGTCTTCGATGCCAATGCCCGTCTTGGCGGAAATATGCACGGCCTGCGACGCATCGATGCCAATGACTTCCTCGATCTGCTGCTTGACGCGCTCAGGCTCGGCAGCGGGCAGATCGATCTTGTTCAGCACGACCACGATTTCATGGTTGTTGTCGATGGCCTGATAGACATTGGCCAGCGTCTGCGCTTCCACGCCCTGGGAAGCATCCACCACGAGCAGCGAACCTTCGCATGCCGCCAGCGAACGCGAGACTTCATAAGCGAAGTCGACATGTCCGGGGGTGTCGATCAGGTTCAGCACATAATCTTCGCCGTTCTTCGCCTTATAGGTGAGACGGACGGTCTGCGCCTTGATGGTGATGCCGCGCTCGCGCTCGATATCCATCGAGTCGAGAACCTGATCCTTCATCTCGCGCGTATCCAAACCGCCAGTCAATTGAATGAGGCGGTCGGCCAGCGTCGATTTGCCATGATCGATATGGGCGACGATCGAAAAATTGCGAATATGGTCAAGTGGTGTGCTCATGCGCGCGATTTAACAGCAAGCAGCGGAATCTCAAAGCTCTATTGCGCTTTAATTACGGGAAAAAGCCCCGCTATCATGATCGTGACAACAAGTCCCCTTTGCCTTGTGGCAAAAAGGCGATAAATCACCGGCAATACAGACGCATTGCGGCTGCTGCTCGCAAGCGGCCCAACTGGCTTTCATGCAGGAGTTTAGGATGAAGACCGAACCGAACGAAGTCCACAACAGGCCGAAACTGGTCACCGTTTTCGGCGGCTCCGGCTTTGTCGGGCGCGCGGTCGTAGCAAGTCTCACCAAGCGTGGCTATCGTGTGCGCGTTGCCGTGCGCAAGCCTGAAGTGGCTTATTACATGGCTCCGCTCGGCAATGTCGGGCAGATCCAGATGGTGCAGGCCAATGTCCGCAATCGCGCTTCGGTCGAGCTGGTCGTCAAGGGTTCCGACCATGTCGTGAACCTCGTCGGCATTCTCGCAGAAAGCGGTCGCCAGCGTTTCAACACGGTTCAGGTGCTGGGCGCGAAGAACATTGCCGAAGCCGCCAAGGCCGCCGGCATTCCGATGACCCACATTTCGTCGCTCGCTGCCGATGTAAACTCGGCTTCGGATTATGCCCGCACCAAGGCTGAAGGCGAAAACGCCGTTCTCGCCGTGCTGCCGGAAAGCGTTATCCTGCGTCCGTCGATCATTTTCGGCCACGAAGACCGCTTCTTCAACCGCTTTGCCAATATGGCGCGCTTCTCGCCCTTCCTGCCGGTCATCGGCGGCGGCGAAACGAAGCTTCAGCCGGTCTATGTCGGCGATGTCGCGGAAGCTGTTGCCCGCGCCGTTGATGGCAAGCTGATGCCGGGCGGCGTCTATGAACTCGGCGGCCCGGATGTGCAGCCGTTCAAGAACTGGATGAAGGACATGCTGCGCGTCGTCGACCGCAAGCGCGTTCTCATTTCGCTGCCTTGGTGGGTCGCCCGCCTGCAGGCTTCGGTTCTTAGCCTGCTGCCGAACCCGCCGATCACCAACGATCAGGTGACGCTCCTGAAATCCGACAATGTCGTTTCGGAAGCAGCCATCAAGGAAGGCCGCACGTTGCAGGGCATGGGCATTACGCCGGAAGGCGTCGACGCCGTGCTGCCAGCCTATCTCTGGCGCTACCGCGTGGCCGGTCAGTACACCAAGACCGGTTTTGCGTGAGATATCGATAGTCGGAAATGAATAAGGGGCCTCGCGGCCCCTTTTTTTGTTCTGCTTTTATGCTCCGAAGCTCTGTCAGGATTTTCGTTCTGTCGAGGCGAAAATGGTGGTTTTCGAGAACCGGAGCGGAGTGTACTTAAGGGTACATGAGCACCGGAAGCGCAGAAAAACGCCATTTGCAGACCGACAGTGCGGAAATAATGGCGGAGCGTTAGCCCCAGATCAGAAGGGCGGCTAGCCCCGCCGAACCGACGATAAGACGCCACCAGGCAAAGAGCTTGAAGCCATGGCGCGAGACATAGTCGAGCAGATAGCGCACGACGAACACACCCGAGATGAAAGCCATCACGAAGCCAACGGCAATCAACGCGCCATCATTCATCGTGAGCATGTCGCGGCTCTTGTAGAGATCGTAGGCGAAGGCCCCGGCCATGGTCGGCATGGCGAGGAAGAACGAGAATTCAGCAGCCGACCGCTTGTCCGCACCCAGCAGCAGCGAACCGACAATCGTGGAACCCGAACGCGACACGCCGGGGATCATGGCGAGGCACTGGATGAAGCCGATGGCAAGGCACATTGGCAGCGGATAATCCATCACATCATGATAGCGCGGCTTCAGATTGAGCTGGTCGACCCAGAGGAGGATTAGACCGCCGACAATCAACATAATGCAGACAAGGATCGGCGTTTCGAAGAGCACGCTCTTGATGAAACCATGCGCAGCCGCGCCGATCACCGCCGCAGGCAGGAAGGCGACCAGAATACCGAAGACAAAATGACGCGTGCGCGCATCGCGCGGAAAATCTGTCAGAAGCTTCAGCAATTTCGCCGAATAAACGGTCAGAATGGCCAGAATAGCGCCAAGCTGGATCAGCACCTCGAACGTCTTTCCTGTGGATTCAAATCCCAGAAAATGCCCGACCAGCAACAAATGCCCGGTGGAAGAAACCGGGATAAACTCGGTCAAACCTTCGATGAGACCGAGAAACGCGGCTTCCAGCAGATTAAAAATATCCATGAAGTCAGTACCTTAGAATGGTTGGCACGATGATGGCATCTGAACCGGCTCGCATTAGCGGCTGTGGCGACTAAAACGGGCACTTCCAGCGATTGCTTGTCTCCCGCAAACATAGGTCTTATAGACTTTATATTCCGTTGAGGCGGCGTCGAATCGCTTGGCAGCAGAAATAGCCTGCTGCATGGGCAAACGCCAGCCGCCGTACCAATCTCCGGACGTTCAATTCAAGCTGTGTCAGTCGAGAGTACCGCGTCGATCATGCTTACGCTGTTTCATCATCCCATGTCTTCAGGCTCACGTTATGTGCGGCTTATCCTCGGCGAATATGGCGTGGAAGCGGAACTGATCGAGGAAAGGCCGTGGTCCCGCCGCAAGGAATTTCTGGCGCTGAACCCCGCCGCGACCTTGCCCGTACTGTTGGCGGAAAACGACCTGCCGGTCGTAGGTGCAACAGTGATCGCCGAATATCTCGACGAAACGCGGGGTGCATTGAAGCGCAGCCGTCGTCTCCTGCCGGAAAGCCCGATGGAGCGCGCCGAAGTGCGCCGCCTCGTGGACTGGTTCCTGCTGAAATTCGAAAACGAAGTCACCCGCCACATCACGCGCGAGCGCGTTTATAAATTACAGATGGCGGCTGAAATGGGCGGCAGCGCGCCGGATTCGACCGCGATCCGCGCCGCGCGCACCAATATTCGCCAGCATATGAAATATATCGACTGGCTGGCCGCCACCCGCGACTGGCTGGCAGGCGCGCATCCAAGCTATGCCGACATGGCCGCCGCTGCTGCGGTTTCCGCACTCGACTATCTCGGCGAAATCGAATGGGGCGAAACCCGTGCCGCGCGCGACTGGTATGCCCGCATGAAGTCGCGTCCCGCTTTCCGCCCGCTTCTGTCCGATCGCGTGCGCGGGCTTGCCCCGGTGGCCCATTATGGCGACCTCGACTTCTAATTCGAAGACCGAGAAGCTGAAGCGCTTCCTCATCGAAGAAGCCAAAGCCGTGGGCTTCGACGCTGTCGCCTTCACCACACCGGATGCCATTCCGCGAGCGCCTGAACGCCTGCGGCAATATCTTGCCGATGGCCATCACGCCGATATGCTCTGGATGGAAGAGACCGAAGAACGCCGGGCCAATCCCGGCGTGCTCTGGCCGGAAGTTCGTTCCATCATGATGCTGGCCATGAATTACGGGCCGGATACCAACCCGCTGGCGATACTTGATCAGAAGGATCGTGCAGCCATATCGGTCTATGCGCAGAACCGCGATTATCACGACATCATCAAGGGCAAGCTGAAGCATGTGGCGAGCCGCTTTGCCGCGCGCGCCGGGCAGGACGTCAAGGTATTCGTCGATACCGCGCCTGTCATGGAAAAACCGTTGGCGGAAGCCGCCGGACTTGGCTGGCAGGGTAAGCACACCAATCTGGTCAGCCGTGAGCTTGGTTCTTGGCTGTTCCTCGGCTCGATATTCACCACAGCGGAAATCGCGCCGGATGAGCCGGATCACGATCATTGCGGCTCCTGCCGCGCCTGTCTCGATGCTTGCCCCACCAAGGCCTTTCCAGCGCCCTACCGTATCGATGCAGGCCGCTGCATTTCCTATCTCACCATTGAGAACAAGGGCCCTATTCCGGCGGAGTTTCGCAAGGCCATGGGCAACCGCATCTATGGTTGCGACGACTGCCTTTCGGTCTGTCCGTGGAATAAATTCGCGCAGGCAACCAGCGAAATGAAGCTGAAGGCGCGCGACGATCTGAAAGCGCCGCGTCTCGGCGACCTGCTGGCGCTTGATGATCCGGCGTTTCGTGCGCTTTTTTCCGGTTCGCCAATCAAGCGGATCGGGCGCGACCGCTTCATCCGCAACGTGCTGATCGCAGCGGGCAATTCGGGCGATGCAACGCTGTTGCCGCAAATCGAGGTTCTGCTTGGCGATGCCGCGCCTGTCGTGCGCGGGGCGGCGGTCTGGGCCTTGAAGCAGTTGGCCGAGCCGAGCCATGTCGATGCCTTGCAAAAACGTCTGGCCTCCGTGGAAGAGGATGCTACGGTGCAGAAAGAGTGGAATACGGAGACAGTCTGACATGCGCATTTTCCTGTTCGGAGCCGGATATTCGGCACAAGCCTTTGCCAAGCGGATGACGGGAGAAGTAGAGCGCATTGACGGGACAACCCGGCACGAGCAAAAATTCCCAACTCTTGAGAAATCCGGCATTTCGCCGGTTTTGTTCGATGGTGAAACGCCCTCGCCCGAACTTCTGGAGCGACTTGCCAAGGCAACCCATGTGGTGATTTCGATTGCGCCCGGCGAAGCGGGCGACCCGGCGCTTGCATGGGTCGAAGAAGCGCTGCGCCGTCCCGACAATACGATTCGCTGGATCGGCTATCTCTCGACCGTCGGTGTTTATGGCGATCACAAGGGCGCATGGGTGGATGAAACCACGCCCTGCAAGCCGGTTTCGCGCCGCAGCCTCGAACGTGTCGAGGCGGAACAGGCCTGGACAAGCCTGAGCGAGAGGCACGGAACGCCGCTGGCGATCTTGCGGCTGTCCGGCATTTATGGCCCGGGTCGCAATGCTTTCGTCAATCTGGAGCGCGGCACGGCGCGACGTCTCGTCAAGCAGGATCAGGTTTTCAACCGCATCCATGTGGAAGACATTGCCGGCGCTTTGCGCTTTCTCGCGGGCACCGATACGGGCGGTATTTTCAACATTACCGATAATGAACCATCGCCACCGCAGGATGTCGTTGCCTATGCGGCGGAACTGATGGGCGTCACACCGCCGCCGGAAGTGGCCTTCGAAGACGCGGAGCTGACACCGATGGCGCGCTCCTTCTATGGCGAGAACAAGCGCGTCTCCAATCAGCGCATTCAGGCACTGGGCTACACATTCGCCTATCCCGACTACAAGACCGCCTTTTCGGCCATGTGGAAGGACGGAGACTGGCGCTGATTGCACGCGTGCACCCCTTCGGGTAAAACGCCCTGACGCAAATTCCAAACCGGGACATAACGATGGGTAACAGCAAGTCAGCAGATAAATAAGCCGCAACAGCTTTTCCAACCTGTTGCGGCATCTGTCCCGGACCAACGTCTTCCATTGCAGGCAGATTGCCGCCCGATTGTCTTCGAGCGGATGCTTTGTCATGCCATTTGATCATCAGAAAACTCCATCCTGGAGCTTCACTTTGCCATTCGCGCTCGCGCTGATGGCTCCCTTCGACATCCTCGCCTCGCTGGCCATGGATATCTACCTGCCGGTGGTTCCATCCATGCCGGCAATTCTGCAAACCACGCCTTCCATGGTGCAACTGACACTCAGCCTCTACATGGTGATGCTGGGTGTCGGGCAACTCGTTTTCGGTCCCTTGTCCGACCGCATCGGGCGCAAGCCGGTGTTGCTGGGCGGCGGTGCCATCTTTGTGCTTTCTTCCTTTGCGCTGGCGGCGACGGATAGCGCCACGGTTTTCATCGCCTTGCGTTTCACCCAGTCTGTCGGGGCTTCAGCCGCGCTCGTTGCAACCTTTGCCACGGTGCGTGACGTTTATGCCGACCGTCCGGAAGGCGCGACAATCTACGGCCTTTTCAGCGCCATGCTGTCCTTCGTCCCGGCAATCGGCCCCATCGCTGGCGCATTGATCGCCAGCGGTTTCGGCTGGCGCGCGATTTTCATAGCGCTCGGCGTTCTGGGCCTTGTCGCAACATGGCGGGCGTTCCGCCTCTGGCCGGAAACACGCCCTGACCGCAATGGCGTGACCAATGCAAATGTATTGAAAATATTGAAGGATTTTACGTTCTGGACCTACACGCTGGGCTTCGGCGCGGCGATGGGCACCTTCTTTGTTTTCTTCTCCACGGCGCCGCGCATCCTGATCGAAAGAGGCGGCTTTGGAGAGACGGAATTCAGTCTGGCATTTGCAAGCGTTGCCATGGTGATGATTGCCGCCACGCGCCTCCTTTCACCTTACACCCAAAAATGGGGCGTACGAAAAAGCGTGGCGCTGGGCATGGTCGTGCTCCTCGCCAGCGCGCTGGTTTTGCTCCTGACCGAAAACCTGCTGCAACCATCCTTCACCAGCCTGATACTACCCATGTGGCTGGCTGCCATCGGCATTGTTTTGACCGCATCCATGACGGCAAACGGCGCTTTGGCAGCCTTCAACGACAGCGCAGGCATGGCTGTCGCTCTCTATTTCTGCATACAGAGCCTGATGGTCAGTCTGGCAGGAACAGCGCTCGTCATTTTGCTGCCCGGCGACACGGCTTGGCCGCTGATCGCGTTCTGCACAGTCGCGCCCCTTGTGGTCCTGACCATGCTTGCAAGGCTGCAACGGAGCTGATCCAAATGCCGGTCGGTTGGTACAAACAGCCGACCGGCATTGCTGGCCTGCATTTCACACAGCATAATGCCCGCAGCTTTGCTGTTTGATTCGCAGTCACAGCGCCCTTTGGCAAACCATGGAATTGCCCCATGATCGCAAACAAACTGAAGAAATTTATCCTCATTGCCTCGCTGGCAACGATGATCGCGCCTGACTTCGTGCCTATGGCCATGGCGGATGACATGCCAGCCAAGCAGGCTTTCGGAGCGGAAAAGATGCCCGTGCTGGCGCAATCGCCGCAATCGATCGGCTTTTATGCCAAGGGCTGTCTCGCAGGCGCTGTTGCGCTGCCGACAGACGGTCCGAACTGGCAGGTCATGCGCCTGTCGCGCAATCGCCGCTGGGGCCACCCGCGCATGATCGGCTTGCTGGAAAAACTCTCCCGCGATGCCGCCAAGGATGGCTGGCCGGGCCTGCTCGTCGGCGATATTTCCCAGCCGCGCGGCGGTCCGATGCTAACCGGCCATGCCTCGCATCAGGTAGGGCTCGATGCTGATATCTGGCTGACACCAATGCCCAAGAAGCGCTTCACGGATGCCGAACGCGAAAGCGTTTCCGCCGTATCGATGCTGAAAGGGGATTCACTTTATGTCGATCCCAAGAAATGGACCCCTGCCCGCACGGCGCTGATCAAACATGCCGCGAGCTATCCGGAAGTGGAGCGCATCTTCGTGCATCCGGGCATCAAGACGCAGCTCTGCGATACGGTGACCGGCGACAGAAGCTGGCTTGGCAAGGTTCGCCCCTATTGGGGTCACTTCTACCATTTCCATGTGCGCCTGACCTGCCAGCCCGGCTCGCCGCAATGCAAGTCGCAGCCCAAGGTGGCGGCTGGCGACGGCTGCGACAAGTCGCTTGCCTGGTGGTTCACCGATGAACCGTGGAAGCCAGCCAAGCCGTCAAAGGAACCGCCGAAGAAGCCGCGCCCCGTCATGGTGTCTGATCTTCCAAAGGCCTGCGCTGCCGTGCTGGCCGGTCCTGCACCAAATTCGGTTGCCGACGTCACCTATGGCGTGCAGTAATCAAACATCATGCTCCGTCGTTTGACGGCGGGGCATTCTCTCTAAGCCCTCTTTTCACCGGCCTAAGGCTCAGCTATAGGTTTCAAACGATTTAGAGCTTGATGACAAGGTTATCAATTTCATGACAGAGCGCCTGCGCATCGCATTGATCGCCCACGATTTGAAGAAAGACGACATGGTCGCCTTTGCGCGCGCGCATGAAAAGGCATTGTCGCGTTTTGATATCGTGGCGACGGGAACGACCGGTGGGCTGATCCTTGATGCCTGCCCTTCGCTGACGATCCAGCGCGTCAAAAGCGGACCGCTCGGCGGTGACCAGCAGATCGGCGCCATGATTGCGGAAGGCACCGTCGAAGTGCTGATCTTCTTCATCGATCCGCTGTCGCCACTTCCGCATGACGTGGACGTCAAGGCGCTGACCCGCCTCGGCAGCGTCTACGACATACCAATGGCGCTGAACCGCGCCACGGCAGAAAAGCTGATCAAAGCTTTAGACTGATACAATCGAAGAAATATAACAGCCCGTGGGTAAGCCCCCCAACACCCAAAGGGCACAAGAAACGGCAGGGAGAGAGAATGCAGGCCATGATCGACGCCGAACAGAGTTTCCAGTTTCCAGTCCTCGTCGGCGATATCGGCGGCACCAATGCCCGCTTTGCAATCCTTGTCGATGCCAATTCCGATCCGAAGGAATTTCCGGTTCTTCAGACGGCGGATTATGCGACCATCGATGAAGCCATTCAAACGGCCATTCTCGACCAGACGTCGCTGCAGCCGCGCTCGGTCATTCTGGCCATTGCAGGCCCCGTCGAAGGCGATGAAATCGACCTCACCAATTGCGATTGGGTTGTGCGCCCGAAGAAGCTGATCTCCGATCTGGGCTTCAAGGACGTGACCGTGCTCAACGATTTCGAGGCGCAGGCGCTGGCCGTGGTGTCGCTCGAAGGCCATCACATGGAGCAGATCGGCGGCAAGCCGGACGAGGTGATCGCAACCCGCGTCGTGCTCGGCCCGGGCACGGGCCTCGGCGTGGCCGGTCTGGTGCGCACCCGCAAGGCGTGGGTGCCGGTTCCGGGTGAAGGCGGCCATGTCGATGTCGGCCCGCGCAGCGAACGCGACTATCAGATTTTCCCGCATATCGAGCAGATCGACGGGCGCGTTTCCGCCGAACAGATTCTGAGTGGACGCGGCCTGCAAAATCTCTATGTGGCGATCTGCACGGCCGATGGCGTCACCCCTACCCTGGAGACGCCCGCCGATATCACGTCCGCCGGTCTCGATGGCAGCAATGCGCAAGCCAGCGAAACGCTCGACCTGTTTGCGACCTATCTTGGCCGCGTGGCGGGCGACATGGCGCTTGTCTTCATGGCGCATGGCGGCGTTTACCTGTCGGGCGGCATTCCGCAGCGCATTTTGCCTGCTTTGCGGGCGGGTGCGTTCCGCGCTGCCTTCGAGGACAAGGCGCCGCATCAGGCCATCATGCACGACATTCCGATCCATGTGATCACCTATCCGCTGGCGGCTTTGAGCGGCCTGTCGGCTTTTGCCTGCGCACCTTCGCGCTTCGAAGTCTCGACGGATGGACGCCGCTGGCGCATCGGCTGAACCTGACCGTGCCTGAAATCGACGGTCACGGGATGGATAATTAAGCCACATAAGGCTATAGAAACGCGGCGGGGAATTGGCTTTCGGCCTTTTCACCGCCGCGTTTTTGGTTTTAATACCAACGCATTTTCAACGGCAGTCTCGGACATACCGAGCTCAGGAATGAAGCGCTTTTGCACGTGAGCTTATTCAAGAAGAAAAAGAAGAAAATCGACACGGGCGAAGCGACCCGCGTGATCCGGCGCATGATGTCGGAGAATATCGGTGAATATAAGAAGAACTATATCATCGCCATCATCGCATCTTTGATCGTGGGCGGATCAAACGCCGCGCTCGCCTATATGATGAAGCCGATGATCGACAAGATCTTCTATGAGCAGAACCTGCCCCTGATCTGGGTCATCTGCGGCACGCTGCTGGCGATTTTCATCCTGCGCGGTTTTTCCGGCTATGTGCAGGCCGTCGAGCTTGCCAAGATCGGCAATAATCTGGTCGCGCGCTATCAAAAGCGTATTTTCGACCATCTGATGAAGCTCGGCCTCGACTTCTATAACGATACACGCTCCGGTCATCTGGCGGCGCAGATCAACCAGAATGTCTCCGGCATCCGCGACCTGCTCAACATGACGATTTCGTCGATTGCGCGCGATTTCATCTCGCTGGTCGGTCTGGTCGCCATGATGTTCTACATGGACCCGATGCTGTCGGTCGCGATCTTCCTGATCGGCCCGCCGCTCATTCTGGCCGTCGCCTATATTTCGCGCCGCATCCGCTCGGTCACGCGCGATCTCGTGCATCTGAACTCGCATCTTCTCGGCGCCATGCAGGAATCCGTGCAGGGCATCGCCGTCGTGAAGGCCTTCACGATGGAAGACCAGCTGCGCGCCAAGATCGGCAATCTGATCGATATGTCGGAAGGACGCAGCAACAAGATCGCCAAAGTGTCCGAACGCACGACGCCGATTTCCGAAATACTGGCCGGTTTCGCCGTTTCCGGCGTGCTGGCCTATAGCGGTTATCGCGCCATTCTCGACCATCAGCCGCCCGGCGCGACCTTCGCCTTCATCACCGCAATGCTGCTGGCCTATGATCCGGCGCGCCGTCTTGCCCGCCTTCAGGTCGGGCTGGAAAAGGCGCTCGTCAACGCCCGCATGATCTATGAAGTGCTGGATATCAAGCCGCACCAGCGCGATGCCGCCGATGCGGTGGCGCTGAACCCCGGCCCCGGCGAAATCCAGTTCGAGAACCTGTATTTCTCCTATAGCGAGCTTGCGCCGGTTCTGCATGGCGTCAGCTTTGTCGCCAAGGCGGGTGAAACCACGGCGATCATCGGCGCATCGGGTGCGGGCAAGTCAACGCTCATCAATCTCGTGCAGCGGTTCTACGATCTCGACAAGGGAACGATTCTGTTCGACGGACAGGATATTTCCAAGGTCACCAAGCGCTCGCTGCGTCACGCCGTCGCCTATGTGTCGCAACAGCCCTACCTGTTTGAAGGCACCATTGCCGACAATATCCGCTATGGACGCCCGGACGCGACGGAAGATGAAATCGTCAAGGCAGCCCAGCTTGCCCATGCGCATGATTTCATCCTGCAACAGCCGCAAGGCTATGACACGCCGATTGGTGAAAACGGCGCGACGCTTTCAGGCGGCCAGCGCCAGCGCATTTCCATTGCACGCGCCATCGTGCGCAAGGCGCCGGTACTGCTTCTCGATGAAGCAACGTCTGCCCTCGACAACGAATCGGAAAAGCGTGTCCAGCAGGCGCTGGAAACGATCATGAAGGGCCGCACCACCATCGTCATCGCCCATCGCCTGTCCACGGTCGTCAATGCCGACCGGATCGTGGTCATGGAAGCCGGACGCGTGGTGGAAGAAGGCCGTCATGACGCGCTGATTGCCATACCGAACGGTGTCTATGCCCGCTTCTACCAATTGCAGAGCGGCAGCGCTGATAATATGCCCGAACCGACAATCGAAGAACTGACTGCGGATGATGTGCCAGCGGGCACAGGAGGACAGAATGACCGGTGAACCGGATAGCCAAAACAGCGAAATGGGCCTCGTCGTCGTCGGCGCTGGTGGCCGCATGGGCCAGACCCTCATCCGGACGATCCAGTCGATTGATGGTGCCAAACTCGCTGGCGCCATCGAGCGCCCCGGCTCGCCGCTGATCGGCAAGGACGCCGGTGAAGTGGCCGGTGTCGGCGCGCTTGGCGTCACCATCACCGATGATCCGCTGCCGGTCTTCGCCAAGGCGCAAGGCGTGCTCGACTTCACAAGCCCCGCCGCCAGCGTCGCCTTTGCCGGTCTCGCAGCACAGGCCCGCATCGTCCATGTCATCGGCACCACCGGGTGCTCGGCAGAAGACGAAGAGAAGTTCCGCGCCGCCGCCCGCCATGCCACCATCGTCAAGTCGGGCAATATGAGCCTCGGCGTCAATCTGCTCGCCGTCATGGTGCAGAAGGCTGCACAGGCGCTCGGTCCGGAGGATTTCGACATCGAGGTTCTCGAAATGCACCACAAGCACAAGGTGGATGCGCCAAGCGGCACCGCCCTGCTTCTCGGCAAGGCGGCAGCCGAAGGCCGCGGCATCAGCCTTGAAGACAACAGCGTGCGGGCGCGTGACGGCTATACCGGCCCCCGCACGGAAGGCACCATCGGCTTTGCCACGCTGCGCGGCGGCTCGGTGATCGGCGACCATTCGGTGATTCTCGCTGGCCCCGGCGAACGCATTGTGCTGTCGCACCACGCCGAGGACCGCACCATCTTTGCACGCGGCGCGGTCAAGGCCGCACTCTGGGCTTATGGCAAGAAGCCCGGCCTCTATTGCATGCTCGACGTGCTCGGGCTGAACGATTAAAGCGCCTTTCGATCTGATTGAATC
>NZ_JBQEPD010000022.1:0-69830 GCF_052045675.1 Brucella sp. 22210
GTAAGCGCTGTCCTGACCCCACCTTCCGGATCATCGCTTGATCATTGATGTTCAACCTCGAAAGAGGGCTAGGACATATGTCGATTTCAGAACTTACGCTTAAATCCAAGGATGAGCCGATACGCCGGTTTGAGGTGTTCACAGGCAATGGCCGTCGTCGCGAATGGAGCGACGATCAGAAGGCGCAGATCATTGCGGAGAGTTGCGAGCCTGGCGTCACGGTGTGCTCTGTGGCGCGGCGGCATGGATTGACGCCGCAGCAGTTGTTCACATGGCGACGGCTCGCCCGAAAGCCGCTTGATGTGTTGTCGGTGCCGGAGCAAGCACCAATGTTTGCACCAGCAGTCGTCGTGTCGCCCGAGAATTCGGAACCGAAGAGGGCGCGGCAAGCACGTTTGCCAAGAAGAACTTCTCCGGAGGCGGCCATTGAATTGCGGATTGATGGAGCCTGGCTGCGTATTGCCTCTGGCACCGATGCTGCAACCATTGCCGCCGTCATCCAGGCGTTGAAGGCTCAGTCGTGATTGGCCCGTCCGGTGCGGTAAAAGTGATGATCGCCACCAAGCCTGTCGACTTCCGCAAAGGTGCTGAAGGATTGGCGGCATTGGTAAAGGCCCAGATGGGTGCCGACCCGTTCTCGGGCACGATCTACGTATTCCGGGCCAAACGAACGGACCGGATCAAGCTGATCTTCTGGGACGGCAGCGGCGTGTGCCTGGTCGCCAAGCGGATCGAGGATGGCGAGTTCCATTGGCCTCGAATGCAAGACGGTGTGATGCATCTGACGGCCGCCCAGTTCTCGGCTCTGTTCGAAGGATTGGACTGGAAACGCGTGCATGCGCCGAGCGAAACGCGCACGCCGATAAAGGCCGGATAACGGGCGCGACCAATTGAATCAGAGCCATTCAGCGTCTCGCTCCGAGCGGCAAAATATGCTGTTCTCGATCCATGACGATGACGGCAGACGAGCTTCCGGATGACCTGAACGCGCTGAAAGCAATGGTGCTTTCGCGTGAGGCGGAGAATGCCCGCCTGCGGCAGATCATCAAGGAATTACAGCGTCACCGCTTTGGTCGACGGGCAGAGACGCTTCCAGAGGACCAGCTTCTGCTTGGGCTTGAAGAGGCCGAACAGATCGAGGCTGCCGGGCTGGAAGAGAAGGAACAAGGCTCGACTGCTCTGCGCCAGGCGCAGGTCGCTAAACGGCGTACGAACCGGGGTTCACTGCCAGCGCATCTGCCGCGCGTCGAGATCGTGGTCGATATCGATAACCATGCCTGCCCCTGCTGCCGCAACGACCTGCATCGGATCGGCGAGGATGTCAGCGAGAAGCTCGATCTTGTGCCCGCCCAATTCCGGGTGCTCGTGCTGCGCCGCCCGAAGTATGCCTGCCGGGCCTGTGAAGAAGTCGTTGTCCAGGCTCCGGCCCCGGCAAGGCTGATCGAGGGCGGCATCCCGACAGAGGCAACCGTCGCCCAGGTGCTGGTATCTAAATATGCTGACCACCTGCCGCTGTATCGCCAGGCGCAAATCTACAAGCGTCAGGGCATCGACCTCGACCGTTCGACGCTCGCCGACTGGGTCGGTCGCGCCGCCTGGCATCTACGCCCGGTCCATCAGCGGCTGCTCGATCATCTGAAGTCATCGTCCAAGCTCTTCGCCGACGAGACGACGGCCCCGGTGCTCGATCCGGGACGTGGCAAAACCAAGACCGGCCAGCTTTGGGCTTATGCACGAGATGACCGGCCGTGGCAGGGCGATGACCCGCCCGGTGTCACCTATGTCTATGCGCCAGATCGCAAAGGCGAACGACCGATGGCCCATCTCGACGGCTTCGTCGGCATCCTGCAGGTAGACGGCTACAGTGGATATCGCCCGCTCGCGGCAAAGAACACCGTGTCGCTGGCCTTCTGCTGGTCCCACGTTCGACGCCGCTTCTATGAGCTTGCTGCCGCTGGTCCGGCACCCATCGCCAGCGAGGCGCTGCGACGCATCGGCGAACTTTACAGGATCGAAGAAGAGATACGTGGCCGGCCCCACGAGGAGCGTCGTGTCGCCCGTCAGGAAAAAAGTCGTCCGATTACCGACAGCCTCGCTCCCTGGCTGCGTGAACAACTCGGCTACATCAGCCAGAAGACAAAACTCGCCGAAGCAATCCGCTATGCCTTGTCACGCTGGGACGGCTTGACCCGCTTCATCGACGATGGCCGGATCGAGATCGATTCCAACGTCGTCGAACGGTCAATCAGGCCAATTGCCCTCAATCGCAAAAATGCGCTATTTGCCGGTTCTGACGCCGGGGCCGAACACTGGGCGACTATCGCCTCGCTCATCGAGACGGCAAAGCTCAACAATGTCGAGCCACTGGCCTATCTCTCAGACGTCCTCACCAAGATCGTCAACAATCATCCAAATAGCCAGATCGACGACCTGCTGCCTTGGGCCTATGCCGCAACGCACGATCTCAAAGCCGTGGCCTGAAAACAGCGCTTACGTTGTATTTTGCGATCTCGGATTTCGGCGTCGTTTTGGATGATCTGTCAAACAGGATCGAGCGTAGTTGGCTTAAATCTGATCGGAAAGACCGAAATTTGGATACTTCCGCGTCGGAGGACCTATGAAAAAAGCCGGGCGCTAGACCCGGCTTTTTTCATATCTTCACTGTGAGCTGCGCTTACTCCGCAGCCTCTGAGTTCCGCTTGGGGCGTCGCTCCAGCAGCTCTTTGAGGAAATGGCCGGTATAAGAGCGCTTTTCCTTCACGATATCTTCCGGACGTCCCACGGCAACGATCTCACCGCCGCCGTCACCGCCTTCAGGGCCAAGATCGATTACCCAGTCGGCAGTCTTGATCACTTCGAGATTGTGCTCAATCACCACCACCGTATTGCCCTGTTCGACCAACTCATGCAGCACTTCCAGGAGCTTCGCTACGTCATGGAAATGCAGGCCGGTGGTTGGCTCGTCGAGGATATAGAGCGTGCGTCCGGTTGCGCGACGCGACAGTTCCTTCGCGAGCTTCACACGCTGTGCTTCACCGCCCGAAAGCGTCGTCGCCTGTTGCCCGACCTTGATATAGCCGAGGCCAACCTTGACGAGTGTTTCCAGCTTGTCGCGCACGGCAGGCACAGCAGAGAAGAACTCCGCGCCTTCTTCAACGGTCATATCCAGCACATCGGCGATGGACTTGCCCTTGAACAGCACTTCCAGCGTTTCACGATTGTAGCGTTTGCCGTGGCAGACATCGCAGGTCACATACACGTCCGGCAGGAAGTGCATTTCGATCTTGATAACACCGTCGCCCTGACAGGCCTCGCAGCGTCCACCCTTCACGTTGAAGGAGAAGCGACCCGGCTGATAGCCACGCGCCTTGGCTTCCGGCAGGCCAGCGAACCAATCGCGGATCGGCGTGAAAGCGCCGGTATAGGTTGCCGGATTGGAGCGCGGCGTGCGTCCAATCGGCGACTGGTCGATATCGATCACCTTGTCGAGGAACTCCAGCCCCTCGATGCGATCATGTTCCGCCGGATGCTCGCGGGATCCCATGATGCGGCGCGAAGCAGCCTTGAACAGGGTTTCGATCAGGAAGGTGGACTTGCCGCCGCCCGAAACGCCTGTCACAGCAGTGAAAGTGCCCAGCGGAATATCCGCCGAGACATTTTTCAGATTGTTGCCGCGTGCACCAACAACGCGAATGCGCTTGGTCTTGGAAATCTTGCGGCGCTCCGATGGAACGGCGACTTCCATGACGCCCGACAGATATTTGCCGGTCAGCGAGTTGGTATTCGACATCACGTCTTTTGGCGTGCCTTGCGCAATTACCTTGCCGCCATGGACACCGGCAGCCGGACCAATATCGACCACATAGTCCGCTGTCAGGATGGCGTCTTCGTCATGCTCCACCACGATGACCGTATTGCCGAGATCGCGCAGATGACGAAGCGTGTCCAGCAGGCGGGCATTATCGCGCTGATGCAGGCCAATGGACGGCTCGTCCAACACGTAAAGAACGCCCGTCAGGCCCGATCCGATCTGGGAGGCGAGGCGGATACGCTGGCTTTCACCACCCGATAGCGTGCCTGAATTACGCGCCAATGTCAGATAATCGAGGCCGACATCATTGAGGAACTGCAGGCGCTCGCGGATTTCCTTGAGGATACGCGCTGCAATTTCCCGCTGCTTGTCGTTGAAGCTGCCATCGACGTCGCGGAACCAGGCATCAGCCTTGCGGATCGACATTTCGGTGATTTCGCCGATATGCTTCATACCGATTTTCACGGCCAGCGCTTCCGGCTTCAGGCGATAGCCGTTGCAAGCCGGGCAGGGCGTCGAAGACATGAAACGTTCAATCTCTTCACGCGACCACGCAGAATCAGTTTCCTTCCAGCGGCGCTCGAGATTGGGAATGACGCCTTCAAAAGGCTTTGTGGTCTGATAAGAACGCAGGCCGTCGTCATACTGGAAGGTGATTTCCTTGCCGTCCGTGCCGTAAAGAATGGCGCGCTGCGATTCCTTGGACAGATCAGACCAGCGGGTGCCGACCTTGAAACCATAGGCCTTGCCCAGCGCTTCCAGCGTCTGATTGTAATAAGGTGAGGACGACCGCGCCCAAGGCGCAATCGCTCCGTCTTTCAACGCAGCGCTTTCATCGGGAACAATCAGGTTCGGATCGATGGCTTGCTGCGTACCCAGACCGTCGCAGGTTGGGCAGGCGCCAAAGGGATTGTTGAACGAGAAAAGACGCGGCTCGATTTCCGGAATGGTGAAGCCGGAAACAGGGCAGGCGAATTTTTCAGAGAACAGAATGCGTTCGTGGGTCTCGTTGGCCGACTTGTTGGCTGCACCACCTTCCGCCGTTTCTTCGGGCGGCAACGGCTTGTCGGCGAATTCTGCGATAGCGAGACCTTCGGCGAGCTTCAGACAGGTTTCGAGACTGTCCGCAAGGCGTGAGGTGAGGTCGGGGCGCACGACGACGCGGTCCACCACCACATCGATATCGTGCTTGTATTTCTTGTCGAGTGCCGGAGCATCGGCAATCTCATAGAACGTGCCGTCAACCTTGACGCGCTGAAAACCCTTCTTGAGAAGCTCCGCCAGTTCCTTCTTGTACTCGCCCTTACGCCCGCGCACGATCGGCGCCAGAATGTACAGACGCGTACCTTCTTCCAGCGCGATGATGCGATCAACCATCTGGCTGACGGTCTGGCTTTCGATAGGGAGACCAGTCGCTGGCGAATAGGGCACACCGACACGCGCGAAAAGAAGGCGCATATAGTCGTAGATTTCCGTAACAGTGCCGACAGTCGAGCGCGGATTGCGGCTCGTCGTCTTCTGTTCGATGGAAATGGCAGGCGACAGACCGTCGATCTGGTCCACATCCGGCTTCTGCATCATTTCCAGAAACTGGCGCGCATAGGCCGAGAGGCTTTCCACGTAGCGGCGCTGGCCTTCTGCATAGATGGTGTCGAAGGCAAGCGACGACTTGCCCGAGCCGGAAAGGCCCGTCATGACGATCAGCTTGTCGCGTGGCAAATCCAGATCGACATTTTTTAAATTGTGCTCGCGCGCGCCACGTATGGAAATGAATTTCTGATCGCTCATTCCGCGTCCTGCCTGCTTCGTGATGCCATGGATAGACTGGCTTCGGCTCTGATGCTGCCGCGCCAATCCCGTAATATGGGGCGACGCCCTCCAAAGAAGAAGGGGTTAGGTCATCCTAATTTGCGCTCTTGTAGCACCGGAACAAATATCGAACAACCAGCCTTCTGATAGGCGATACGAAATGTGAACGCAAGAGCGTTGACTGTCACTCCTGACAGGAGCACACTTTGGTTACTCGCTGCTAGCGGAGAGGTATTGCGGAGGGATGACGCGATATCGGCAAGAGGTTCGCAGGAAGCGGGAAAATCCGGTAGGGAGGTAAAGGAGCATGAGTCCACCTGACTACACTGCCTAGCTTTCACACAGATGAAAGCACAGTCGATCTTGGTCGCGGATGCATTCTTTCGTAAGGAACCATGCATCGTTGATAAGAAGTTCGATTGCCGACAATTTATATATGCGCGGAAAACGAATGGCCGCGCGCCTTCGAGTTCCGAAAGATTTTGTCGACGAATTAATGCCGACATATGAGCTTTGCTCAAACCCCAAGCCCCGCGCGCCAAAGAAACAGTGAGCGGCGGGGCTTTTTCTTGTTGAGATGACCGGTGCAAGGTTGTTGGAGTTCGGCTGGACCAATGAGTGGTTTTAAAGCTCAGAAAGCCGCATAAATTTACCCGCACAGTTTTCTGAAAATTGGGAGAGGAACAGTTTTTGATGATGCAAAATGCTTGCATTTTGAACAAAACAAGAACATAAACTCTGTGGACATTTACATTTCGCTGTACGGGAATTGAGCGCTCCACGCGTCAGTCCTGTAAGGTAAATGAATGAGTTTCAGGTGATGGCGCAATTCATGCGCCTGATCCTTCTTTTTGTAAGCGCTCTTGCCGGGGTAGAAATATCCGAAGAGACGCGAATGAGACCCGGAGTGGATTTTCGATGGCTGGTAGCGTCAATAAGGTCATTCTGGTCGGCAATCTCGGTGCCGATCCGGAAATTCGTCGTCTGAACTCAGGCGATGTGGTTGCCAATCTGCGTATTGCGACATCGGAAAGCTGGCGCGATCGTCAGTCTGGCGAACGCAAGGACCGCACCGAATGGCACAGCGTTGTCATTTTCAACGAAAACCTTGCCAAGGTCGCAGAACAGTATCTGAAAAAAGGCGCCAAGGTTTATATCGAAGGCGCGCTCCAGACCCGCAAGTGGCAGGACCAGAACGGCAACGAGCGTTATTCGACGGAAGTTGTGTTGCAGAAGTTCCGTGGTGAACTTCAGATGCTCGACAGCCGTGGCGAAGGCGGCGATCAGGGCCGTTCGTTTGACCGTGGCAGCAGCGGTGGTGGGCGCAACCAGATGTCGGATTATTCCGGCGGCGGTGATTTCGGTTCGTCCGGCCCGTCTTCTTCGGGCGGCGGCGGTGGCGGCGGTTTCTCCCGCGATCTCGACGATGAAATTCCATTTTGATGAATTTAACGGGCGCTTTAAGCGCCCGTTTCATTTTGGCTTGATTGTCTTTTAAATCAGAACATTATGTATTCGTGTTATCTTTCTGATTAATAATACTATTTTGATTTTATTCGATTAGTAAGTCTCGATTGAAAATTCCATACGGTCAGCAGAAAAGCGGGTCAGCGAATATTGGATTGGGTGACCATCTGTGTCGACATTGATGGCACGTGCCATCAGCACAATGGCCCCAGGTGAAAGCTTTAGATGTTTCAGATCATCTGAATCAGCATGTTGGGCCGATATGGTTGTCGATTTACGGAAATAATCCTCGATACCTGCCTTCCGGAGCGCCCAGGTAATGGATCCATTTTCAGCATAGTCGGCGGCAAAATCGGGAAAACGCGCCGTATCCACCCAATGCGTTGCCCGCGATACCGGCCGCCCATCCGCACTATGCGCGGTTTCAAGTTTTGTGACTTCGCTGCCGACAGCGATGCCCAAGGCGTCCGCTATGTCAGCGCTAGCCACTTCTGTGCTGCTACTGAGCAATATGCCTTTGACTTCGCTGGCCTGCGTGCCCAGCGATTGAGAAATACGGGTGCGCTGCCCGATCTGGTACGTCAGGCGCTTGGCATTGGCGACAAATGTGCCGCGGCCCTGTTCAGCACGGAGAACACCTTCCTGTGTCAGTGCCGCGATGGCGCTGCGTACCGTATGACGGTTGACACCGAAGCGATCCGCCAGTTCCATCTCGGCAGGCAAACGTGCACCGGACTGAAGTTTTCCGGCCATGATGTCGCCGCGTATTTCGTCGGCAATCTGCCGCCAGATCGCCACGCCGCTGTTTCGTTCAATTCGTTTGGTCTTTGTCATCAACTGTCATCGTCCTGTCATTGGCAGGGGGTAATAATTCTGTTATTGTATGGTTGTCTAGATAAATAGACAAATATGCGAAGCAAGTCAACAGGATTGAAACAGGGCGGAAAAGCTCATGCAAACGACAGAGCCCAAGGCAGGCAATGGCACTGCCGCCGGTGGGATCCACGCCTCGGCCAGCAATGACAAGTCCGGAAACGGTATGGCGCTTGATGCGATGCAGGCCGCACGTCAGGCCAGCATGGCAACACTTGCGCAGGCGAGCGGCGACGAGCTGAAGGCCTTCTGGCAGGAATGGTCGGACAAGCCCGATTTCGAAATTCTCCGTGGTCCGGAAACCGGACTGGTGATGCTGCGCGGCCGTATCGGCGGCGGCGGCGCGCCGTTCAATGTTGGTGAGGCGACGGTGACCCGCGCCACGGTGCGTCTGGCTGATGGTTCGGTCGGGCATTCCTATGCGCTCGGTCGCGATCAGGAAAAGGCGCGGCTGGCCGCTCTGTTCGATGCGCTCTGGATCGACGAAGAGCGCCGCGACGCGGTGGAAAGTCAGGTCCTCGGCGTCTTGCGCAACCGGCTGGCGCAGGCCGACGCAAAGCTGCGCAGCGAAGCCGCTGCTACCAAAGTTGACTTCTTCACCATGGTTCGGGGAGACAATTGATGCTTCATTCTTCACCCCATTCATCTCCGGCCTTTGAAGGCGGTCTCGCTAATCCGGTCACGGATGCCCAATCGGCATTTCACGCAGTCATGCATGCGATGGCCAATCCGGGCCGCGTTTATGCTCTGGCGCGTGCGGCCATGCCGCCGCTGCCGCTGACACCGGAACTGGGTGTCATCGCTGCCACCTTGCTCGACCACGACGCCACCGTCTGGTGTGACCGCGCCATTACAGCCAATGCAGACGCCACAGCCTGGCTGACCTTCCAAACGGGCGCGCCGCAGGCGGACGGCTCGGCTTCCGCGCAATTCGCACTGGTTACCGATGCTTCGCTGTTGCCAGCATTGGCAGAATTCTCGCAAGGGCTCCCGGAGTTTCCCGATCGCTCGACGACGGTGGTTCTGGCGGTCAAGTCCTTTGAAAGCGGGCAGGGCCTCGTTCTGAAAGGACCCGGCATCGACGGTGAGCGGGAAGTTCGCATCGATGGTCTTCCGCAGGACTTCGTTGCGCAATGGCGCGACAACGGCGCGCAATTTCCGCTGGGCATCGATCTGGTTCTGGTGAGTGACGGTGCTGTCCTCGCATTTCCGCGCACCACGCGCATAACCAAACTGGAGGGCTGAACATGTATGTTGCCGTAAAGGGTGGCGAAACAGCCATCCGTAACGCCCACCGGCTTCTCGATGATCGCCGCCGGGGTGATCGTGCGGTGCCTGCACTGCGTCTGGATCAGATTGTCGAACAGCTTGCGCTGGCCGTTGATCGCGTGATGGCGGAAGGTTCGCTCTATGATCGCGAGCTGGCTGCGCTTGCCGTGCGCCAGTCGCGAGGCGATCTGATCGAGGCCATTTTCCTCGTGCGTGCTTATCGCACCACATTGCCGCGCTTTGGCTATTCCCGCCCGATGGAAACCGGGCAGATGCTGATCGAACGACGCATCTCTGCGACCTATAAGGATCTTCCGGGCGGCCAGTTGCTTGGTCCGACTTTCGACTACACCCACCGTCTTCTCGATCCGGATCTGGCGGGCGACGTTGCAGTGCCAGAGCCTGAAGCACGTGAAACCGAGAAGGAAGAGACGCCCCGCGTCACCGATATTCTCGGCGTGAACGGCATGATCGAGGACGATGGTTTTCTGCCGGAAGGCCACGAGCCGGGCGATCTGACACGCGAGCCGTGGACATTCCCGATGGAACGCGATCTGCGCTTGCAGGCGCTGGCGCGCGGCGATGAAGGCTTCCTTCTCGCACTCGGCTATTCCACCCAGCGCGGCTATGGCAACACGCATCCTTTCGTCGGCGAAATCCGCATTGGTGAAGTGGAGGTCGAATTCGACGTGCCTGAGCTGGGCTTTGCTGTCTCGCTTGGCCGGGTGCAATTGACCGAATGCCAGATGATCAACCAGTTCAAGGGTTCGGCAAAGCAGCCGCCGCAATTCACACGCGGTTACGGTCTGGTGTTCGGCCAGAGTGAGCGCAAGGCCATGTCCATGTCGCTTTGTGACCGCGCCTTGCGGGTTCGTGAATTCGATACAGACGTGACCGCGCCCGCACAGGACGAGGAATTTGTCATTTCTCACTCGGACAATGTGCAGTCGACCGGCTTCGTCGAGCATCTGAAACTGCCGCATTACGTCGACTTCCAGGCTGAACTCGAACTCATCCGCAACATGCGTGCGGAATATGAGAAAACGCAGCGCGAGGCTGAAGGCACAGTGGAAGGCCAAGCGAAGGAGGCCGCAGAATGAGCGATCTGGCCAATTACAATTTCGCCTATCTGGACGAACAGACCAAGCGAATGATCCGCCGCGCCATATTGAAGGCCATTGCGGTGCCTGGTTATCAGGTGCCTTTTGCCAGCCGCGAAATGCCGATGCCTTATGGCTGGGGCACGGGCGGCGTGCAGGTGACGGCTTCCATTCTTGGGCCGGACGACGTGCTGAAGGTCATCGATCAGGGCGCAGACGACACCACCAATGCCGTTTCGATCCGGGCGTTTTTCCAGAAGACCGCCGATGTGGCTGTGACGACCAGCACCGGCGAGGCGACGATCATCCAGACGCGCCACCGTATTCCGGAATACCCGCTGACAGAGGGGCAGGTGATCGTCTATCAGGTGCCGATCCCGGAACCACTGCGCTTTCTGGAACCCCGCGAGACGGAAACGCGCAAGATGCACGCGCTCGCCGAATATGGCCTCATGCATGTGAAGCTTTATGAAGACATTGCGCGTCACGGTCAGATCGCCAAGACCTATGATTATCCGGTGATGATCGAAGGGCGCTACGTGATGGCGCCATCGCCGACGCCGAAATTCGACAATCCGAAAATGCATATGTCGCCTGCCTTGCAGCTGTTCGGCGCAGGTCGCGAAAAGCGCATCTACGCGGTTCCGCCCTACACGCAGGTCGTGAGCCTCGATTTCGAGGATCATCCGTTTGAAGTGCAGAAGTTCAAGGAACCTTGTGCACTCTGCGGTGCGAGGGGCGTCTATCTGGATGAAGTTGTGCTGGATGATCGCGGCGGCTCGATGTTCGTGTGCTCGGACACCGACTACTGCGAAGACCGTCAGGCAAAAGGCCATTTCGGTCATCTGGCCGCCAATAACGAGGCTGCAGCCAAGGAAACGGTAAGATGAGTGACGAACCTCTGCTGAGAGTGAACAGCCTTTCGAAATTCTATGGCAGCCGTCGTGGTTGCGAGGATATCTCCTTCAATCTTTGGCCCGGCGAAGTTCTGGCCATTGTCGGTGAATCCGGCTCGGGCAAGACGACGCTGCTCAACAGCCTTGCAACCCGGCTAGAACCGACATCCGGAACCGTTGAATACCGGATGCGCGATGGCGAATTCCGCGATCTGTACAAGATCGGTGAGGCCGAGCGCCGTTTCCTGATGCGCACCGATTGGGGTTTTGTACACCAGAACCCCGCTGACGGGTTGCGCATGACGGTTTCGGCTGGGGCCAATGTCGGTGAGCGCCTCATGGCCGTGGGTGAACGCCACTATGGCAACATCCGCTCCACGGCGACCGAGTGGCTTGGCCGCGTGGAAATTGCCGCTGACCGTATCGACGACCAGCCGCGGGCTTTTTCAGGCGGTATGCGCCAGCGTTTGCAGATTGCTCGCAATCTCGTCACCGCACCGCGACTGGTGTTCATGGACGAGCCGACCGGCGGTCTCGATGTTTCGGTGCAGGCACGTCTGCTCGATCTGTTGCGCGGGCTTGTCAACGATCTGGGGCTTTCAGTCATCATCGTGACACATGATCTGGCCGTAGCGCGGCTTCTGTCGCACCGCATCATGGTCATGAAAGACGGTCATATTGTCGAGCAAGGGCTGACGGATCGCGTGCTGGATGACCCGCAAGCGCCTTATACGCAATTGCTCGTATCATCGATCTTGCAGGTATAGATCAATTAAAACAGATATTTATCGCATGTTCTTCCCAAATTGGCGGAACTTCATGCGTGAGGTGAAAAATGTCTATGTTGCAAACATCCGCTTCGCAATCCATGCCGCCACTGGTCGTATCCGGCGTAACCAAGACCTTCACCATGCATTTGCAGGGCGGTATCGAACTGCCGGTCGTGCATGGCGTGAATTTTGAACTCAACGCCGGTGAATGCGCCGTGCTGGGCGGTCCATCAGGTGCAGGCAAAAGCTCGATTCTGAAAATGGTCTACGGCAATTATGCTGTGAATGGCGGTTCCATCCTGATCCGCCATGCGGATCGTGCCGTCGATCTGGCCAAGGCTGATCCCCGCGAAGTGCTTGCAGTGCGCCGTGACACGATTGGCTATGTCAGCCAGTTTCTGCGCACGCTGCCGCGTGTAGCGGCGATTGATGTCGTCGCAGAACCGTTGATTGCTCGCGGTGCAGACCACGACATGGCGCTGGACCGCGCCCGGGAACTGCTGGCCAAGCTCAACCTGCCGGAACGGCTCTGGGCACTGCCGCCTGCAACCTTTTCCGGTGGTGAGCAACAGCGCGTCAACATCGCTCGCGGTTTCATCACCGATCATCCGGTGTTGCTGCTGGACGAACCAACGGCTTCGCTCGATGCGAAGAACCGTGCGGTTGTGGTCGATCTGATCAAGGCCAAGAAGGCCGAAGGCGTTGCCATGCTCGGCATTTTCCACGACGAGGATGTGCGTGAGGAAGTGGCCGACCGCATCATCGACGTCACCGCCTTTTCGCCGAGGGCAGCGGCATGACCAAGCTCTCGGTTGAACCACTGGTTCACGAAACGGCAGATGTCAGCGGCAGCAAGCTTGGCCGCTACACGGAAGTCGGCGCGCGCAGCCGACTTTCCGAAACCGTGCTGGATGATTACTCCTATCTCGGCATCGATTGCGAAATCTGGTGCGCGAAGATCGGCAAATTCTCCAACATTGCCAGCCATGTGCGCATCAACGCCACCAATCATCCGACCTGGCGTCCAACCCTGCATCACTTCACCTATCGCGCAGGCGATTATTGGCCGGATGCGGAGAATGAGACCGAGTTCTTCGATTGGCGTCGTGGCAATGCTGTGAAGATCGGCCATGACACCTGGCTCGGTCACGGCTCGACCATTCTGCCGGGCGTTACCGTGGGCAATGGTGCTGTGATCGGCGCTGGCGCTGTCGTCAGCAAGGATGTTGCGCCTTACACGATTGTCGGCGGTATACCAGCGCGTCTCATCCGCGAGCGTTTTGACGCTGCAACGGGCAATCGTCTCGATCGACTGGCCTGGTGGGACTGGAGCCATGAACGTCTACGCGGCGCGCTTGATGACTTCCGCGCGCTCGATATCGAAACTTTTCTCTCGAAATATGAAACTGCCGCCAATACTGAGGCGGTCATGAAAGAGCTTTCTCATGGCGAATGAAATCGTTCTCAAAAATGCGCGCATCGTGCTTGCCGATGAGGTCGTTTCCGGTTCCATCCTGATCCGCGACGGCAAGATCGCCGCCATAGATCAGGGCAATGTGAATGGCGGCGAGGATATGGATGGCGATTATGTCATTCCCGGCCTGATCGAACTCCATACCGACCAGCTGGAATCGCATTATGCGCCGCGCCCCAAGGTGCGCTGGAACGTGGATGCCGCCGTTCAGGCCCACGATGCGCAGGTTGCCGCATCGGGCATCACCACTGTCTTCGATGCGATGCGGGTCGGTTCCGATTATGATCGCGACTTCGTCGGCAAGGATATGCGTCTGCTGGCGGATGCGATTGAAAGCGGCGTGCGCGAGAACCGTCTGCGCGCCGACCATTTCCTGCATCTGCGTTGCGAAGTTTCCGCAGCCGATTGTCTGGAAGGCTTTGCGCTGTTCGAAAACGATGATCGGGTGAAGCTCGCATCACTGATGGATCACGCACCGGGGCAGCGCCAGTTCGCGGAAGTCGAAACCTACCGCACCTATTACATGCGCAAACTGAAACTCAACGATGAAGAGTTTCGTTTGCATTGCGAAAAGCGCATGGCAGACTCAGACGCCTATTCGGCCAAGCATCGCCGGGCGATTGCCGATCTGTCTGGTGCGCGTGGCATCGTGCTGGCAAGCCATGACGACGCCACCAGCGCCCATGTCGATGAATCGCTCGACCATGGCGTCCGGATTGCCGAGTTTCCCACCACGCTGGAAGCGGCTTCAGCTTCCAAGGGCGCAGGTCTGTCGATCTTGATGGGCGCGCCGAATATTGTTCGCGGCGGCTCGCATTCCGGCAATATCGCCGCCCGCGATCTGGTGGATAATGGCAGCCTCGATATTCTATCGTCGGATTATATCCCGTTCAGCCTGATCCAGTCGGCTTTCGGGCTTGCTTCTGGCGAACGTCCGATTGGGCTGCCTGAAGCTATTCGTCTCGTTAGCAAAAACCCGGCCGATGCAATGCGTATGGATGATCGCGGCGAAATTGCTGTCGGCAAGCGCGCCGATCTGGTACGAGCACGCACCAGAAGTGCAATTCCGGTGGTACGCACTGTCTGGCGTGAAGGCGAGCGGGTGCTCTGATGCGTATGGAGAATATCCAGCCGAAAGGCTGTTTCGTTGCCGTTGTCGGCCCCAGCGGGGCCGGCAAGGATACGATCATGGATGGCGCGCGCATGGCCCTTGCAGGCGATGCGCGTTTTCACTTTGTGCGCCGCATCGTCACGCGCCCGCAAATGCCCGGAACCGAAGATCACGACAGCATGGATGAGGCGGCTTTTGCGAAGGCTGCGGGCGAGGGCGCCTTTGCGCTGCATTGGCGTGCTCATGGCCTCGATTATGGTCTGCCAAAGTCGCTCGATACGCTCATTGATGGCGGAACCGTGGTGATTGCCAATCTCTCACGCCGCGTTCTGGACGACATGCGCAAGCTCTATCCTTCGCGTTCGGTGGTCGTTATCAGCGCTCGTCCCGAGGTGCTGGCCGAGCGGCTGGCAAGCCGTGGACGCGAGAGCAGAGACGAAATCGCCTTGCGACTTTCACGTGAAGTGAGCTTCGATGACGGGGCGGGCGATGTTGTCATAATAGACAATTCCGGCGATGTCCTTGAATCCACTAATGCGTTCATTCGCCACCTGATAAAAATCCAAGAGAGAACAATACTTAAACCATAGACTTCGAGTGGCGTCTAAATTTACAAAAACGTCACGATGCTTTCATTGCAGTGTCATGGGAGCAATTCAGAGTAAGCATGAATGGAGATGAATTCATGCTTCAACTAAAAAACGTAACGCGCCGCTATAATGACAAGGTGGCGGTTTCGGGGGTTGACCTCGAGATCGAGCCCGGCACGTTTGTGGGTATTATCGGGCGCTCGGGCGCGGGCAAGTCAACGCTTCTGCGTATGATCAACCGCCTCGTTGAGCCGTCCGAGGGTACCATTCATTGGGATGGGCGCGACGTAACCGGGCTGAAAGGCTCCGGGCTTCGCGACTGGCGCGCGCAATGCGCGATGATTTTTCAGCATTTCAATCTGGTTGACCGTCTCGACGTTCTGACCAATGTGTTGATGGGGCGTCTCAATTATGTTTCGACGCCAAAGTCGCTCTTACGCATCTGGAGCGATGAAGAACGCCTGATTGCGCTGTCTGCCCTGCAGCAGTTCGATATCGCCCATCTGGCCGCTCACCGCGCCGATGAGCTGTCCGGTGGCCAGCAGCAGCGCGTTGCAATTGCCCGCGCACTGGTTCAGCAACCACGTATTATCCTCGCCGATGAACCGATTGCATCGCTTGATCCGCGCAATACGCGCAGCGTCATGGATGCCCTGCGCCGCATCAACCGCGAATACGGCATCACGGTTCTCTGCAATCTGCATTCACTTGATATCGCGCGCAACTATTGCGACCGCCTCGTCGGCATGTCTGCTGGCAAGGTTGTGTTCCGTGGCACGCCATCGATGCTCACGGATATGGCATCGCGCGATCTTTACGGCATGGAAGCCGCCGACGTTGTCGATAGCGACGACACGGTCGATGCAATGCCTGCACCGGTTCCGCAGTCGGCAGAAGCCGCACTGCGCCAGATTTCCGCCTGAGCACCAAAAGCTCCGGAAAAAAACTCGCTCCAAACTCAGGATTAACAGGAGAGACTTATGCTTAACCGTAGAACTTTTCTGGCGGCTGTTGCGCTCACCGCTACCATGACCTTTCATGCTCAGGCTGCTGACTGGAGTAAGGAATATCCAGAACTCGTTCTGGGTGTCATTCCGTCCGAAAATGCTTCGACCACCAGCGATCGCTATGCTGCCCTGACCGCCTATCTCGGCAAGGAACTCGGCACCAAGGTTACGCTGCGCGTTGCAAACGACTACGCCGCCGTTATCGAAGGCCAGCGCGCTGGCAATATCCAGATCGCTTTCTACGGCCCGGCTTCCTATGCCCGCGCTGTCATGACCGGCGTTGAAACCACGCCGCTCGTCAACCAGCGTCACGACACCGGCGTCAACGGCTATTATTCGGTCGTTTATGTTCGCGCCAACAGCCCGTACCAGAAAATGGACGACCTGAAGGGCAAGAGCATTGCGCTCGTCGACCCGAACTCCACCTCGGGCAACAATGCGCCGCGCTACTTCCTGAACCGCGATGGCTATAGCGTCGACACGTTCTTCGGTAAGAACTTCTTTGCCGGCAGCCACGAAAACGCCGTTCTGGCGCTCGCTCAGGGCACCGCTGACGCTGCCGCCAATTCCTGGAACTCGGAAGACGATTCCAATCTGACCCGCATGATCAGCCGCGGCGTTCTCAAGGATGCAGACGGCAAGGCGCTGACCAAGGATGATTTCCGCATCGTCTTCAAGTCGGACTTCCTACCGGAAGGCCCATTTGCCGTGCTCAGCACGCTGCCTGACCAGCTGAAGGCTGACATCAAGCAGGCTTTCCTTGAAATGCCGAAGAAGGACAAGGCTGGCTTTGACGCCCTTTCCGACGGCAAGGATCTGGAATTTGTGGCGACCGGAGCCAAGGATTATGAACCGATCATCGAGATGCTGAAGTTCAACGACAAGGCACGCAAGTCCTAATCCGTAGAACAATCGAAATGCCCGAAGCCACAAACGCTTCGGGCATTTTTGTTAGGGAATCTCGCATGACGATATCCTCTCTCGACGGCAGCGGCTCCAAGAGCCTGCTCGCCGAGTATCGCAGGGAAGTCGGGAAACGACGCCTTTACGGCATCGGTTTCCTCCTCACTCTGGTTGTTATCGCCATAGCTGCCTCTGTTGTTGCCGATGTTCGGCTGGGCACACTGGTTGAAAATCTCTTTCGTTTTACGAGTTATCTCGGCCGCATTCTGCCGGACCTGACCATCGCCAATTTCTGGGGCGATATGGCTGCGTGGTACTGGAACATCGGCGGCTGGCTCAGAATGCTCTTTGAGACTCTGCTGATTGCCTATCTTGCGACGCTGATCGGCGCGACGATTGCTTTTGCCGCTTCATTCGCGGCTTCCTCAAATATGGCGCCCAATTCGACAGTGCGCTTCATCGTCCGGCGCGGACTGGAACTGTTACGCACCGTACCTGAAATCGTGTTTGCCTTGCTGTTCGTGATTGCATTCGGTCTCGGACCAATGGCCGGTGTGCTGGCTCTGATGCTTCATACAACCGGTGCGCTCGGCAAGCTGTTCTCGGAGGTAGTCGAGAATATCGATATGCGACCGGTTGAAGGCATTCGGGCGTCGGGCGGCTCTGGCCTTCAGGTCATCCGTTTTGCCGTGCTGCCGCAGGTCGCGGCCAATTTTGCCTCCTATGGGCTGCTGCGTTTTGAAATCAATGTGCGCGGCGCATCGGTCATGGGCTTTGTCGGGGCAGGCGGTATCGGTCAGGAACTGCTCACCTCTATCCGGCAATTCTACTACAGCGACGTCAGCGCCATTCTGCTGCTGATCATTGTGACGATCGTCGCGATCGATCTCATCACCCAGCGTGTCCGTCACGCGCTTCTGGGCCGCATCGGCTGAAGGGGAGGATACTATGACTGATATTGCACAAAGCCTCTCCCGCGAAGCCCATGCGCATGAAAAGGAATTGCGCGCGGAATATGCCTCGCTCTTCGGCAACGGACGTGTCTGGCGCAATCTGACGATATTCAGCCTCTTGCTGGTCGCTTCAGTGTGGTTTGCCTTCTACTGGCTCGATTTCTCGTTTCTGCGGATCGTGAACGGGCTTGGCCGGTTGGGCGACTTCGCGCTGATGATGCTGCCCCCAGCGTCCAATGGCCGTTTCAGCCTTTACCTCTGGTCAATGCTGGAAACGCTCGCCATTGCCTATCTGGGCACGTTGCTGGCAGCAATCCTTGCCTTTCCGTTCGGCTTTCTGGCGGCAAAGAACATCATCCCCAACGTGTTCCTGCATTTCGGCATCCGCCGCTTTCTCGATACTATTCGTGGCGTCGATACGCTGATCTGGGCATTGATCTGGGTGTCGGTGGTGGGGCTTGGACCTTTCGCCGGTATTCTGGCTATCGCCTGTTCCGACTTTGGCGCTTTCGGCAAGTTGTTTTCGGAAGCCATTGAAGGAGCCGACAAGAAGCCGGTCGAAGGCGTGCTCTCGTCCGGCGGTAACCGCCTGCACGGCTATCGTTTCGGCGTGCTGCCACAGGTTCTGCCACTGATTGGCAGTCAGGTGCTCTACTTCTTCGAGTCGAACACGCGCTCGGCAACCATCATCGGTATCGTCGGGGCAGGTGGCATCGGCGCGCATCTGGCGGAACAGATCAAGGTTCTGAACCTTCAGGACGTTTCGTTCCTGATCATCATGATCCTGATTGCTGTCGCGGTTATTGACTGGTTCTCGTCCAAGCTACGCCACGCCATGATCGGCAAGAAGGCGCAGAAGTCGGCCTAACCACTAATAAGCGTCTTGATGCCGTCGGCGACGAACTGCACGGCCAGTGCGGCCAGAATGACACCCAGCAAGCGGGTAAGAATGGATCGACCGGTTTCGCCAAGGAACCGGTCGACGCGTTCTGCGAGCAAAAGCACGACATAGGTAATGAGCAGGCAGATGAAGATCACACCAACGAGGGCCGCACGCGGGCCGATGCCGTGGAATGAGTTCGACGTCAGCACGATAGCCGAAATCGCGCCAGGCCCCGCAATAAGCGGTATTGCGAGCGGGAAGGCCGCAATGTTGCGGATATGGTCTCTGGTGATGGCGACTTCAGCGCTCTTTTCCTTACGCTCCGTCCGCTTTTCGAAGATCATTTCAAATGCGATCCAGAACAGAAGCAAACCACCGGCAACGCGGAACGCGCCAATGGAAATGCCGAACATACCGAGGATTTGCACACCCGCCACGGCAAACAGCGCCATGACGATGAACCCGATGATGGAAGCCCGAAGCGCGACCTGTCCACGATGACTTCGATCCATGCCCGGCGTAAGCGCCAGAAACAGCGGCGCCAGACCGGGTGGGTCGATTGTGACGAGAAGGGTAACGAAAGCGCTGAAAACGGTATCGTAGAACCCCATGCTACTGTCGCCCTCTCATTGGTCTGTCATGATTGAATTCTAGACGATCAAGGCGCGTTGGTCGATGCAAAGCGCCGGATCGGGCAACAAGCTTGCGCCATGTTTATGTGAATATCTTATAAGCCATTGATTTGCAAAAGTGATTTAGCCCGCCGAAACGGTCTCGAAATTGGCGTTTTGCGCTGCTTTCCTTTATAAAGAGACTTTATCGATTCTGTTGAGAAAGATATCTGAATAGTGTCAGATCAAACCCCTCCACCCGGTTCCGACGATATGAATGGCGGCCCGAGCGGTATTGAGCCGATTTCCATTATTGAGGAAATGCAGCGCTCATATCTCGATTACGCAATGAGCGTTATCGTGAGCCGTGCTCTGCCTGATGTGCGTGACGGCCTGAAGCCTGTGCATCGTCGTATCCTTCATGCCATGAACGAGATGAATCTCGCCTATAATCGCCCCTACCGTAAATCGGCGGGTGTGATCGGTGAGGTCATGGGTAAGTATCACCCGCATGGCGACTCCTCGATTTACGACGCCCTCGTGCGTATGGCGCAGGATTTTTCCATGCGCGATCCGCTCGTCGACGGGCAGGGCAATTTCGGCTCCATCGACGGCGATCCACCGGCGGCGATGCGTTATACCGAATGCCGTCTGGAAAAGCTCACCGAAGCGCTCCTGTCGGACATCGACAAGGACACGGTCAATTTCCAGGACAATTATGACGGTCGCGAACGTGAGCCGGTGGTTATGCCTGCTCGCTTCCCGAATCTGCTCGTCAATGGGTCTGGTGGTATCGCGGTCGGTATGGCGACCAATATTCCGCCGCACAACCTTGGCGAAGTCATCGATGGCTGCATAGCGTTGATTAAAAATCCGGCCATTGAGCTGGAAGAAATCATGGAAATTATCCCCGGTCCGGATTTTCCGACCGGTGGCATCATTCTCGGACGCGCAGGCATCAATTCGGCCTATACGACGGGTCGCGGCTCGGTGATCATGCGCGGGCGCGCTGTCATCGAACCGATGCGCGGCGACCGCGAAGCCATTATCATCACCGAGATTCCGTATCAGGTGAACAAGGCTTCGATGATCGAGAAAATGGCCGAGCTGGTGCGCGACAAACGCATTGAGGGCATTTCCGATCTGCGCGACGAATCCGACCGCGAAGGCTATCGCGTTGTGGTCGAGCTGAAGCGTGACGCCGTAGCCGACGTCGTGCTGAACCAGCTCTATCGTTACACACCGCTGCAGACCTCTTTCGGTTGCAACATGGTGGCGTTGAACGGTGGCAAGCCCGAACAGCTGACGCTGCTCGACATGCTGCGCGCTTTCGTGGCCTTCCGTGAGGAAGTCGTCACACGTCGCACCAAGTTCCTGCTCAACAAGGCGCGTGACCGCGCGCATGTGTTGGTTGGTCTGGCAATTGCCGTTGCCAATATCGATGAAGTGATCGCACTGATCCGTCGCGCGCCAGATCCCACAACGGCGCGTGAGCAGTTGATGGAACGTCGCTGGCCTGCCGCCGATGTTGCACCACTGATCCGTCTGATCGACGATCCACGTCACCGCATTAATGACGACAACACCTACAACCTCTCCGAAGAACAGGCTCGTGCCATTCTCGATCTGCGTCTGCAGCGCCTGACCGCGCTTGGTCGCGATGAAGTGGCTGACGAACTGAACAAGATCGGCGAGGAAATTCGCGATTATCTCGACATTCTCAGCTCGCGCGTGCGCGTGATGACGATTGTCACAGACGAAATGATTGCCGTTCGTGACGAGTTCGCCACGCCACGCCGGACCGAATTCGGTCTTGGTGGCGCGGAAATGGACGATGAAGACCTCATCGCCCGCGAAGACATGGTCGTCACTGTCAGCCATGCTGGTTACATCAAGCGTGTGCCACTGGCGACCTATCGCGCGCAGCGACGTGGCGGCAAGGGCCGTTCCGGCATGGCGACGAAGGACGAAGATTTCGTCACGCGCCTGTTTGTCGCCAATACCCATACGCCGGTGCTTTTCTTCTCCTCGCGTGGCATTGTCTACAAGGAGAAGGTCTGGCGTCTACCTGTCGGTAATCCACAGTCACGGGGCAAGGCGCTCATCAACATGCTGCCATTGCAGCAGGGTGAGCGTATTACGACCATCATGCCGCTGCCGGAGGATGAAGATTCCTGGGCAAATCTGGACGTCATGTTCTCGACGACGCGTGGTACGGTTCGCCGTAACAAGCTGTCGGACTTCGTTCAGGTCAACCGCAACGGCAAGATCGCAATGAAGCTCGAGGACGAGGGCGATGAAATCCTCTCCGTCGATACCTGTACGGAATTCGACGATGTGCTTCTGACCTGTGCTGGCGGCCAGTGTATCCGCTTCCCGGTGACAGATGTGCGCGTCTTCGCAGGCCGCAACTCCATCGGCGTGCGCGGCATCAATCTGGCGGATGGCGACAAGGTCATCTCCATGGCGATCCTGCACCATGTCGATGCCGATGCTTCGCAGCGTTCCGCCTATCTCAAGCGTTCGATTGCCGAACGCCGTGCTCAAGGTGCGGACGATGCCGATGATATCGTCGTTGTCGGTGAAGAAGTCGGTACGGACGCGGAGCTTTCCGAAGAGCGGTACCAGGAACTGAAGGCACGCGAACAGACCGTGCTGACGGTTAGCGAATATGGCTACGGCAAGCGTTCGTCGTCTTACGAGTTCCGTGTTTCAGGCCGTGGTGGCAAGGGTATCCGTGCAACCGATACGTCGAAGACCGACGAAATCGGCAAGCTGGTCTCGCTGTTCCCGGTTGAAGCAAGCGACCAGATCCTGCTCGTCTCCGATGGCGGTCAGCTCATTCGTGTGCCGGTCGACGGTATTCGTCTAGCAGGCCGTTCAACGAAGGGCGTCACGATCTTCAATACGGCTGACGGCGAAAAGGTCGTTTCGGTCGAGCGCATTTCCGAAACGGAAAGTGACGAAGAAGGTGGCAATGGCGACGTCGAGGGTGGCGAATCTGCTCCCGAGGGCGGAGCCCCAACGGCGACCGAAGAATAAGGCAACCTGGCCGGGCGCATTCGCCCGGTTAGAGCAAGCACAACGAAAAAGGCCGATGGTTTTACCATCGGCCTTTTTCAGATGCCAAGACTGGAGGAATTGGCGGTCTTCTAACCAGATCGCGTCGATAAGACGCTGATATTTAAGTTATTCAGTGTGAGATATTTAGAAGATTAGCGTGAAGGCGATGTGTTCTTCGGGCGCTTCATCTCAAGCCGATAAGGCGAGACTAAAAGCCGTGAAGACGCAGATTATCGCGAACGCATATTGCGGATGCTGTTGAGGTCGAAGGCCACCTGACGCACGCGCTGGCGTTTGGCTTCGTTCTCCTCAAGGAGCAGTATGATTGCCGATGCGGCCATTGCGACCATCATGGATAATGCCAGAAGAAAGATCATCATCGTCATATCCTTTCAGCATACATACGCTTCAGAAACGAAAAGGTTGCACCAAACTTGCGCCTATTCTGGTAAATCGGTTGTGAACTTGCTGTGAAATCCGCGTTCACATCACGTTCAATTGGTTTCTTGGTTTCTATTTTCTTATCGCTGTGGTTCTTGTTGAAAATCCTGTCAGAAAAGGCTAGCTGGAAGAAATGACAATCGCGATCTATGCGGGCTCCTTCGACCCGGTAACAAACGGCCATATGGATGTCCTGAAAGGCGCTCTGCGCCTTGCCGATGAGGTTATTGTCGCTATTGGCGTTCATCCCGGCAAGAAACCGCTATTCAGTTTCGAAGAGCGCGTGGAGCTGATCGGCCAGAGTGCGAAAGCTGTTCTTGGCCGTGATGCCGCGCGCATTTCCGTTATTTCCTTCGATGGCTTGGTGATCGACTCAGCGCGCAAACATAAGGCGCAGTTGATGGTGCGCGGCCTGCGCGATGGCACCGATCTTGATTACGAAATGCAGATGGCGGGGATGAACGGCACTATGGCGCCCGAATTGCAGACTGTTTTCCTGCCAGCCGATCCTGCCGTGCGCACGATTACCGCCACATTGGTTCGCCAGATTGCGTCGATGGGCGGCGATATCAAGCCTTTCGTACCGGCTGTTGTTGCCGCTGCCCTTGAAGCAAAATTCAAATCCTGAGGTTTGGGAGTTTTTCGATCATGAAATTTATTCGTTCGGCGCTTGCCGCTGCCGCGATCCTTGCATTGTCTCAAGGCGTGATGGCCTCCGTCGCCAATGCGGCGGACACGCTCGTTCTGAAGCTCAAGGACGGTGATGTTGCGATCCAGCTGCGTCCTGACCTCGCGCCGAAACATGTGGCCCAGATCGAAAAGCTGGTCAGCGATGGCGCCTATGACGGCGTTGCCTTCCATCGTGTCATTCCGGGCTTCATGGCCCAGACTGGCGACGTCCAGTATGGCAATATGGACAAGGGCTTCAACGCTCAGAGCGTTGGCACCGGCGGCTCCAAATATCCGGACATCAAGGCTGAGTTCTCGAAAGAGCCTTTCGTGCGCGGCACGGTTGGCATGGCACGCAGCCAGAGCCCGAATTCCGCTAACTCGCAGTTCTTCATCATGTTCGATGACGGCGCATTCCTGAACGGCCAGTACACTGTGGTCGGCAAGGTTGTCAGCGGTATGGAAGCCGTGGACAAGATAAAGAAGGGCAGCGAATCCGATAACGGATCCGTGGAAAACCCGGACAAGATCGTCAAGGCGACCATTCAGAAATAACTATCCAATACAACGCGTCTTATTGAACGCATTGAAACAGGAGAGGCCAAATGGCTTACAAAGACCCCGAAAACACGCTCGTTCTGGAAACCACCAAGGGCAATGTTGTGCTCGAACTCTATCCGGATCTGGCACCGGGCCACGTTGAGCGCATCAAGGAACTGGCACGCGAAGGCGCGTATGACGGCGTTGTGTTCCACCGCGTGATCGACGGTTTCATGGCGCAGACTGGCGACGTGAAGTTCGGCAAGTCGGGCGGCGCGCATTTCAACGGCTCGCGCGCTGGCATGGGCGGTTCGGACAAGCCGGACCTGAAGGCTGAGTTCTCCAACACCCAGCACAAGCGCGGCACGGCTTCGATGGCACGCAGCCAGAACCCGAATTCGGCCAACTCGCAGTTCTTCATCTGCTTCACCGATGCTCCTTGGCTCGACCGCCAATACACCGTCTGGGGTCAGGTCATCGAAGGCATGGACAATGTCGACACGATCAAGCGCGGCGAGCCGGTTACCGATCCGGACAAGATCGTAACTGCACGTATCGCAGCCGACATCTGATCGATTATTTCCAATGAAAATTGCGGCTCCGGTTCAAACCGGGGCCGTCATTCGTTTACCGCATTGTCCAACGCATCGAAGCGGGATCAGAAATCAGTCCAGTGAACTGATTTCCCCGCGTAGACGCTTCGCACTTTTGCTGGAAATGTTCTAGAGCGGTTCCGATTAAAACGGAATCGTGGAACCGCTCTATCTATTTGTTTTTACGCATTATCCTACGCAAAATCGCTTCGCACTTTTGCTGGAAATGCTTTAGAGGCCCATCATGCGTGTTGATCTTTTTGATTTCGATCTGCCGGAAGAGCGTATCGCTTTGCGCCCCGCAGAACCCCGCGACCATGCAAAGCTTTTGCGTGTTGTTCCGGGCCAGCCTTTCGAGGATCACCACGTCTATGATCTGCCCGATCTTCTCCAGCCGGGCGATGCACTTGTTTTCAATGATACCAAGGTGATACCGGCACAACTTGAAGGCATGCGCGAACGCGACGGCAATATCTCGCAGGTTAGTGCAACCTTGCATATGCGCATGGGGCCTGACCGTTGGGCGGCATTTCTGCGTCCGGCCAAGCGCGTCAAGGAAGGCGACCGCATCCGCTTTGGTCATTCCGGTTCAAGCTGCTTCCTTGGCACGCTCGACGCAACTGTTGCCGAGAAAGGTGACGCAGGCGAGGCGCTTCTGGTGTTCGACCTGTCCAGCGCAATGCTGGACGAGGCCATCGCTGCCGTCGGACATATTCCGCTTCCGCCCTATATTGCATCGAAGCGTGCGGAGGATGACCGCGACCGCAGCGACTATCAAACCGTTTATGCCCGTGAGGAAGGCGCTGTCGCAGCCCCGACCGCCGGGCTTCATTTCACGCCTGACCTTCTGGAAAAGATCAAGGCCAAGGGTATCGAAGAGCATTTCGTGACATTGCATGTCGGGGCGGGGACTTTCCTGCCCGTCAAGGCCGATGACACGAACGATCACAAGATGCATTCCGAGATCGGCTACGTTTCGCAAAAGACTGCGGACGCGCTGAATGCCGTGCATGCGCGCGGCGGCCGCGTTGTCTGTGTCGGCACGACGTCGCTGCGGCTCATTGAAAGTGCAGCGGGCGAGGATGGCATCATCCGTCCATGGTCCGGTCCGACCGACATCTTCATCACGCCCGGTTATAAATTCCGCGCCGTCGACATGCTGATGACCAATTTCCACCTGCCACGTTCGACATTGTTCATGCTGGTTTCCGCATTCAGCGGCCTCGATACGATGCGCGCCGCCTATGAACGGGCGATTGAAACCGGCTATCGCTTCTATTCGTATGGCGACGGCAGCTTGCTTGAACGCGCTTGACATACTAGACAACGGCCATGACCAGCGAAAATTTTGAATTCAAAGTCCTCGCCCGCGATGGCGCGGCCCGTCAGGGTGAAATTTCCATGCCGCGTGGCGTGGTGCGCACGCCTGCCTTCATGCCTGTCGGCACAGCCGGAACCGTCAAGGCCATGTATATGGATCAGGTGAAGGAGCTTGGCGCGGATATCATCCTCGGCAATACCTATCATCTCATGCTGCGCCCCGGTGCGGAGCGCGTTGCCCGCCTCGGCGGATTACACGAATTTGGTGGCTGGAAAGGCCCAATCCTTACAGATTCCGGCGGCTTTCAGGTCATGTCTTTGGCGCAGTTGCGCAAGCTGGATGAGAAGGGCGTAACCTTCCGCTCACATATCGACGGCAAAGCCTATGAGATGACGCCAGAGCGTTCCATTGAAATTCAGGGCTTGCTGGATAGTGATATCCAGATGCAGCTCGATGAATGCGTGGCGCTGCCTTCGCCGGAAAAGAACACCGAGCGTGCAATGGAGCTGTCGCTCCGCTGGGCTGAACGCTGCAAGGTGGCCTTTGGCGACCAGCCCGGCAAAGCCATGTTCGGTATCGTGCAGGGCGGTGATAATGCCCGCTTGCGCGAACGTTCAGCAGAAGCGCTGAAGGCGATGGACCTCAAGGGCTATTCGGTCGGTGGTCTTGCTGTCGGTGAACCGCAGGACGTCATGCTGAATATGCTGGAAGTGGTCTGCCCGATCCTGCCAGCTGAAAAGCCTCGTTATCTGATGGGTGTCGGCACGCCGGACGACATTCTGAAATCAGTTGCGCGCGGCATCGACATGTTCGATTGCGTGATGCCAACCCGCGCAGGGCGTCATGGTCTGGCCTTCACGCGTTTCGGCAAGGTCAATCTGCGCAACGCCCGCCATGCCGATGATCACCGTCCGCTGGATCCGGAATCCGATTGCCCGGCATCACGCGACTACAGCCGCGCCTATCTGCACCATCTGGTGAAATCCGGCGAGGCACTGGGCGCAATGCTGCTGACCTGGAACAATCTGGCCTATTATCAGTATCTGATGAAGGGCATCCGCGCAGCGATTGCTGACGGTCGCTTCAACGACTTTGCCGCTGAAACCACCGCGGGGTGGGAGCGGGGAGACATTCCGGCTCTGTGATTCGCAAGTTGCTAAAATAAAGGGGCGCTGAGCGCCCTTTTTTCTTAAATACTGTCAGTTTTCTGTCAGCATGTTTTCCAGACGACACAGAACCGCACGCTGTTCTTCATCGCTTAAAATTTCGCATTCCATCAATTTAGAACACTCAAGGCCAGCGACGGCCAGATAGACGATCAGAGCCGTATCGGGATCGGTTGTGTCCTTGATCATGCGGTCAAGAAACGTCCGGTGATACTGGCGAACGGGGACCATGAAACCTGGATCTTCGGCAAGTGCGGCAAGGACGCCGCATGCGGGCGGTTCATCATCGGCCTGAACGCGATAAACATCAAGAAAAGCCCGCGCAACGCGGTTTTTATCGCCGGACTGGAGCGTTTCCTGAACCTCCATCGCCCGTTCGTGTTCTTTCATATATTCTTCGACAACGCCTTCGAGCAGCTTTGCCTTGGTCGGAAAAGAATAAAGCAATCCGCCTTTCGACAGCCCGGCACGGGCTGCAACGGCGTCGAGTGAAATGTGAGCTGGCCCCACTTCCCGGGCAAGTTCCACGGCCGCGCGTAAAATACGCTCGCGCGAAGAGACCTTCTTTTTAGCTAACAACTTCGACGGGTCTCCTGACAGTTCCTGAGTTGACAATACCGTCCAGACGGTACAGTTATTCGCTCCGCTAATTCAAGTAAAATACGCGCGACCTTTGTGTGATTGCGAAAGGGTGCGCTCAACGTCCCCCTTCGACGCTTTTTTAAGAGCGTTCAGGGCGCCACCCCGGAGTACAACCGCAATGATAAAGCGCCTAATTCTGGCAATCGTGTTCCTGGTGATCGTCGTCGGGGGGCTTGTCGGCTTCAATCTGTTCAGATCGAAGGCCATCAAGGACTTTTTCGCCACTATGCAGCAGCCAGCCCAGACGGTTTCAACCACCACGGTCGAGCCAGGCACATGGCAGCCGGGTGTTGAGGCTATCGGCACGGCCCACGCCCTCAACGGCGTGGACCTGACGGTTCAGCTCGACGGCATCGTGCAGAAGATCAACTTCACCTCCAATCAGGAAGTGAAGGAAGGCGACGTGCTGCTTCAGCTGGAAGACAGCATCCAGAAGGCTGACCTTGTTGCCGCCGAAGCGCAGGCTGTTCTTGCCCAGCAGAACCTGAAGCGCGCCGATACGCTGCGCACACGCGGCGTGGGTGCTGTTTCCAACGTCGATACGACGGCATCGGTCGCCAATGCCGCGGAAGCTGCCGTTGAAAAAATGCGCGCGACGCTGGCGCAGAAGACGGTGAAAGCGCCGTTCTCCGGCGTTATCGGTATCGCCAAGGTCGATATTGGTCAGTATCTGACGCCCGGTACGGTGATTGCCACCTTGCAGGACACCAACATGATGCGCATCGACTTCACGGTGCCGGAACAGTCGCTGACCTCGATCAAGCTCGGCCAGACCGTCAAGGTCGGTTCCACAGCTGAGAAGCTCGATTTCACCGGCACGATCGTGGGTATCGATCCGAAGATCGACCCGACCACGCGCCTTGTTTCGGTGCGCGCCGAAGTCAAGAACCCGGATCACAAGCTGACGCCGGGTCAGTTCGTGCAGGTTCGCGTTGAACTGCCCGAAGAAAGCAATGTATTTGCCATTGCGCAGACGTCCATCGTGTCGAGCCTTTACGGCGACTATGTCTATGCCGTTCGCCCGGAAAAGAAGGCTGAAGACGGCAAGGCAAATGCGGAAGCAGCAAAGCCAGCCGAAGAAGCCAAGACGCCTGCCGCCGACGCAAAGCCCGCAGACGGTGAAAAGCTGGTTGCACAGCAGGTCTTCGTCAAGCTTGGTCGTCGCTATAACGGCGTGGTGGAAATCACCAGCGGCCTCAAGGCAGGCGATATCGTCATCACCGCAGGACAGAACAGGCTTTCGCCCGGCGTTCCGGTGAACATCGACAATGCGGTTAACCCGGCCAATCCGGCTGACAAGAAATAGGCGAACCGATGAGTTTTTCAGACATTTTCATCCGGCGACCCGTTCTTGCAACGGTGGTCGCCCTCATGATCATTCTTCTCGGCCTTCAGGGTATTGCGCAGCTTTCCGTGCGCGAATATCCGAAGGTTGACGAAACGGTCATCACCATCACCACCAACTATGCCGGTGCAAGCGCTGAACTCATTCAGGGCTTCATCACCGCGCCAATCGCTGAATCGGTCGCAACGACCGAAAATATCGATTATGTGACGTCGTCCAGCCGCCCGTCGTCGAGCACGGTGACAGTGCAGATGAAGCTCGGCGCAAATCCGGATGCCGCGCTGACGGAAGTGATCGCCAAGGTCAATCAGGTTCGCGGCGATCTGCCGGATGAATCCGATGATCCGATTATCGTCAAGGGAACGGGCCAGAGCTTCGCAACCATGTATCTGGCTGCGCAGAACCCGAACATGACGAGCGAGCAGATCACCGAATATCTGGAACGCGTCATCCAGCCGCGCATGTCCACCATTCAGGGTGTCGCCAAGGCTGAAATCCTTGGTGGTCAGGTCTATTCGATGCGTGTCTGGCTCGATCCGATCCAGTTGGCAGCGCGTCAGATAACGGCACCGGAAGTGCTGGCCGCGATCAACGCATCCAACTTCCTGTCGGCTCCGGGCACGACGAAGAACGAGTATGTTGCGTCTTCGATCACGCTGAAATCGACGTTGCAAACACCGGAAGCCTTTGGCGCAATGCCGATCAAGACTTCGGGTGACGAAGTTGTGCGTCTGCGTGATGTGGCAAAGGTGGAACTGGCGGCCAAGAGCACCGACACCATCGTGTCGTTCAACGGCTCCGCAGGTACCTTCCTCGGCGTTTATCCGACGCCGGCGGCGAACCCGATCGACATGGCGGCTGCCGTCAATAAGGAACTGCCGTCGATCCAGAACTCGCTGCCGGAAGGCATGTCGCTGGTTCTCGTCTATGACGCGACCGAGCAGATCAGCTCGTCGATCAAGGAAGTCTTCACGACCATTGGCGAAGCTGTGGCTATCGTTATTCTGGTCATCATCGTCTTCCTCGGTTCGTTCCGTTCGGTTCTGATCCCGATTGTGACCATTCCGATCTCGCTGATCGGCGTGTGCTTCTTCCTGTTCGCGCTCGGTTTCTCGATCAATCTTCTCTCACTGCTCGCCATGGTTCTTGCCATCGGCCTCGTGGTCGATGACGCCATCGTCGTTCTGGAGAATATTCACCGCCATATCGAAGAGGGATTGCGTCCAATGGATGCCGCCTTCAAGGGTATGAAGGAAATCACCGGCTCGATCATCGCCATGACGATCACGCTGGCTGCCGTGTTTGCTCCGCTCGGTTTCACCGGTGGTCTGACCGGCGCGCTGTTCCGCGAATTCGCCTTCACGCTGGCGGGTGCCGTTATCATTTCCGGTGTGGCGGCTTTGACCATCTCGCCGATGATGTGCTCGCGCATGCTCAAGCATGGCGAGGCAACGCGGTTCCAGAAGTTTATCGACCGCACCTTCTCGCGCGTGGAAAAGTGGTATCATCGCCGCGTCACGAACTCGCTGAACTATCGCGGCATCACGCTGATGATCGTCATAGCGCTGATGGGCCTGACGGGATTCCTATTCATGAACACGTCGAGCGAACTGGCTCCTGAAGAAGATTCAGGCGCGCTGTTCTCGATGTTCCAGGCTCCGCAATATGCGACTTCGGCCTATACGAACCTCTACGCCGAACAGATTGATGAGCTGACGAAGGATCTGCCTGAGCAGAAGACCCGTTTCCAGATCGTTGGCATGGATGGCGGCACCACCTCGGGTATCGCACTTTGGGTGCTGAGCGACTGGAACGACCGTACTCGTTCGCAGAAGCAGATTCAGGAAGACCTGACAAATCGTCTGAACAAGGTGGCTGGCGTACAGGCTTTCGTCTTCGCTCCGCCTTCGCTTCCGGGCACCGGCGGCGGTCTGCCGATCTCGATTGCACTGCAGTCAACCGGTCCGGCGGACACAGTTTTCGCACTGGCCGAAGAGATCAAGAACGAAGCGCAGGCTTCGGGACAGTTCATTATCGTGCAGAACTCGCTGTCCTTTAATGCACCGGAAACGACGATCACCATCGACCGTGACCGTGCGGCAACGCTTGGCGTGCAGGTGAGCGATATCGGTGCAACGCTTGGTCTCCTGACCGGCGGCGCATCGGTTGCCAAGTTTGACCGCGATTCGAACAGCTATGACATCATCACTCAGGTGCCGGATGCCTATCGCTCGAATCCCGAGAAGCTCGGTGAGTTCTATGTTCGCAGCGTTTCGGGTTCGATGATCCCACTGTCGTCGGTCATCACGATCACACAGAACGCATCGCCTGCCGCAATCGAGCAGTTCAACCAGCTCAATTCGGCAACGATCTCCGCGCTGCCTCTGCCGGGCGTGACAACGGGCCAAGGCCTGCAAACGCTTGTCGATCTGACCAAGGCCAAGATGCCGGAAGGCTTCTTCCTTGATTATTCCGGCCAGTCGCGTCTGGAAGTGGAGCAGGGCAACACCATTCTGATCGCATTCGGCCTCGCCGTTGTCGTGATCTATCTGGTTCTGGCTGCGCAGTTCGAAAGCTTCCGCGATCCATTCATCATCATGATGTCGGTGCCGCTTTCGATCTTCGGCGCTATCGTGCCGCTCAATATCGGTCTTGGCACGCTGAACATCTACACGCAGGTTGGCCTCATCACCCTTGTCGGGTTGATTACCAAGCACGGCATTCTGATGGTGGAATTCGCCAATCAGCAGCGCCGTCTGCACGGACTTTCGCGTCGTGATGCGATCATCGCTGCCGCTGAAACCCGGCTGCGTCCGATCCTGATGACCACTGCGGCCATGGCGCTTGGCGTTGTTCCGCTGATCATCGCAACCGGTGCCGGTGCTGCCGCCCGTTATTCAATGGGTCTGGTGATCTTCACCGGTATCGTGATCGGCACGATGTTCACGCTGTTCGTGGTGCCGATGTTCTACACCTTCATCGCAAAGAAGGACGTGGAAGGCGAATATGTGGTTAAGCCGGAAGAGGGACATGATTCAGCCCCGGCACAGCCGCACTAATATTGTCTGATCACTCTTAGTTGCTTTGAATTAAGTATAGGGCGCCCTATTTCTAGGGTGCCCTATTTCTTTGCGGCCGTTGTAACCGCAGTACTCAATCCCATATGAGCCAGTATGATACCTTTATCCGTACTCGATCTTTCGCCCGTTCCCGATAACAGCGATGCCGGTCAGTCTCTGCGCAACACGCTTGAGCTTGCACAGCATGCGGAGAAACTTGGCTTTCATCGCTATTGGCTGGCTGAACATCACAATATGCCCGGCATTGCCAGCGCGGCCACGTCGGTCGTGATCGGCTATGTCGCCAATGGCACTTCGACAATCCGCGTTGGCGCGGGCGGCATCATGCTGCCGAACCATTCGCCTCTGGTGATTGCTGAACAGTTTGGCACGCTGGCCTCGCTCTTTCCGGGTCGTATTGACCTCGGCCTTGGCCGTGCGCCCGGAACCGACCAGATTACGGCTCATGCGCTGCGGCGCAATCTTGATGGCGATGCCAGCGCATTCCCGCAGGACGTGGTCGAACTGCTCAACTATTTCAAACCGGCAGAGCCCGCCCAACGTGTTCGCGCCGTTCCGGGTGAGGGACTTGAGGTTCCGGTCTGGATTCTCGGCTCAAGCCTGTTCGGCGCGCAACTGGCTGCCATGCTGGGCCTGCCTTACGCCTTCGCATCGCATTTTGCGCCAGCGGAAATGGAACGCGCCATCGCACTTTACCGCGAGCGGTTTGAGCCTTCGGAATATATGCAGAAGCCTTATGTCATGCTCGGCCTCAACGTCATTGCCGCTGATACAGACGAAGAGGCGCATTACCTCTTCACCTCGCAATTGCAGGCTTTCGTGAACCTGCGCAGCGGCCGTCCGGGCAAGCTTCCGGCACCGGTAGAAGGCTACATGGAACAGCTTGATCCGGCAGCGCAAGCGCTTGTCCGCCAGATGCTGTCATGCCGCGTCGTCGGCGGGCCAGAAACTGTGGCAAAGGGCATTCAGGCCTTTGCTGAAAGCACCGGCGCTGATGAACTGATGATCACCGGCATGATTCATGATCACAAGAAGCGCTTGCGCTCCTACGAGATTGTCAGCAACTCGATTGCATGAGGGTCGAATTCGCGATTGACTTCACCCAGAAGCCAATCGCGAAACGCATTCACCGCAGGCGTGTTGGTGCGCGCCTTCGGTGTGACGAAATAATAGCTGCTCGGGCTTTTGACCGTGTGCGGATAGGCCACCACGAGTTGTCCGCTATCGATTTCCGAGCGGGTCAGAAAAAGCGGCATGAGGGCGACACCCAGCCCCGCTATGCAAGCCTGTGACACGTTGGAAAATTGTTCAAACCGCATGCCGCCCGGCGCTGGCACGGTTATGTCGAGGCTGCGAAACCAGTGATCCCACGCGCCAGGTCGTGATGCCATATTGAACAGTGGCAGCCGTAGAAGATCGGTGGGCGCTGACACCGGGTTCTCCCTCAGAAAAGCCGGGCTACAAACTGGCGCAACCGTCTCATCCATCAGAAACACGCAATCCGCATTGGGCCAGTCCGGCTGGCCAATGTGAATTGCCGCGTCGAGACCTTCGCGGTCGAAATCGAATTGACCGATACGGGTCGCGAAATTCAGAATAATATCCGGATATTGCGCCACAAAACGCGGAATGCGCGGAATGAGCCAGCGTGTACCGAATGTCGGCAGAAAAGCGAGGTTTAATGTCTTGCCGCGCATCTGCGACATCACCTGAAGCGAAGCAGCACGAATGGCTGAAAGGGCAGGCGCAACGGCATTGAAATAAGCGCGCCCCGCATCCGACAGCACGACATGGCGGCTGGTGCGGTCGAAAAGCGCTGTTCCAAGCTGTTCTTCAAGTGCTGAAATCTGACGGCTGACAGCACCTTGCGTCAGCGCCAGTTCTTCGGCAGCGGCTGAAAAGCTTGCAAGCCGCGCAACAGCGTCAAATGCCGCAAGAGCACTGGTCGAGGGAAGGAGCCGTCGTGAGAGTGTCGTCATGATCTATTACTAAATGGAATAGATCGATGAGTAAACATCGTTTGCAGCCTGACGCCCTGCGGTTCATAGTCCGTTCAATTCTGAACTGAGGAGAATTCATAATGTCGCGTACGGTCTTTAACTGGGAAGATCCCTTTCTGCTCGATGAACAGCTGACTGAAGACGAGCGCATGATCCGCGACTCTGCAAAGGCGTTTGCGAGCGACGTTCTGCTGCCGCGTGTGGAAAAGGCCTATCTCGACGAAACCACCGATCCGGAACTGTTCCGCCTCATGGGCCAGTCCGGTCTGCTTGGCGTTACGCTGCCGGAAGAATATGGCGCGGCCAATGCCGGTTATGTCGCCTATGGCCTCGTAGCCCGCGAAGTCGAGCGCGTTGATTCCGGTTATCGTTCGATGATGAGCGTGCAGTCCTCGCTCGTCATGTACCCGATCTATGCCTATGGCTCCGACGAACAGCGCAAGAAGTACCTGCCGGGCCTCGTCTCGGGCGAACTGATCGGCTGCTTCGGACTGACCGAGCCGGATGCCGGTTCCGACCCTGCAGGCATGAAGACCCGCGCCGAGAAGATTGACGGCGGCTATCGCCTGACCGGCTCCAAGATGTGGATCTCGAATTCGCCAATCGCCGACGTGTTCGTGGTGTGGGCCAAGTCCGCAGCCCATGACAATGCCATCCGCGGTTTCGTACTCGAAAAGGGTATGAAGGGTCTTTCCGCTCCGAAGATCGGCGGCAAGCTGTCGCTGCGCGCATCGATCACCGGCGAAATCGTCATGGATGGCGTGGAAGTGTCGGAAGACGCCCTGCTGCCAAACGTATCGGGCCTCAAGGGTCCGTTCGGCTGCCTTAACCGTGCCCGCTACGGCATCTCCTGGGGTGTGCTGGGCGCAGCCGAAGACTGCTGGTTCCGTGCGCGTCAATACGGCCTCGACCGCAAGCAGTTCGACAAGCCGCTGGCTGGCACGCAGCTTTACCAGAAGAAGCTTGCCGACATGCAGACCGAAATTACGCTCGGCCTTCAGGCATCGCTGCGCGTCGGTCGCCTGTTCGACGAAGGCAAGATGGCTCCGGAAATGATCTCCATCGTCAAGCGCAACAATTGCGGCAAGGCGCTCGATATTGCCCGTCAGGCGCGCGACATGCATGGCGGCAACGGTATCCAGATCGAATACCATGTCATGCGTCACGCGCAGAACCTTGAAACGGTGAATACCTATGAAGGCACCCATGACGTTCACGCGCTGATCCTTGGACGCGCGCAGACCGGTATTCAGGCTTTCTTCTGATCGTAACCGCCCGCAATGTCCTCCCAAGGCCCGCTCGCTTTCTGCGGGCGGGCTTTTCCGCTTTTGTAAGGTATCCGAAATGCAGAACACACCGCTTGACGGTCTCAAAGTGGTTGAGCTGGCCCGCATTCTGGCCGGTCCATGGGTCGGTCAGACGCTCTCCGATCTTGGCGCGGACGTTATCAAGGTCGAAAGCCCGGAAGGCGACGATACACGCAAATGGGGCCCTCCGTTCATTGAAGTGGAAGGTGAGAAGTCGGCTGCCTATTTCCATGCCTGTAATCGCGGTAAGCGCTCGATTACAGCGGATTTCCGCACGGAAGAGGGGCAGGAGCTGGTGCGTCGCCTCGTGGCCGATGCAGATGTTGTCATCGAGAATTTCAAGCTCGGCGGCCTCGATAAATACGGCCTTGATTATGAGAGCCTCAAGGCGGTCAATCCGCGCCTGATCTACTGCTCCATTACCGGGTTCGGACATGACGGTCCCTATGCCGAGCGGGCAGGCTATGATTTCATGATCCAGGGCATGGGCGGCATCATGGATCTGACTGGCGAGCCGGATCGCGAGCCGCAGAAGATCGGCGTGGCCTTTGCAGACATTTTCACCGGCCTTTATAGCGTGATTGCCATCCAGTCGGCGCTTATCATGCGCCAGCGCACGGGCAAGGGGCAGCACATCGATATGGCGCTGTTCGACTGCATGTCGGCAGTCCTCGCCAATCAGGCCATGAACTATCTGGCGTCCGGCGTATCCCCGAAGCGCATGGGCAATGCGCATCCCAATATCGCGCCATACCAGACGTTGCCCGTTTCTGACGGCTATTTCATCATCGCCTGCGGCAATGACGGCCAGTTCGGCCGTCTGGTCGGCCTGCTGGACCTTGCAGAGCTTGCGAGCGATGAACGCTTTGCAACCAATGCTGCCCGCGTCGCGAACCGAACGGCGCTAACAGAGCTTCTGGAAGAGCGCACGCGCCAGTGGACCCGCGACGACCTGCTGGCGAGACTGGAAAAGATTGGTGTTCCGGCAGGGCCAATCAATTCGGTGGCAGATGTCTTTGCCGATCCGCAATTCATCGCACGCGGGATGAAGATCGACCCGCAAGGCGTGCCGGGATTGCGCACGCCTATCCGCTTCTCCGATGCGGAACTTAAAATCGACCACCGCTCACCCAATCTGGGAGAGCATAGCGAAATGGTTCGATCGGAACTGGACAAGGCATGAATCAAAAACCCCGCTCAGGCGGGGTTTTTCTTTGCCGGTATGCTGTTGGTTCAGTCTTCCACGGCAACCATGACGTCTGACGCCTTGACGACGGCATAGGCCGTGCCGCCAACGGCGAGACGTAGTTCGTCAACAGCTTCATTGGTAATGGACGAGGTGACGATCACGCCATTGCCGATATCGATACGCACATGCGCCGTCGTGGCGCCCTTGGTGACGTCTACGATCTTGCCCTTAAGCCTGTTACGCGCACTGATCTTCATGCAATCCTCCATGATTTTGCTTAGGTCTGGAAACTAGCACAGACATCTATGTCAGAGAGGGGGAATATCGAGGGCCAAGGCTGAAACTGTTTATAGCGGGGCTTGGAAAAACAAAAACGCCCCAGAGGGCGTTTGCTTAAAATCTAACGATTTCAACTCTCTAGAGAGAGAATGGTGCGGTCGAGAAGACTCGAACTTCCACGGGTTGCCCCACAGCGACCTCAACGCTGCGCGTCTACCAATTCCGCCACGACCGCCCGTGGTAGAAGCCGAATTGCTCCGGCGAGTGGGCATTTAGCAAATCACCTTGGGGTGCACAAGCCCCATCTGCATCATCAGCCAATCTTTTTCGAAAAGAATGTGAAAAACCGTAGCACGTTCATTCCTTCAAACACTGGGAACCCTTATTTTGTGGGCTTTTTCAAAGACTTCCTGCAAATGATAATTTTTCAAAAAATCTTCACAGAGCTGGTCTTCCAGACGTCACGAGCGCTCGTGGCGATCAAAAAACCTCTGGAATCGCGAATCCCGATTCCGTAGGATTCGCAAAATGGAGAGAAATCAGCTCGCTATGCCCTGAAGACGCCGAATATCCTCCAGACGCTTGATCGTTTCGACATAACCAGCATCAATCGCTTCGGCAGCGCGGTGGAAATCGGCAAGTCCGATCTGGCCGACGACCGGCATCAAGGACAGATCCGGCGGATCACCCGCCATGCGGGCTCGCGAAATACGGTCCTGAATGATGTTGAAGGCATCCATCATCACGCCGGTGATTCCGAGCCGCGCTTCCTTCTCACCATGGACCGCGCCTGGCAGACTTTCCTGACGCATCTGGGCATGCTTGATGACCGCTGCGCGGCCATACTGGTCGTAATGGAGATTGACCGCCAGAACGAGACGCTGCTCATAAGCACGGCACACGGAGACCGGCACCGGATTGACGAGCGCACCGTCAACCAGCACGCGCTCATCCCACCGGACAGGCTCGAATACGCCGGGCAGGGCATAGGAAGCGCGCATGGCATCCACCAGCGGCCCGGACGACAGCCATATCTCATGGCCGGTGCGTAATTCCGTACAGACCGCTACAAAGGGCCGTGTGAGCTCTTCTATGCGCAGGCCATCGAGATGTTCGCGCAGGCGCCCATCAAGCTTCATGCCGCCAAACAGGCCGCTGCCACGAAATGTAATGTCGAGGAGATTGAACATGCGACGGCGGGTCAGACTACGGGCGAATTCTTCCAGCTCATCGAGCTTGCCCGCCAGATAACAACCGCCAACCAATGCACCGATGGAGGTGCCGGCGATCATTTCGATCTTGATGCCAGCCTCGTCAAGCGCGCGCAACACACCGATATGCGACCAGCCGCGCGCAGCACCACCGCCTAGCGCCAGCGCGATCTTACGCGGCTCGCGCTTGATTTCGGGCTTCTCAATGACTTCCTGAGCAGGCGCTTCGACGTCTATGCTGACAGTCCTGCGCCGTACCCCCCAGTTAAGCATCACCTTGGACACCTCATCGTTTCGATCAGATTAGCGAAACATGGTATCCAAAGAATAAATGCTGCAAATTGATGACGCGAGGCCTATTCGCATCATCACATCGTTTTGAAAGCGATCAATGATCGTGATCGCAACCGCCGCCATTTTCTATTTTCAGTGTGGTTTCACCGTTTTCAGTGACCACTTGCCGGTAGAAGCATGAGCGGCGTCCGGTATGGCAGGTGGGGCCATCGCCAGCGACCCGAACCTTGAGCCACAAGGCGTCCTGATCGCAATCGGTGCGCAGTTCGATCACGCTTTGCAAATTGCCGGAAGTTTCGCCCTTTTTCCAAAGCGTGTTGCGCGAACGCGACCAGTAATGCGCGATCCCTGTGTCCAGCGTCAGGCGAAGCGCTTCCGCATTCATATGGGCTACCATCAGAAGCACACCGTCACGCTCGTCGGTGACAACCGCCGTGATGAGGCCGGAAGCATCGAAGCGCGGCATGAACACCGCACCTTCTTCAATGGTCTTTTTATCGGAAGGCTGGGCAGGGAAGGTCGTCATTGTCTCACCTGAAATGGATAAGAGGCACGTGGCTTGTGCAACGTGCCTCTGAATATCTGAAAAACATGTCATGTATAGCCGAAAAGCCGAGCCTTTCGGGATCGTGCATTATTTGCTGCGCGCCAGGGTCATAAAACGCACTTGTTCATCAACCTTCACCTTCATTTCACCGGTAAAGGTGGTGGTGATGGTGGTTGAACCCTGCTTGCGAATACCGCGCATGGCCATGCACATATGCTCGGCCTCGATCATCACGGCAACGCCACGCGGCTTCAGAATGGTCTGAATGCTGTCGGCGATCTGTGCAGTGATGCTTTCCTGCGTTTGCAGGCGATGTGCGAAAATATCGACTACACGGGCGATTTTCGACAGGCCAACAACCTTGTGGTCAGGAAGATAGGCGACATGCGCCTTGCCGATGATCGGAACCATATGGTGTTCGCAATGCGAGAAGAAGGAAATGTCCTTCACCAGCACCATATCATTATAACCGGCAACTTCCTCGAACACGGTGCCAAGCACTTCTTCAGGGCTCTCCGCGTAACCGGAGAAAAGCTCCTTATAGGCCTTGGCAACCCGCTTTGGCGTTTCCAGAAGGCCTTCGCGTTCCGGATCATCGCCAGCCCACAGGAGAAGCGTGCGAACTGCAGCTTCCGCGTCGGCCTGCGTCGGCTTACCGTGCAACGGGGTAACATTTGCCTGCTTCTTAGAAGGCAGGCCGGATTCGTCATCTTCTTTGAGGATGCGCGCGTCCATCAGTATTCTCCAGTAGTCTCCTTCAAGGAGGAGACGAGTTAAACGGACAATACAACGATACGCTTTGCGAGCGGGCGATGTATTGATCCGGTGGCTTAAGCGCACCGGACAGGTTTCATGCCTTCACTATGGTGCCCTGCTAAAACATGACATCTAAAAACACAAAGGTTTTTCGTATGATATCATGCCTTAAAACAGACCGTCAGAACGTTCAACAATATTTAAAAGTCCAACGCTCCAACGCCATCCAAACTGCAGGCGTTACTTGCCTAATATATAGGGAGTAAATTGCAACTTCAAACTGATATCAAAAAACATTTTTTTGTTTTTTCTCTGACTGGTATCAAGATTTTGAAATTCGTATCATTTTGGCGCAATGAAAGCGGCAGAGGCAGGATTCGAAAACAGCTGAATCTTGCTGAATCTGACACTCTGAACGGATTTGAAGTTCCTGACTGCTGGCACCATGTAAAGACATGAAGCTGCATGGCCAGCATATCAGGCGGAAGGCTTACGCACATGATCGACGATATTTACAACAAACGCATCCTGGAATTTGCGGGCAATATGGAGCGCATCGGTCGGCTGGCCGAAGCGGATGCTGTCGCCACGATGCATTCCAAGCTGTGCGGCTCGACGGTCACGGTCTATCTCAAGATGGCAGATGGCGTGGTGACTGATTTTGCGCATGAGGTGAAAGCCTGCGCGCTGGGGCAGGCGTCGTCGTCGGTCATGGCGCGCAATGTCATTGGTGCAAGTGCCGACGAACTGAAAGCCGTTCGTGATAAGATGTATGCCATGCTCAAGGAAAATGGACCGTCACCGGAAGGACGATTCGAAGACCTGAAATATTTCGAGCCGGTGCGCGAATACAGAGCCCGCCACGCATCGACGCTTTTGACCTTCGACGCCGTTGTCGATTGCATTCGCCAGATCGAAGACAAAGCCAAGGCCGCCTGACCCGATGTGCTCCTGTGGCAAAGACCACGCGACTGATACGCCGCCTCAAGCAAAGCGATACAGCCGTAATTTCACCGATAGCTGGCGCAAAACGCCGGGCAGGGTGTTTGGCACAGCATGTGTCCGATTCTATCAGCTGACACTGTCATCGCTGATCGGAAACTCCTGCCGCCATATGCCGACCTGTTCGGAATATGCCTATGAAGCGATTGCGCGTCATGGCCTGTGGAGCGGTGGCTGGATGGGGCTTTTCCGCGTTATGCGCTGCGGCCCGTTCGGCACGCATGGTATAGACCCAGTGCCGCGCGAATTGTCGGGCGAGCTAAAATGGTATCTGCCCTGGCGCTATTGGCGCTGCTCTGCCCCTCACCACTAGAGCAGTTCCGGTTCAAAACAGAATCGTGGAGACGGCCTATCTATTTGTTTTTGCGCATTATTCTGCGCAAACCGGCTACGCACATTTACTGGAAATGCTCTAAATACCTGTATTTTTTGCACGATGCTTAGAATTCATTAACGATATCAATGTTTCTTAGGGAATAAGAATTGAGGCATCGTTATGGTCTTTTTCAGGCCGCAATTTGCCTGCAAATGCAGCTAGCATTTTTAAATCCGCGAGCCATCATGCTGACATCGTCGTCCCGTATCGCACGTTTCGTTGCTTCCGTAGCGTTTGGAGCCACTGTTCTTTGTGGTTCCGCAGCAATGGCGAAGCCCTCGTGGGTCGTGTTCGACGCTGACAGCAACCGCATTCTTGGGCAGGACGACGCCAACTTCCAGCGTGCACCGGCATCGCTCGCCAAGATGATGACGCTTTACATCACCTTTGAAGCATTGAAGACAGGTCGCCTGCACTGGGATGACCAGATGCCCATCTCGAAGAATGCCGCCGCCAAGGTGCGCATGAAGCTCTGGCTCAAGCCGGAGCAGACCATTTCGGTGCGTGATGCGGTCAATGCGATGATCATCATTTCGGCCAATGATGCCGCGACGGTAATGGGTGAATATATCGGCGGATCTGAAGCCGGTTTCGGCCGTCTGATGACGCAGCGCGCGCGCCAGATTGGTATGAAGAGCACCTTCTTCGTCAACCCTTCGGGATTGACCGCCAATATGACCCAGCTTACCACAGCGCGCGACATGGCTGTGCTTGGTATGGCGTTGCGCCGCGACTTTCCGGAACAATACGCACTGTTTTCCCAGCGCTCGTTCACTTATCGCGGCCGAGACTATAACGGTCACAACAATCTGATGTACCGCTATGGCGGCGTCGATGGCATCAAGACCGGCTATACAAACGTGTCCGGTTACAATCTGGTTTCGTCCGCCATTATCGGCGGCAAGCATCTTGTCGGTGTGGTTCTGGGCGCCGGTTCGGCAGGTGAGCGCGACGGCCAGATGGCCAAGCTTCTGACCCGTTATGGCAATTCCAGCGGCGAGGGGACGGCTGTGGCGATGGCAAAGCCGGTCGCTTTTGCTCCATCGCCGAAAGAAACCCCGAAGAAGGATTCAGTTGCCGACCTGATCGACGATTCCCAGATCGAGCAGGGCGATGGCGGCTATCTCGTGGCATCGGCAGGCGCAGCCTGGCGTATCCAGCTTGCTGCAACACCGACGCGTGCTGGAGCCGCAGAGCTTCAGGAAAAGCTGCGCCCCGCAGTGGATCAGGTTGCTCATGGTTTGAAGGGCGAGATTTCGCCGGACGGCAAGCGCCGCAAGGTCTATCGCGTCTGGTTCGGCGGGTTCAAGGATTCTGCTTCTGCTGAGAAGGCCTGCGTCAAGCTCAAGAAGCAGCGTATCGACTGCTTGCCCATCAAGGGCTGACATCCCATTTACCGTTTGTTTTTACATCCCGACAAATAGCCCTGTCGGGATGTCGCGCTTTACTGGCCGGACAAAAAATACTAGAAGCCTCACAATACTGACAACGCATGATCATGAACCACCCGCAATCGTTGGCGGGACTGGATAAGGACGAATAGAATGTCGAATACCGTTTCCATGCAATTCCCCGATGGTTCCGTACGGGACTATGATGCGTCGACCACCGGCGCTGCACTCGCGGAATCAATCTCCAAATCTCTCGCAAAAAAGGCAGTGGCCTATGCCGTCGACGGCACCGTGCGCGATCTTTCCGATCCGCTTGGCGCTTCCGGCAAGATCGAGATTCTCACCCGCGAAGACCCACGCGCGCTTGAACTGATCCGTCACGATACGGCCCACGTTCTGGCAGAGGCCGTTCAGGAGCTTTTCCCGGGTACGCAGGTCACCATTGGTCCCGTCATCGAAAACGGCTTCTATTACGACTTTGCGCGTAATGAACCGTTCACCCCGGACGATTTGCCGGTGATCGAAAAGAAGATGCGCGAGATCATTCAGCGCAACAAGGCGTTCACCAAGGAAATCTGGTCGCGCGACAAGGCCAAGCAGGTTTTTGCCGACAAGGGCGAGGCCTACAAGGTCGAGCTCGTCGATGCCATTCCGGAAGGTCAGGACCTCAAGATTTATTACCAGGGCGACTGGTTCGATCTTTGCCGCGGTCCGCACATGGCTTCCACCGGCCAGATCGGCAATTCCTTCAAGCTGATGAAGGTTGCCGGTGCTTACTGGCGCGGTGATTCCAACAATCCGATGCTGACCCGCATCTACGGCACCGCTTTTGCGAACGACAACGACCTTCAGGCCTATCTGCATATGCTTGAAGAGGCCGAAAAGCGCGATCATCGTCGTCTTGGCCGCGAAATGGACCTCTTCCACTTCCAGGAAGAAGGACCGGGCGTCGTGTTCTGGCACGCCAAGGGCTGGAAAATGTTCCAGAATCTGGTGAGCTATATGCGCCGTCGCCTCGATAGCCATGGCTATCAGGAAGTCAACGCGCCGCAGGTGCTCGACAAGTCGCTCTGGGAGACCTCCGGTCACTGGGGCTGGTATCGCGACAACATGTTCAAGGTAACGGTTGCCGGTGACGACACCGACGACGACCGTGTCTTTGCGCTGAAGCCGATGAACTGCCCGGGCCACGTGCAGATTTTCAAGCACGGCCTCAAGTCTTACCGCGATCTGCCGATCAAGCTCGCCGAGTTCGGCAATGTGCATCGCTATGAACCGTCGGGCGCTTTGCATGGCCTGATGCGCGTGCGCGGCTTTACGCAGGACGATGCGCATATCTTCTGCACCGAAGAGCAGATGGCTGCCGAATGCCTGCGCATCAACGATCTCATTTTGTCGGTCTATAAAGATTTCGGCTTTGAAGGGATCACGATCAAGCTCTCGACCCGCCCTGAAAAGCGCGTCGGTTCGGATGAACTTTGGGATCGCGCTGAAAGCGTGATGATGACTGTTCTCGAACAGATCGAACAGCAGTCGGACGACATCAAGACCGGCATCCTGCCGGGCGAGGGTGCGTTCTACGGACCAAAGTTCGAATATACGCTGAAGGACGCCATTGGCCGTGAATGGCAGTGCGGCACCACGCAGGTCGATTTCAACCTGCCGGAACGTTTTGGCGCGTTCTACATCGACAATGAATCGGAAAAGCGCCAGCCGGTCATGATCCATCGCGCCATCTGCGGCTCGATGGAACGTTTCCTCGGCATTCTGATCGAAAACTTTGCCGGTCACATGCCGCTCTGGTTCGCGCCGGTTCAGGTCGTGGTGACGACGATCACGTCAGACGCCGACGATTATGCCATCGAAACAGCTGCAAAGCTGAAGGCTGCCGGTCTGCAGGTTGTCACCGATCTGCGCAATGAGAAGATCAACTACAAGGTTCGCGAACATTCGCTCCAGAAGGTTCCGGTCATTCTCGTCTGCGGCAAGCGTGAAGCGGAAGAACAGACGGTCAATATGCGCCGCTTCGGCTCTCGCGATCAGGAAGCGATGACGCGTGATGAGGCGATGGCCCGTCTTGTTGAAGAGGCAACCCCTCCGGATCTGATTCGCCTCAAGAATGGTGGCAGATAACAAGAGCTTCGCTCCAAACAAAAAGACCGCGCCGAGGCGCGGTCTTCTCTATTTTTACGATCCAGTGCAGATCGGCCACCACTGTGGCGGTAGCTTTTTGCAGTCAATCGGAAGCGGAGGGAGGCATCCGGTACCCCATTGCGTACATTGGGCCGGAGACATGCCCTGATTTGCGCTCAATTCCGCAGCCCCTGCATAAGCCTGTGAAGCTACAAGAACGCCAAATGTCAAAATTATAAGATTTTTCATTTGAATACCGTGTAAGAAAATTAAAGTGGCGAATACAAGAATAGTCGAAAAATGAAATCGTAAAACACCAATATGGCGCTATAAATAATAGCCTAACCGAAAATTGTTATTAATCCAAAGAATCGTCAGATGCCTCGAATTCCTTGTTGGCAATGACTTCGACTTCTTCATTCTTGCCAGACGAAACCTTGAAATCCCGCTGATAGATGCGATCCTTGTTCTTCGCCACAGCGACATAATCGCCTTCGATCAGAACCAGCGATGAATAGGCGCCCACGCTTTCACGCACCACATCGCCCGAAGCGTTGAGAACCGACCATGACGTATCGGCCAGCGCTTCGCCGCCGTGCTCGCGCACAAGCTTCAGCGTCATTTCCGCAGCGCGATGCTCGACCGTCGCTTCGGTAAGCTTGCCTGCTTCGACGCGAATATCAGCGCGGATAATGGCATTGGCGGAGCCATAATTGGAGACAACGTGATAAGTGCCGCTGTTGAGCCGGATAATGGCATTCGGCTTCACATCCGGGACGATCAGCGAGCGTTCGCTGTTGTCCTCGTCCGCATAGATCGAGAACCGCAGCAGATCGTCATTAATCTTGCTCTTGTCGGGCAGAACCGCGCTCAGCTTCATGCCGCCCGCATCGAGCATCATCAGCTCGTGCCGGGCATTACTGCCAAGCGTTATGCGCTTGGTGGCACCGGCGCGCCCATAGGCTACATGCACGAGGTAGCTTCCCTCCGGCAGATTAAATGCGGCGCTGCCGCCCTGTGCGCTGGCGATCAGCGGCAATTGCCCGTCCGGCCCTACATTGGGCGAGAAAACGCGCCAGACCAACCCCGTCGGTATGTCGGCGCCGTCATCCATGAGACGGGCCTTCAGGTCCAGCTCGGTGGTTTTGATCAACGGATTGTTTTCCGGGCTCGTGGGTGACGCATAGGGGCTGAGCGTCGGCAGATTGAGCGGGGGTTCGGGTAGATTCAATCCGCCGCTTGCCTCGGCAGCAGGGTCAAGGCCCTGTGCCCATGCAGACGCACCCGACATCACGGTCAGCAGCGCTACAGCGAGCCATTCGCCGCGAAAATATCGTGATGTTTGAACGCAAGGCAGAAGTTTGAAAACCGACATAGCTTTTTTGAGCCCATGCGGGTGTCGAATTCAAGGCCAAATCGATAATGACACCGGCATTTTTTAGCCATCACCGTGCTGCGGTTTCCCCGAGTTTTGACTTTACACCACCGTTGCAACGGGCGAGAAGAGGCGGCCCTCTCTAAACAGGAGTGGCAATTCAGGTTTTAGCAAGTTCCAGTCGAGAGGTTTTCCGTGGCGCATCCGGTGTTCGATTTTCTAGCTCAGCGTAGTTCCACGCCGATTTCAGCAATTGGCGCTCCAGCACCAGAAGGCGAAGAACTGGCTGAACTGCTTAAAGTGGCAGCCCGCGTTCCTGATCACGGTCGCCTGACGCCCTGGCGCTTCATTCTCTACCGTGGTGATGCCCGCAAACGGGTAGGGGAGTTTCTGGTCAAGCGCGCTGAAGAACGCGAAGGCCCGCTGCCCGAAGGCCGCAAGGAACAGGAATTGACCCGCTTTTCGCGCGCGCCGCTCGTTATCGGCATTGTGTCGTCGCCCGTCGGACATGAGCGCATCCCGGAGTGGGAGCAGTTTTTGTCGGCAGGTGCTGTCGCGATGAACCTCTGCATTGCCGCCAATGCGCTTGGCTATGCGACCAACTGGATCACCAACTGGTATTCGGACGATGCACCGTCGCGCGCATATCTCGGTCTTGCGCCGAATGAACGCGTGGCCGGTTTCGTTCATATCGGCACCGCAGAAAACAAGATGCCGGAGCGTCCCCGTGCAGATATGGACAAGATCGTTTCCGACTATTCCGGCCCATGGGCGGAATAAGATAGAGCTTTAAAACTATTTCCCAAGGCGAGGAAATCACAATGTTTTATGAGCCGAAAGAGGGGCATCCATTGCCCCACAATCCCTTCAAGGCAATTGTCGCACCGCGCCCGATCGGCTGGATCGGAACGTGTTCGAAGAATGGAGCGGTCAATCTCGCTCCATATTCATTCTTCAATGCGATCTGCGATACGCCGCCTATGGTGATGTTTTCATCCAGCGGCATCAAGGACAGCGTGACTTTCATCGAGGAAACCGGTGAGTTCACAACCAATCTGGTGAGTGAGCACCTCAAGACGCATATGAATGCGTCGTCAGTCGACGCACCGCGCGGCACCAGCGAGTTCGAGTATGCCGGATTGACCCGTGCGCCATCGAAAATCATCGCCGCTCCGCGTGTGAAAGAGGCCTATGCCTCGCTGGAATGCGTTGCTGTCGACATCAGGCGATTGCAGGACAAGGAAGGCAAGCCGACCGACAATTACATGGTCATCGGTGAAGTCGTCGGCGTCCATATCGACGAGAGTATTCTGACGGACGGTCTGGTTGATATAGCCAAGGTGAAACCCGTGACGCGTCTCGGTTATATGGATTACGCCACCACGGAGAGCGTCTATCAGATGTTCCGGCCGAAATGGTCCGATAAGTAAGGGGCTGATTACAGCCCCTTTTTCTTGGCTTCGGTCCAGATTTCTTCCATTTCTTCGAGGCTTGCTGAACCAAGGTTGTTTCCGGCCTCATCCAGCGTCTTCTCGATGAAATGGAAGCGCCGCTTGAATTTATCATTCGCCGCGATCAACGCCGTTTCAGCATCAATATCGAGGTGGCGGCCAAGATTGACCATGGCGAAGAGCAGATCGCCATATTCTTCCGCGATATGAGCCTTGTCCTGTGCCGCCATTGCTTCCTTCAACTCGGCAGTCTCTTCGGAAATCTTGTCGAGAATCGGCGCAGCCTCTGACCAGTCAAAGCCGACCTTTGCCGCTTTCTGCTGCAATTTCAGCGCACGAACGAGGGCAGGGAAGTTGGTTGGAATATCGTCGAGAAACCCGTTATTCTCATGCGTGTCGAGCCCGAGACTTGCGCGGCGTTCGGCGCGTTCCGCCTTCTCTTCCGCTTTGATCCGGTTCCACGAGCCTTTGGCCATGCCAGCGCTACGGGCTTCTTCATCTCCAAAGACATGCGGGTGACGGCGGATCATCTTATGAGTGATCGCCTCTACCACATTGCCAAAATCGAAACTGCCTTGCTCTTCGGCCATGCGCGCATGGAATACCACCTGTAGCAGAAGATCGCCCAGCTCCTCGCGCAGATCGTCCATGTCGTCACGCTCGATAGCGTCGAGAACTTCATAGGCTTCTTCCAGCGTATAAGGCATGATCGAGCGAAAGCTCTGCTCGACATCCCACGGGCAGCCGGTTTTCGGATCGCGAAGAGCAGCCATAATCTCAAGCAGGCGGTCTATATTGCGGGAAGGGGTCATCTGCGCTCCATCAAACTTCGCTAACTCCGTTTCCAGTTGTTCCCAAAGAATCATCTGGAACGGGTTGAAGTCCGTTGCCGATTTTGCATAGTCAGCTCGGGATCGCACATCGGGGCGGCATGTTCAACAAGTGGATACTTGATCGATGACAATTCTTGTGACTGGCGGCGCCGGCTATATCGGCTCTCATACCTGCGTTCAGCTGATCGAGGCAGGCCATGAAGTGGTTGTGGTCGATAATTTCGACAATAGTAACCCGGAAGCCCTTCACCGGATCGAGAGAATTACCGGTCGCGCACCCATTCGTGAGCCAGGAGACATTCGTGATCGCGCGCTTCTGGAACAGATCATCACGCGTCATAAATGCACAGCAGTGATCCACTTTGCGGGCCTGAAGGCCGTGGGGGAATCGAGCGAAAAGCCGCTGCATTATTATGACTGCAACGTGCTGGGTACGTTGCGGCTGTTGCAGGCGATGGAAGCAACCGGCGTCAAAACGCTGGTATTCTCCTCATCCGCGACCGTTTACGGCGATCCGCAGAAGCTGCCGATCACCGAAGACCAGCAGCTCTCCGCGACAAATCCTTATGGTCGTACCAAGCTCATCATCGAAGAAATGCTGCGCGATCTCTACAACAGCGACTATAGCTGGAAGATCGCCATTCTGCGCTACTTCAACCCCGTCGGCGCTCACGAAAGCGGCCTGATTGGCGAAGATCCGAAAGGCATTCCGAACAATCTGATGCCGATCATCGCCCAGGTTGCGACAGGACGCCGTGAAAAGCTGAACATCTGGGGCAATGATTATGCAACGCCGGACGGCACCGGCGTTCGCGATTACATCCATGTAGTCGATCTGGCCGCCGGTCACCTTAAGGCGCTGAAAAAGCTGGATGAACCAAAATGCTTTGCGGTTAATCTCGGTACGGGGCAGGGCTATAGCGTTCTCGATGTCGTCAAGGCGTTCGAGCACGTCTCCAACCGCCAGATCAATTATGAAATCGCGCCACGCCGTCCGGGCGACGTTGCTGAGTGTTATGCCGATCCGACCTTTGCCAACGACTTCCTTGGCTGGTCAGCCGAAAAGAACCTGCGCGAGATGTGCCAGGATATGTGGAACTGGCAGTCAAAAAACCCTAACGGCTACGAATAAAGCGGGCGCTGCCAGTTAATCGCAAGAAAATCCCGGAAAAGTGAAGCAAACAGGCCTGTTTTTCAACCATCAAGGATTGAAAACAGGCCCGATGCGTTTAATAAACAGGCCCCGCAAAACAGGGCTCATGTCCCTGAATATCTCCCATGTTTCATGGATGCGACGCGGCGCCAGATCCTCCCCAAGGCGCGCCGAACAAGATTGGACGAAACAATGCGCTTCCTGCCGGATAAATTCACCTCAATGCTGATCGCCACAATTCTGCTGGCATCGGTGCTCCCGGTTCAGGGCGAATTTGCCGAATGGTTCGGCATGGCGACGAAAGTCGCTGTCGGCCTTCTGTTCTTCCTTCATGGCGCACGTCTTTCGCGAGAAGCCGTTATTTCAGGCATCACCCACTGGAGACTGCATCTGGCAGTTTTCCTGTCGACATTCGTGCTGTTCCCGATCCTGGGGCTCGCAGTCGGCTGGGTCATTCCCGGTCTGGCGCAGTCCGCCTTCTATACCGGCATTCTCTATCTCTGCGTGCTGCCTTCGACGGTTCAGTCGTCCATTGCCTTCACGTCCATGGCGGGCGGCAATGTTTCGGCTGCAATTGTCTCAGCTTCCGCATCGAATATTTTCGGCATGTTCCTCACACCGCTTCTGGTGGGCCTGCTTTTTGCGGTGCAGAGTGGAGGAGGCGGCATCTCGCTTGATGCGTTTGAAGCCATTCTGCTGCAATTGCTGCTGCCCTTTGTTCTGGGTCAGATTCTGCAACCCTGGATCGGCAGCTTTATGCGGCGTAACAGCAAGCCGCTCAGCTTTGTGGATCGCGGCTCCATCCTGATGGTTGTCTATCTGGCCTTCAGCGAAGCCATCGTGGAAGGTCTTTGGAAATCAGTCTCTTGGGACGATCTGGTGATGATGGTCGGCGTCAATATAGTATTGCTGATTGTCGTCCTGCTGATCACCTGGTACGGGAGCAAGCGACTGGGCTTTAATCGCGCCGATTGCATAACCATCATGTTTTGTGGCTCCAAGAAAAGCCTTGCCAGTGGCGCGCCTATGGCCAGCGCCATTTTCGCAAGCGCCAATGTCGGCAGTATTGTGCTACCATTGATGCTGTTTCATCAGATTCAGCTTATGGCTTGCGCAGTGATTGCGCGCAAACTGGCCGATCATAAATAAGCTGCCGCACTATACAGACTTTGAAAAGGCATACGGTAATGGCGCAAACCGAGAACAAATCTTTCGATGAAGACGCTCTGGCGGAAGCCTATGATCGTGCGCTCGCGCTTGAAAAAGCTGGCGATTTTGACGGTGCTGCAAAAGCCTATGAAGAAGTTCTGGCCATCGATCCTGATGATCACGGCGGCGCAGCCGTGCGGCTTGCCAGCATGGGACGCGGCGCTGTTCCACTGAAAGCGCCCGACGCCTATGTGGCGACGCTGTTCGACCAACATGCCGAAATGTTCGACACGATTCTCGTCGACCAGCTTGGCTATGACGTGCCGCTACAGCTGCGCGAAATATTGCTGGAGATCAATGAGGAGTTTCACCGTGATCGCATGCTCGATCTTGGCTGCGGCACCGGTCTGTCGGCTGACGCGCTCGACGATATGGCGACGCACAAGACTGGCGTGGACATTTCTGAAAACATGATCGAAGTCGCGTTTGAAAAAGGCGACTATGACGCGCTGTTCGTTGGCGAAGCGGTACGCTTTCTTGAAACGACAGCTGAGGACAATTGGGATCTGATCGTGGCGACCGACGTGCTGCCTTACATGGGCGAGCTGGATCGCTTCTTTGCAGGTGTGGCCACGCAACTCGAGCCGGACGGCTATTTCGGCTTTTCGAGCGAAACACAGGACGAAGCGCGCTTTGCGGGCCGGGCCTTCATGGTTGGCGATTATCAGCGCTTCGCGCATGCCAAGTCATATGTGACGGCAATGCTGGATGCACACGGCATGGACTGCATTCGCTGCGAGAACATCACCGTGCGCAGCGAGCAAGGATCGCCAGTTCCTGGACATCTTTATGTCGCACGGCGCCGCTGACACGTCCATCATCGACGATTGAGCTGAACCGCATTATCAATGCATGATCATACGGTTCAGCGGGAACTGATAGGCCTGATTTGCAGAAGGCCGGCCGAAGCGTCTCGATAGGATTTGCTACGCGGAATAGATATCTTCTAGTTCCATAATCTATCTTATGTGATCAACGTATGAAGCTGGGTGGGTTCTAGCTTGAAGTCGGTCTCGCGTTGGTTTCAACGAACAAAAAGCAGCAAATGAACCGATAGAAAACGCCTGCTCCTCATCGACTTCCCGAACGATGTAAGATCGCTCGTAGCCTAGCGGCAAGCTGCTCTCACGTTCGTTTCCAGCTACGTCACACAACTGCTCCGTGATAGCGCACGTCCGTTCTCAACTCGGAGGACCGAAATATTTGGTTCTAAGCTTCGCGATTTCCTCGCTCTCGTGCAGACTTATGATCGCCACGCTGGCTGGTTGGACAAGCGCGCTGTGACGTGGAAACGCAAAACCGTATTTATCCGGGCTGAATGCTCCGCCAACAAGGTCGAGCGGCTCATCGGTATGCTGATGTGTGTAATATTCCAGCACAGGACCATCAGCAACGATCGCCGCGATCTCATCATTGACGAGAGCGGAAACAGCTTCCGGCAAATGATCAAACGATACAGTGGCTATGGATCGGGATTTCAGAAACTGTTCTGCAACGCTGCCGGTTCGAACGCCGACGGATTTTCTTTGAAGATCGCTCAAGCTCGATATCGTGTTGTCGATATGCGCAACGGTCATCACGCTGGTGATCGATGACGTGACATAAGCGATAATGGCGATGCCAAAAACCATCCAGAACGTTTGCCACACACGTCCTATCCAGCCGAACAGGTTTTTACGTGAGCTTTTGCCGGACGTGGCAATTGAAACCACGTGATAAAAGCTCTCCGCCAGCCCTTCCCGCCAGCGTTTCGGAAAATTTTCATCAAAGCGTCTGTCGAACAGCGTCAGAAACAGCGTTGCCACCAGAAGAATGCCCAGAATCCAGACATAGGTGGTCAAGTGACCAGCCCTGTTGAGACGTTCGATAAGGTCGTCCCATCCCGTCCCGGCCTGGGTATGTACCATGATACGCAGACCAGCATCGAACCACGGATAGGTAAAATCTGCGATTTCAGCACGGTTTTCGGTGATGGTAAGATTGGTGACGGCTGCATCAATCTTACCATCGGAAACGGCTTTCATCAGGTCGCCATAGTTCGGATATTCCACATAATGCGACGTAATATTCAGGCGCGCTGCGATGTTCTGCCAGATATCGATTGCCATGCCGGAATAGCCATTGCCGTCACTATTGACGAAGGGCTCGCTGACATAAATGCCAACTTGTACCGGCTTTGATGTCTCGGTTGGCCCTTGAGCATTAGCCGCGCCGGAAAACACCGCCAAGAACGCAGTGAAAAGAAGGGCGGATATAATCCTATATTTTATATTACCCAATGAAAATAAAAACATTATCAAAACCGAATATCAAAATAACCATATATATAGAAATTATGATTGCAAATTTTCTTTCAAATATCAACTATACTGTATAAATATAAGAATTACCTATAATATATTCTGCCGATGGGCCGTAACATACACATTCTGGCCACACGAATGCACCCTGCCCGTCAGGCTGTTCCGGCGGTCAATCTGATCAGCGATTGACAAATTCTACGCTTGATTAAAATCATTCCCTCACTGCCCGCATCGTGAGAATGACTGAAACGTGTTTGGAACCTGAAACGGTCTAAGACCAAAGCAGCATGTAATCGTCCTGTACATGTTGTATGACCCGACACGGGTTCCAGCACTCGCGTTTTCGGCCAACTCTTGGTCACGATGCACATCGAACGGGCTTCCCGGCCCGCTGGCTGGATGGGATAGAAGGTAGAGTTATAGATGTTGGAAGCACGCATTCGAAACGCTTCGCTGCGAGACAAGATTATTACCCCGGAACAGGCAGCCAGCCTCATTAAGGATGGCATGATTGTCGGTATGAGCGGCTTTACACGCGCCGGTGACGCCAAGGCCGTGCCGGTCGCTATGGCGGCCCGTGCGGCAACCGATCCGTTTCAGATTACGCTTATCACCGGCGCTTCCCTTGGACACGACGTCGACAAGATTCTGACTGAAGCCCATGTGCTCGCCCGCCGTATGCCGTTTCAGGTTGACCGCACGCTGCGTTCCGCGATCAATCGCGGCGAGGTCATGTTCATCGACCAGCATCTGTCCGAAACGGTCGAGCAATTGCGCTCCAACCAGATTGGCCCGATTGATTATGCCGTTGTCGAGGCACTGGCGATTACCGAAAGTGGCGGTATCATTCCGACCACCTCGGTTGGCAATTCGGCAAGCTTCGCCATTCTGGCCGACAAGGTGATCGTTGAGGTCAATCTCAACCAGCCTATGGCGCTGGAAGGTCTGCACGACATCTATATCCCGACCAAGCGCCCTACCCGCGACCCGATCCCGGTTACCGCCTGCGACAGCCGCGTGGGCCTGCCCTATATTCCGATCCCGGTCGAGAAAATCGCTGGCATCGTCATCACGCAGGAAAATGACAGCGCCTCGACGGTCGAACCAGCCGACAGCGAAACCATCGCTATTGCCGGTCATCTGATCGATTTTCTGAAGGATGAAGTGGCACAAGGCCGTCTCGATCTGACGCTTAATCCGCTTCAGGCCGGCATTGGCACCATCGCAAACGCTGTGCTCAACGGTTTTGCCGATAGTCCGTTCCACAATCTGCGCATGTATAGTGAAGTGCTGCAGGATAGCACCTTCGAGCTGTTTGATGCCGGAAAGCTGGATTATGCCTCCGGCGCTTCAATCACGCTCAGCCCGGCAGTCGGTGAACGGGTGTTCAACAATATCGACCGCTATCGCGACAAGCTGATCCTGCGGCCACAGGAAATCAGCAACCACCCGGAAGTCATCCGTCGTCTCGGCATCATCGGCATCAATACGGCGCTTGAGTTCGACATTTATGGCAATGTGAATTCCACTCATGTGGATGGCACCCATATGATGAACGGTATTGGCGGTTCGGGTGATTTCGCGCGCAACGCCTATATCTCGATTTTCGTCAGCAAGTCGGAAGCCAAGAACGGCGCCATTTCGTCAATCGTGCCGATGGTCACTCATGTGGATCACACGGAACATGATGTTGATATTCTGGTGACGGAACAGGGCCTTGCCGATCTGCGGGGGCTCGCCCCACGCGAGCGTGCCCGTGTCATCATCGATAATTGTGCGCATCCCGATTATCGCGACCAGCTCAATGATTATTTCGAGCGCGCCTGCAAGCGTGGCGGTCATACGCCACATCTTCTGGAAGAAGCTTTCAGCTGGCATATGCGTCGTCGCGAAAACGGCAGCATGCAGCAGCGATAATATTCCCGCCTATGGTGGCCGGCGGTTCATAACCGGCCATCAGTCTCCATGCCCGCTCACAAATCGAGCGGAACCTTCTCTAAAGCGAAACGTTATCCGGCATATCGTTTTCAAACTGGAAACGAGAATGCCACGGACGAAACTGGGAACTTGCCCCATGTTTTCCGTGTAATGTTTAGTCTGGCGTTCTGGAGGAGCGGCCGTCGGACACAAACGACAACAGTGCCGTTCCAGGAAGGTTCAGAACAGCTATGTCCATCCTCATCAGCCTTCTGATAACAATTCTTGTTATCTTCCTCGTGCTTTATCTGATCAACATGCTTCCGCTGGATGCAAAGGTGAAGCAGATCGCTCAAGTTATCGTGATCATCATTGGTATCATTTCTCTTCTGAAATATCTCGCCATCTTCTGACGACCACTGCCCTCACCCGGCTCTACGCCGATTAAACCTCCAAAATTATACATTTGTCGCAAGACAACACTCTCGACGTGAGACGAGTTCTTTCGGAGCGTTCTGGCCATCTGCGCGCTTCGAAAAGCTCGCCTCCGTCACCCGCAGGCGGTTGTTTCCGACCTTCCCTTATGTTAGCCATTACAATTATCGGTTAGATTATTCGAAAATCCCGATATTATCCCCGCTCCCCCAATACAATTTGCTTGATCAGTCTTTAGTGATAAAACCCTAAATTGTGTCTTTCGGGAAACTGTTCGTGGAAAAGTTGCAATCATACCTTTTGGCATCTTTTCCTGACGCGCAGATGCTTTTATAAGCCCTCCAATCAATTGCTCCCTCAACGTAAGGTTTCGAGTGACAATTAAATAATCCTGATCCAGGGACGGGGAGTTAGGAAATGAAAGCAGCGTTATGGAAAGCAGGTGTCATAACACTTTCTGTTGTGCTGTTTTCTGTGTCGCTCACCTGGACGGTTGCTGCCTTTTCGGGCGCACGGCCGGGCATTGTTGCGCTGGCGCTAAGCTCCGGCATTCCCATTGCGACGGCCTTCCCGTCGCTCGCCTATATTTTCCGTCAGCATAACAAGCTGAGAGACGCCTATAACCAACTTGAAAGGGCGCATATTGAATTGCAGGCGCGGGCGCGCGTCGATCACATGACGGGATTGCTCAATCGTGAAGCCCTGTTCGATGCCATGAAGATCAGCAGGTCGCGTATTGAAACGGGCGTGCTGATGGTCATCGACGCCGACCACTTCAAAGCCATCAACGATACATTCGGCCATAGCGCTGGCGACCGCGCATTGAAGCTGATCGCATTTGCCCTGCAAAATGTGACACGCAAGGGCGATCTGGTCGGGCGTATCGGTGGCGAAGAGTTTTGCGTCTTCTTGCCGGGCGCCAGTAGCGAAACGGGCGTCCGTGTGGCGCAGCGCATCCGCACCGAAGTGGAAGGCACGCCTTTTCATTCGACGGAATATCAGGTCTATCCTCTGACGATCAGCATCGGCGTGGCGTCCGCTCCAAAAACCGAGAGCAATTCGCAAGTGATGAGCCGCGCCGACCGCTGCCTCTATCAGGCCAAGCAACGTGGACGCAATTGCGTGGTTCTGGACGAAGAAAGCGCCCGACTGGCGAGCGCTTCCGTTGTTTCCATCACCAATGGCCGCGAGGTCGCGCGCGGCTAATCTACCCGGTAATTAGTCCGCCCATGGAGTGACTTCTTCCTCCGACCATCCGACCGGAACAAATCCCATCTTCTGATAAAGCTGCAATGCGCGTGGGCTATCGAGCGTATTGGTGTGGATGGCAACTTTCTGCGGTCCATGGGCCCATGCGGCGGAAATGGCTTCGCTGAGAAAGAATTTGCCAAGCCCCCGCCCCTGAAAATCACGCATCAGACCAAAATAAAGAATTTCAGCCGTTTCCGGCATAGCGGTCAAATCCAGTTCCACGAAACCGGCCGGATTGCCATCCGCATAGAGCACGTGGATCGCACTCGTATCCGCATGGATGATGCTGTCCACTTCCGCATCGCTTTGCACGCGGCGCATCATCCAGTGATGCTGCCGACCGACCTGTTCGTAAAGGTAGCGATAGAAATGCACCGGCATGTCGCTGGCCCGCATGATGGCGAGCCGCACGCCAGACGGAACCGGTACGGAAAGCGCCGGTCGCGTCTGCATTTCCAGATGCGTAATGCGAGCTTTAAGCTTGTCGACCATGATCAGTCGGCTTCGCCCGTCACCACCGGCGTATCCTGCTTGCTGCCCCATTCACTCCAGGAGCCGTCATAGAGCCGGTTATTCTTATGGCCGAGCGAGGCTAGCGCCAGCATGATGACCGCCGCTGTGACGCCGGAACCGCAGCTTGTGACGACAGGCTTGGCGAGATCGACGCCTGCCTCATCGAAGATCGCACGCAGACTATCCAGATCTTTCAGCTCGCCATTCTCCGACAGTGTGCCGACAGGAACGTTGCGCGCGCCCGGCATGTGACCGGAACGCATGCCCGCACGCGGTTCGGCGTCCCGCCCGGTAAAACGTCCGGCGGCCCGCGCATCGGCAACCTGCGCGCGGCGCTCGTCGACGATCTCCCGCATTTCCGGGAAAGCAACAACGCCAGCCTGATCGAAAGCAGGCGTGAATAGCGAGGCTGCAATCTTCGTCGGCTCGTCGGTCACGGGATAACCTGCGGCCTTCCATCCATCGAAACCGCCATCAAGAACGAATACATTTTTGGCGCCCATCACACGGAACATCCACCAGACGCGGGGGGCGGCAAACATGCCGGGGCCGTCATAAACGATAATTGTCTCGTCGGCGGTGATGCCCATCGCGCCGACATGCTGCGCGAAGAGTTCCGGCGACGGCAAGGTGTGCGGCAGGCCAGAATCCTTGTCGGCGATCACGTCCTGATCGAAGAAGACCGCGCCCGGAATATGCGCTGCATGATATTCTTCAAGACCGTTGCGACCCGCGGCAGGCAGATACCAGGACGCATCCACGATTGCTATCCCCGGTTGTCCCAAGCGTTCTTTCAGCCAGTCGCGTGAAACGACAAATGCGCTCTTCTCAGCCATGATCATGCTCCTCAAATACTCAAGCTTCGGGCAAGGCGCCGAAGCGAATGCGGAAACGGCGGTTTTCCTTGCCCTTCTTCTCGATCTTGCCGATATGGATTTCTCCTACTTCCTGCGTTTCAGACACATGGGTGCCGCCGCATGGTTGGGAATCCACCGAACCATTTTCACCAATCGCAACAAGCCGAATGCGGCCAAGCCCGACGGGAGGACGAACATTCTTCGATTTCACAATATCGGGGTTGGCGAGGAATTCTTCATCGCTGATCCAGTTGATCGAAACAGGACCATTGGCTTTGACCAGTTCCATGATCTTTTCGGTCACGAATTCCTTCGTATAGGTCGGATCTGGCAGATCAAAGTCGACACGGCTTTCATCTTCGCCCACTGCCGCACCGGTGATCGGGAACGGACAGGCAACGGACAAAAGATGACAGGCAGTGTGCATGCGCATCAGCTTGTAGCGGCGCGGCCAATCAATATGCAGAACGAGCGCCTCACCGACTGTCGGTGCTGCCTGCCCTTCGGCTGGCATATGGACGATTTCGTTCTTGGTTTCACCGGTAACGGTGGCTGCGATCTCGATCCGCGATCCATCGGCGCGTTCAAAAAAGCCGATATCCCCCGGCTGTCCGCCGGAGGTCGCGTAGAAATTTGTCTGGTCGAGAATAATACCGCCAGTCTCGGTAATGGCGAGAACCTTGCCCTCCGCCGTTGAAAGATAGGAATCTTCACGGAAAAGCGCATCGGTCTCATAGGCCATTGTTTTATTCCTCGAATGGGATGTCTATTTCGGTTTTGGTTTCCAACCAGCCCGGCACCGGCAGGTTCTTGCCGCGCAGGAAGGATGGATTGAACATTTTCGACTGGTAACGATTACCATAGTCGCAAAGCACCGTTACAATTGTGTGGCCCGGACCGAGATCTTTTGCAAGTCGGATCGCACCGGCAATATTGATGCCGGAAGAACCGCCGAGGCAAAGCCCCTCATTCTCCACGAGATCGAACACGACATCGAGCGCATCGGCATCCGCAATACGATAGGAGAAATCAGGCGTGAAGCCTTCCAGATTAGCCGTAATACGTCCCTGCCCGATGCCTTCGGTGATCGAATCGCCTTCGGATTTCAACTCGCCGGTCGTGTAATAGGAATAGAGCGCTGCACCATAGGGATCGGCGAGCCCAATCTTGATATCAGGATTGTGATCCTTCAAGCCGAAGGCGGTCCCGACAAGCGTGCCGCCCGATCCGACCGCCGCCACGAAACCGTCGACCTTGCCATTGGTATCGCGCCAGATTTCAGGCGCTGTGGTTTCGATATGCGCCTGACGATTGATCGGATTATCAAACTGGTTGGCCCAGATCGCGCCATTCGGTTCGGTTTTGGCAAGCTGTTCAGCCAGCCGCCCCGACAGGCGCACATAGTTGTTGGGATTGCGATAAGGTGCTGCTGGAACTTCGATCAGTTCCGCACCGAGCAGACGCAGCGCGTCCTTCTTTTCCTGGCTTTGCGTTTCCGGAATGACGATGACTGTGCGATAGCCAAGCGCCTTGGCGACAAGAGTCAGACCGATGCCGGTATTGCCCGCCGTTCCCTCGACAATCACGCCACCCGGACGAAGCAGGCCGCGCTTTTCCGCGTCCCGAATGATGTAAAGCGCTGCACGATCCTTGACCGACTGTCCCGGATTGAGGAATTCAGCCTTGCCGTAAATCTCGCAACCGGTGATTTCGGAAGCCTTCTTGAGACGAATCAATGGCGTGTTACCGATTGCGTCTAGAACCGATTGGAGCATAGCTTCCATCCTTCATCTTTGGCCGAGCTGTTTGCCGGGAAAGTATGAGGAACTGCCCTGCCCTTCAAGGAAGGATGGAATAATTTTCCACGCCAACTGGCAAACTCAATCCACAAAATGTCGGTTCAAAAGAAAAAGCCGCCCGAAATGGGCGGCTTTTGTAAAAGATGTTCCGGAACGGCGTTATGCAGCACGCTGTCCGCCGCCGCCATTACCGTTGCGGCGCTTACGACGGAATGGACGCTTTGCCTTCGGTGCGGCTTCGCCAGTCGCATTGGCATGGCCACCTGCGGAAGCATGGTTGCCCCCACGATGTTCGCCCGGCTTCTGGGCTGGACGACGGTGCTGCTGCGGTGACGGGCCCTTGCGGTGCTGCGTCTTCTGCGGCTTGTCTTCGCCCACAATCGAAATGCGCGGCGCTGCTGCGGGTGCTGGTGCAAGCTTGACCGGAGCATCCTTGATCGGAAGCTTGGTACGGGTCACGCGTTCCACAGCACGCAGCTTCGAATCCTCGGTCGCCTGATCGTACAGGGTGATCGAAGCGCCGCTGGCGCCATTGCGCCCCGTGCGGCCGATACGGTGTACATAGGTTTCCGGTTCATCAGGGAGGTCATAGTTGACCACATGGCTGATGCCGGGAACATCGATACCGCGCGCGGCGATATCAGTTGCAACCAGAATGCGCAGCGTGCCGTCGCGGAAACCGTTCAGCGCGCGCTGGCGGGCATTCTGCGACTTGTTGCCGTGAATGGCCGCAACGTCGAACTTGTCACGCTCAAGGTGGCGCACGACCGCATCGGCACCATGCTTGGTGCGGGTGAAGACGATAACCGAACGCATGTTCTTATCGGCCAGCAGAGCCGACAGAAGACGGCGCTTTTCCTTGGTCGGCACAGGATGCACAACCTGGGTGATTTCGGCAGCCGTCGTACCCTGCGGCGCAACTTCCACACGAACCGGATCACGAAGCAGGCTGCCTGCGAGCGCAGCAATTTCCTTCGGCATGGTTGCCGAGAAAAGCGCGGTCTGACGGTCGGCATGGGTTGCCTTGGCAATACGCTTCACATCATTGATGAAGCCCATATCGAGCATGCGATCGGCTTCATCGAGCACCAGCCAGCGGGTCTGCGAAAGGTCAACCAGACCTTCGCGCATCAGATCCGTCAGACGGCCCGGCGTTGCAATCAGCACGTCGATGCCGGGTGCGATACGCTTGATCTGCGTCAGCTTCGATACGCCGCCCAGCACGAGCGCGGTCGAAATATGCGCGGTCTTGGAAACGTTGCGGATCGTCTGTTCGATCTGGACGGCCAGTTCGCGGGTCGGCGCCAGAACAAGAGCACGCGCCGTCTTTGGGCGGCGCTTATCGCCCAGACCGATGATCTTTTGCAGGATCGGCAGGCTGAAAGCAGCAGTCTTGCCCGAGCCGGTCTGCGCAATGCCGAGAATATCCTTGCCTTCCAGCTGCGGCGGGATCGCCTGCGTCTGGATTGGCTTCGGTTCGGTCATGCCAGCAGCTTCAACGCCCTTGAGCAAAACGCCGGTGACGCCAAGAGCGGCAAAGCCGCCCGTATTTTCATTTGTCAATTCAATCTCTTTCGGCGGCACCGCACATCTGCGGTCCGCTTTCAATGCCGGGAAAGCGCAACTTTCCCGAGCCAAATCCGTATTTATGATAACGACGGGACGCCGGGAAAACCCCTGGCGACTTGCGCAGCCGTGCCCGAGCAGATCTCAGGTCCCCTCCGCTACCAGACCATTCCGGAAGACAGAAGTGTGACGCAACAAGTCCAATGCCGGGAAAGCCGACATCTAACGTCGGCCCATGCGCCTGCCGCCCATATGGGGTGGTTTTGCCAAAAAAGCAAATGTTTTCGCTTTCGCGTCACTTAGACTTCAGTTCAAATGATGAAATCAGCCAGAACCTGATTGTCCGTAATGTCCTGATAAGCCCAACCGGCCTCGCCGAACTTCTTTTCCAGAAGTTTGAAGTTTGCGGCATCCTTCGTTTCAATGCCGATCAGCACCGAGCCAAAATTGCGGGCCGATTTCTTCAGATACTCGAAGCGCGCGATGTCATCTTCCGGCCCCAGCAGATCGAGGAACGAACGCAGCGCGCCGGGGCGCTGTGGGAAGCGGAAAATGAAGTATTTCTTCAGGCCTTCAAAGCGAAGCGCTCTTTCGCGCACATCGGGCAGGCGCTCGAAATCAAAATTGCCGCCCGAAACGACAATCACGATGCGCTTGCCCTTGAGTTCGCTTTTCTTGAAATCCTTCAGCGCATCAATGCCCAATGCGCCTGCTGGTTCCAGCACCACACCTTCGATATTGAGCATTTCAATGATCGTCGCGCAGAGACGGTTTTCCGGAACTGTTATGACAGACTTTGCGTCAAAGCCTTTGAGAAGCTTGAAGTTTTCCTTGCCAATCTCGGCAACGGCCGCTCCATCTACAAAATTATCGACATGGGTAAGCTTGATGCGCTTGCCCGCTTCCAGACTGCCTTTCAGGCTTGCGGCACCTTTCGGTTCGACAAAGCGAAACGCGGTTTTCCAGCCAAGATCGGAAATATACTGCGTCACACCGCCAGAAAGCCCGCCGCCGCCAACTGGCAGCAGAACCAGATCCGGCTTCTTGCCCTCCGGCAATTGCCGTTCGATTTCCAACGCGACAGTCGCCTGACCTTCCACAATGCCCGGATGGTCGAAGGGCGGCACCATGACGCCCTTGTTGCTGGCCGCAAATTCCTGCGACGCGGCATAGCAAACGTCGAAAATATCGCCGATGAGCTTGATTTCGATGAATTCACCGCCAAAAGCACGGGTCTTGTCGATTTTCTGCTGCGGCGTGGTCACCGGCATGAAAACAACGCCCTTGCGACCGAAATGGCGGCAGACGAAAGCAAAGCCCTGCGCGTGATTGCCTGCCGACGCGCAGACAAAGACGACATTCTCGTCGGTTGTCTTGACGGCCTTGGAAATGAAATTGAACGCGCCGCGAATCTTGTAGGACCGCACCGGCGTCAGATCTTCGCGCTTCAACCAAATCTCTGCGCCATATTTGCGGGAGAGATAATCGTTGAGCTGCAATTGTGTTTCAGGGAAAAGCGCACGCATTGCCTTTTCGGCCTGAGCCACGGATTTGACGAAGGCGGTCATACTGAAACTCTCTTCATTCCTACTCGGTATTCACATCGCTATACGGATTTGCCAATGCAAACAAGGATGAAGGGAAACACCAACCTACCCCACGCAGTAAACAGTGACGATCTTGCGGTCCCCGAAGACTACCAGCGGACCGTCATTCAGGAGTTCGAACAGCACGGCTTCGTTCAATGGAAGCGGGATTGTTATTTCTTCGAGGTAAAGCGCCTGCCACGAAATAGAGCGCTCTCTCTGTAATTCGCGCTGCATCAAACGTAGCGCGGCCTCGGCTTCTGGCCGCTGGTCCTGACGGAAGAATCCGCCGCACCAATCCTGAACATGATCATAGGTGATTGTGTAATAGGTTACAGTGTCTGTCATATCGGTCACGCCCCCAAAGCACTCTCGCGGTACGCCCCCGCATTGTGCCCTTCGATCTTTGGTGATCAGGGTGTTAGTAACCGCACTGCGACGGCCTCACGACCTTTGGCTTCAGAGAAGCTTGGACATACGTCGCAAGCACCCTGACCATAAAGGACGAAGGTTCGGCGCCTTTCGGTGACGCCAACCACGCAGTGATAAAGGGGTTACTAAGCCCCGGACCGCCGCGTAGCGGTCCAGATCTAGGCGTAAATCATTCCTGACAGCTTGTCATATCCAAAATTCGTCAGCTGACAGGCTTTTGCGGAAATAGTGACATCTGGCGCGAACCGATCAAATTCATGGTCGGGAAAACAGGCCGATCATACCGCTTTTCTATTTTAGAACATAAGGATATTCGATAATTCAGCTGTTATTGCTGACAAGCTTTCTGTCTTGAAATCGACGCGCAAATCATGACATAGAAATCCTGTCGCTGCGGTCGTGGCGAAATTGGTATACGCAACAGACTTAAAATCTGTCGCCTTTTAGGCTTGCGGGTTCAAGTCCCGCCGACCGCACCACAGCTTTCCAGAAGCTCTTTTGTTTCAGATAGTTGTTGAATTACAAGGATTTGTCGTTGCCCTATCGCTACAAAGGGCGCTACAGATGCAAGTCATTATGGCAGGACTGACACGAGCTAAAAACGGGGACTGGCTTTCCCGGAAAATGATTCCAGCGGATATTCGAGATGCGTATCAGCGAGCTTACGGCCTTCGCCAAGAGGAACGTTTTCGAGCATCCACAGAGAAGACTTCGAGCGAAGTCAAACTTGCTCATCTCGAATGGTTGGCGACTATCGAAGGTCGCATCTCACTTCTACGGTCGGCAAAATCTGGCCTGACGACCGCGCTCAGCAATCGACAGATGCGCGAACTCGCGGGCCGCTGGTATGATTGGTTCATCGCTCAGAACGTCGACAATACCCCACCCGTTCCCGATTTGGATTTCGCCTACGACCAATACCAAGACGCGCTGGAGGCCGCTGGCGACTCCTTTCAGGACGCTCACGATGATCATGTGAGAACAGCCGTCCACGCCGCTAAGGTCCGGGCAGTCATTATCGAAATTGGTCGGCTTCCCACGTTTCTGGCGGACGAAGGTATTTCCCTCACTACTGAGGCGCATAGTGCATTTATCGACGCACTAGAACCCGACTTCACAGCAGCCCTTGCACTTCTCCGCAGGCGAGCCTTAGGCGATTACAGTCCGGATTCCTACCGGGAACGGTTTCCGCAAACGGAAAGCGCTTCCGCTAAGCATACGGGGAGACCACCTAGGCTGGCAGGGATGAGCGTTTGGGAAGCATTCGAGGGATGGCATAATGAACGCAAGCCCGCGCCTTCGACGGTCAACCGCTGGCGTGGTGTATTCCTAGACTTGGACTCTTTCCACAACGGTAAAGACGTAGCCCTGCTGACAGATGCCGATGCGGTTAGGTGGAAAGACAAGCTCATGGCATCGGGGAAGCTTAGCGGTCGCACTGCCAATGAGGTTTATATCACCGCTGCAAACCGAATATTCGGGTGGGTCAAGTCGCAGAAAAAGATAGCCGCCAATCCGTTTGAAAGCGTTAAGGTTTCTGCCAAAAAAGTGAAGCATACCAAGACTGAGTTTCAGTCGGACGATGCAATCACCATTCTAAAAGCCAGTCTCGAACCTCAGGCGCGCCATATGAAGCCCCATCGCCGCTCAGCAATCCGGTGGGTTCCTTGGATTTGTGCGTATACCGGAGCAAGGCCCGGAGAAATCACTCAGGTTCGCAAGCAGGACATTGAACAGCACAAGGACGGTTTCTGGACGCTCCGCATCCTGCCGGAAGCTGGAACAGTGAAAGGCGGAGAGCCACGCCATGTCCCCCTGCACGACGATTTGGTCAATCAGGGTTTCATTGACTTCGTGAAGAAGGCGAAGGAAGGACCACTTTTTTATGACCAGAATGGTGAACGAAAGACCAAGAAAGTTGATGCCCTTGACCCTCCTCGCCCTCAGTATGTGATTGCGCGACAGAAGCTTGGCGATTGGGTTCGTAAGCTTGGCATTGATGATAAGCGCGTCAGTCCCAATCATAGCTGGCGACATACTTTCAAGCGCAGAGCGGCACGAGCAGGCATAGAGCAACGCATCCGGGATGTCATGTGTGGGCATACCGCTGACCATGTAGGTGCCATTTACGAGCTTCCGACGATTGAGGATTTAGCGAGTGCTATCAAATCGTTCCCTGCATATTCTCTAAAACAGGACGAAGAAAACTAGGGGAGCCTCACGGCAGGCTCATGTCCTTCATGCTTGTTTACCACTGGCATGTCTTTGGATTCTCATGCGCTTGCTTGGTGGCTTCTCACCATGTCCATCACTCACATGCAGGATATGTATATAATGAACGCTTTTATCTCTTCGGCTTCCCAGTCTGCTTATAATCTCGCAATGGATGCGCGTGACAGCCTCAGCGGAATTTTCAGCCTCCAGCATCGCGGCTTCTGGTTTCGCCTGCCGTTGACCAAGCTCAGCCTTTGGGTTGAATGGCGGGAATGCTCGGTGGGCTATGGTTGGCAGAAGCAGGACACGAAGGACATTGAGTTCTTCGCTGGTCGTTTTCAGGGCGTGTTGTCGGTCGAACGTGGCTGAGGAGGTCCGGTCGTGTTCCTCGCCATCCTTGCAGGCATTGCCGCTTATTTCAGCACACTTCTCATTCTATTGGCCGTCTTCATTCCGCTTCGGGAGAATGTGCTGGCATTCGCGATTGTGCGGGTGCCGCCGTACAGCACTGTGTTTAAGTGGTCGATTTTAGCCGTGGCGTGGTTCACTGCATATCGAGTTTTCATTGCGGTATGGTGAGCGCAGCAATTCAAGGTTGGCGATATGCAACCCTAGATAATTACACCTCACCATAGAGAACTCACAACGCGACTTCGGTTTCGCAGTGGGCTTCCCATCAACCATCACAAGGCTGCCTTCGGGCGGCCTTTTTTCATTTCCAAGGACACACCCGAAACATGACCAAGCTCCCCGGCCTCTCGCCTCATGATGACCAGCCTTCCATCGGTTCCGCCAATGGCGGCATGAAGCAAGCCCCCTTCAAATTGCCTTCGGTCCAGCTCCAACCGCAAGCCCGCCCTGTGGATACCTACAGTCGTCCTCAGTCTCCGGCAACGGGCGGCAATGGTCTCATGCAGCTCTCCGAGGCGCTTGCTCAGGTTAGCCCGAACTTGCAGAGTTTCCTTAAGGACCGAGCCGACAAGGCCCAGCAGGAGGCCGAGGACAAGGCCAATCGCCGTATTGGCGGCATGAGTTTCGATGAGGCGCGCAAGGCAGTCAATGACGGCTCAATCTCGGAAATGGATAATCCGTGGTTCAAAGCTGCCTTCATGAAGCAGTATGGCGAGCGCCTTGCCTACGACCGCGTGAATGAACTCACGAAGGAATACGAGACCAACTTCGACAAAGACAAGGGCGACCTTGAGAGCTTCATCCGGGAACGCATGGCCGGTGATTTGGAGAAGTACGGAGACAGCCCGCATTTCGTCCGGTCATACAACTCGATCATGAACAACTTCGGCTCGAAGGCGAACACTATCCAATCGCAGCACCAGACCGAACAGATCAAGCAGGACACCATCTCAGGTGTCTACGATGTGTTCTCCGGCAAGGCCCGCGCCCTGCTTGGTGAGGGAAAGTCGGAAGCCGAAGTGGTCGCAGCCCTGAGAGCCGAGTATTCCGGCAACCGGGAACTCCTCAAGATCGACTACAAGGACCAAGACCGTGAGATGGTCCGCCTCGCTGAATCCTTCGCGAACGAAGGTAATCTCAAGATGGCTGAGGCCATTCTCAACAGCGAGCGCACAGGCGACGATGGCACGAAGCTGGGTTCGCTTGCGTCAAACCGTGAGTTCCAGAATGATGCCAATCGCATTCTCCTCTCTGCCAAGTCGCGTATGCAGCATAACAACGAGGAAGCCACGCGGGACAGGCGCTTCGAATTTTGGGACAACGCGAGACAAGGCAAGCTCGACCGCGAAGAACTCCTCGGTTGGCACAAGGGAAACGCCGGAGCCTTTTCGGAAGCTCAGGTTCAATCGCTGATCAATCAGAGCGAGACCTTTAACGCTCACGTTGCCAAGGAAGCAGCCGAAGCTAACCAGAAGCTTGCCTTGGCGGAACAGGCGAAGCGCTCAGAAGACGACCTCCTGAATAAGAATATGGAAACCGCCAGTTCCGGGATGCTCCCATATATCGAAGAGGCAACGGTTTTCACGAAGACCGGCGAAACGAAAAAGGTTTCGGTCGATGACCAGAAGAAGGCCGTTGCCAAGGAAACCGTAGCCCGCACGGAATGGCTCGTTAAGAACAGCAAGGCATCGCCGGATGAAGCCTTCGACATGCAAGTGGAAGCCTTCTCTTCGAACAACCTAACAAACCCCAAGTGGGAAAGCGTCCTTCGAAGCGGACCAGTTGCAGCAACGCAATTCAATGTTTCGGGAGGGACAGCGCCAGCCCAGCTCAAGGACGGCACCGATCTTTATATGCGTTTGCATTCTGCCAACCCCGGCCTCCTCGAACAGCATATCAAGAACGACAAGACACGGGAGTTTTACGAAAGCTACCGCATTGCCATGCAATATGCGGGACTGGGGCATGAGCAGGCCGTACAAACCGCCATGATGGCAACCTCCGAAATTGAGAAAGCCCCTTCCGCCGCCGTTCGGCAGAGCTTTGAGCAGATTGATGAGAAGGCCCGCCGCGTGGTTGCTGGCGGATGGGAAACTTGGTTCGGCACCATTGGCGGCAAAGCCCCCAGCAATTCGGGCTATGTTGCCGGTGAAATTGCCCGCCTTGGTAAGTTCTATGCGCGCAACGGTCTTGATTCTGATCAGGCCCTTGAGGAAGCATCGAAACGCTTCAATGCAACCCATACGGACGTTAACGGCAGCATGATCTATACCGCTGGTCGAGACATTCCGAAGAACTTCGGTGAGATGGCTACATACGCTATCGAACAATATGCAGCAGATTTCGGAGATGATGAGTGGCTTGAAGCGTCGGACCTAACAATTCGGCAAGCAACGAACAGCAACGGCTGGTTGATAGTTGAAAAGACCACTGGCCTCCCGGTTGAGAATGCTGAACGTTCAAATCTTACGTTGCGGTCTCTGCATGAACTAGACCAGAAGCGACAGCAGGCAAAGAAAGAAGAAATCATCAAGAAGCAGAATGACAGCCAAAGGACAAATCCAGCCGGTCTTTACACTGCCGTAGAGAAGGATGGCTCTCAGGTATTCATCAATGAGAAGCGAGAAATCTTTGAGAATACAGCCACCGATGGTCAAGCTCCGGTTTGGAGGAACACCGGCAAACGCTACACCAAGACCATCCCGACAGGCCCGAACGGAGAAATCCAGCTCAAGGGTATCGCGATCAAGGACGAGGTGAAGCAAGGGGTTGGCAATGCCGCAAGGAAGTTCACCGGAGCCATGATGGTGGGCGACACGGGCAATCTCAATGCCCCTGCTGTCACCATCGGACGCGCAGCCGGTGAGAAGATGCGCAAGCCACCAGAGAACTTCATCAAATTCGGTAAGGCAGCAGAAGACGCTATTAATAGCCGCAACAATAGCGGACGCTAATCTTCGTCGTCCCCATCACTAATCATCTCAAGGCCCTGGCATTTTTGTGCTGGGGCTTTGTCTTATCTATTACGGGCCTCATTCCCCCTCAGGGATTCACTGAGCGCCATTTCACCAAAACCGCAGCAATCCAGTAGGCGCAGCCCGAACGCTCGCCGATGACTCGCTATGAGGATTTTCAGCATGATTCAGAACTATTCCATCCCGGCCAGCCTTCGGGAACGCCTCGCAACCGTTGCCGCTGGTCGTCATTATCTCATCGCGACCGATGGCGCTTGTAAGGGAAATCCCGGTCGCGGCGGCTGGGGCCTTGTGAAACCGCTTTGGGATGGCGAGCGCCTTCTCAGGCAAGCACCGAATGCTGGAAGGTCGCCAGAATGTAGCACCACGAATGTCCGCATGGAAATGACGGCAGCGCTCCGGGTGGAATAGCCCCCTAATTGCCCGGACAGTTTCTGCCACTTAAATAAGTGATAGGACTACTGTTCACATTATGACTGGTAATAGCATTAAGATGGAAATTCTTTCCGGCCCTGAGCGGCGTCGACGCTGGAGTACAGCGGAGAAGCTTGCGATTGTCCACGAAACCTACGAGGGGGGCGCGACGGTCAGTCTGGTCGCCCGTCGTCATGGCATTGCGCCTAACCAGCTGTTCGCGTGGCGCAAGCTTGCATCGCAGGGTGCCTTGGTTGCCACCGC
>NZ_JBQEPD010000023.1:0-52500 GCF_052045675.1 Brucella sp. 22210
TTGTCGCAGTAAAACGTGTCGTCGATTACAATGTTAAGATCCGCGTTAAGGGCGACGGATCAGGCGTTGAGCTTTCGAATGTGAAGATGTCGATGAACCCGTTCGACGAGATTGCGGTTGAAGAGGCGATCCGCCTGAAGGAAGCTGGCAAGGTCACGGAGATTGTGGCTGTATCGGTCGGCCCGGCACAGGCGCAGGAAACACTGCGCACGGCACTTGCCATGGGTGCGGATCGCGCCATTCTGGTGAAGACCGACGAGACGGTCGAGCCGCTCGGCGTCGCCAAGGTCTTGAAGGGCGTGGTCGATGCGGAAAAGCCAGACCTCGTCTTCCTCGGCAAGCAGGCCATTGACGACGATGCCAACCAGACCGGCCAGATGCTGTCGGCGCTTCTCAACTGGAGCCAGGCAACCTTTGCCTCGAAAGTGGAACTGGGCGACGGTTCGGCCAAGGTCACGCGCGAAGTGGATGGCGGTCTGCAGACCATCGATGTGAAGCTTCCGGCGATTGTCACGGTTGATCTTCGTTTGAACCAGCCGCGCTATGCATCGCTGCCAAATATCATGAAGGCAAAGAAGAAGCCGCTGGACGAGAAGTCGCCTGCCGATTTCGGTGCCGATATCACAGCGCGCCTGAAGGTCCTGAAGACCGAAGAACCGGGTGGCCGCAAGGCTGGCGTCAAGGTTGGCTCGGTTGGCGAGCTGGTCGAGAAGCTTAAAGCTGATGGCATCATCTAAGAAATCGGAAGGGACACGATAAATGGCTATTCTTCTTTTTGCCGAACATGACAATGCAACCCTTTCGGACCAGACGGCAAAGGCGCTGACGGCAGCCGCCCAGATCGGCGGCGATGTCGATATTCTGGTTGCAGGCAAGGGCGCAAAGGCGGCAGCCGATGCTGCTGCCAAGCTGAAAGGCGTGCGCAAGGTTCTGCTGGCTGAAAGCGATGCGCTGGAAAACCGTCTGGCTGAGCCAACGGCAGCGCTCATCGTGGCACTCGCCGCCAATTACGACACGATCATCGCTCCGGCGACGACCTCGGCCAAGAACATCCTGCCGCGCGTTGCAGCACTTCTCGATGTGATGCAGTTGTCGGAAATCATGGAAGTCGTATCGGCAGACACGTTCAAGCGTCCGATCTATGCAGGCAATGCGATCCAGACTGTCCAGTCCACCGACGCCAAGAAGGTGATCACGGTGCGCACGGCCTCTTTCCAGGCCACCGGCGATGGCGGTTCGGCTGCGGTTGAAAGTGCAACTGTGCCTGCCGATCCAGCATTGTCTAGCTTTGTTGGCAATGCGCTGTCGGCTTCGGACCGTCCGGAACTGACCTCGGCCAAGATCATCATCTCGGGCGGTCGTGCACTTGGTTCGGCTGAGAAGTTCCAGGAAGTGATCCTGCCGGTTGCTGACAAGCTCGGTGCGGCGGTTGGTGCCAGCCGTGCGGCAGTCGATGCGGGCTATGCGCCAAACGACTGGCAGGTTGGCCAGACGGGCAAGGTTGTTGCACCGGAGCTTTACATCGCTGTCGGCATTTCCGGCGCGATCCAGCATCTGGCAGGCATGAAGGACAGCCGCGTCATCGTCGCCATCAACAAGGACGAAGAAGCGCCGATCTTCCAGGTTGCCGATTACGGCCTCGTCGGCGATCTCTTCACCGTGCTGCCGGAAATGGAAAAGGTGGTCTGATCTTTCCGACGGCGCGACAAAATGAAAAACCCCGCATAAGCGGGGTTTTTGTTGCTTAGTCTGCAAGCACCAGCAGATCGTGCGCCGCGAAATGTACGGTCACCTTGTCACCGCGCTGTGGCGGCGGCTGTGTCGGATCGTTGAACGTGTCGAAGGACAGTCGGTTTTTGCCCAACGCCACGCGCGTGCGGATGACGGAGCCGAGGAAATGCACATCCTCGATGGTCGCATCCAGCGAAGTGTCGTGGCTCTTGCGCGCTTCGAGGCTGACGGCTTCAGGGCGTAGCGCCAGCGTCACCGGTTTGCCCTTTGGATGATGGCCGAGCGTGTCGCGCACGGTGATCATGCGGCCGTCGAGGTCGATGCCGTTTTTCTCCGGTTCGCTGACCGAAGCTTCCAGCATGTTGAGCGTGCCCACGAAGGACGCCACAAAACGCGAGGCCGGACGGTTGTAAATGTCGAAAGGCGAGCCGATCTGGTCGGCGCGGCCTTCATGCATGACCACAATGCGATCGGAGATCGACAGCGCTTCTTCCTGATCGTGCGTCACGAAAACCGTCGTAATGCCGAGCTTTTGCTGGATGGTGCGGATTTCTTCGCGCAGGCTGATGCGGATCTTGGCATCAAGCGCCGAGAGCGGTTCATCGAGCAGCAGCACCTGCGGCTTGGTGGCAAGCGCGCGGGCAAGCGCCACACGCTGCTGCTGGCCGCCGGACATCTGATAGGGATAGCGGTCCGCCAGATGGTCGAGGCGGATGAGGCCGAGCATTTCCTTCACCGTGGCGTCGATTTCCGCCTTCGGCTTGCCAGCAACGCGCAGGCCGAACGAAACGTTCTGCGCAACCGTCATGTTGGGAAACAGCGCATAGGCCTGAAACACCATGCCAATATTGCGCTGGTTCGGCTTGAGGTCGACCACGTCGGTGCCGTTAATCTCGATGGAGCCGTTATCCGGATCTTCGAAACCGGCGATCATCCGCAGCACGGTGGTCTTGCCGCAACCCGATGGCCCAAGGAAGGAGACGAATTCGCCCTTTTCCACGGCGAGGTTGAAATCGTGGACGACGGTATTGGCGCCGAAGCTCTTTTTCAGGTTCTTGATATTGAGAAAAGCCATGAACGTTACCCGGCGGTTGTCTTGAATTTATTGAGGCGCGAAACGAGCTGCAACATGATGATCGCCAGCCACGTAATGCCAAACGAAATGATCGCCAGCGCAGACGGTTCATAAGCGCGGTTGGCGCCGACCAGCTGGAGATAGGGTCCGAAAGCCGGACGGTTCAGCAACGAAGCCAGCGTGAACTCGCCGATGACGATGGCGAAAGTGATGAAGGCGCCGCTCATCACGCCCGAAATCACATTCGGGAAGATGACCTTGAACATGATGGTGGGCCAGCTTGCACCAAGGCTTTGGGCGGCTTCCGTCAGCGTATTCACGTCGATGGTGCGCATGGCGGTATCAACGGCGCGATACATGTAAGGCAGCGACAATGTCATATAGCCGAACATCAAAAGCACGTCGGTTGCGCGCGTCGATGCGGTGAACGGCAACCACGACGACGAGTTATAGATGCGCAGATAACCGAACACGATGACGATGGCCGGAATGACCAGCGGCATCAGCGTGATGAATTCCATCACCGGGCGCAATTGCGGCAGGCGCAGGCGCACCCAATAGGCGGTTGGCACAACCAACAGCACACCGAAAATGATGGTCAGAATGCCCAGCAGGATCGAGTAGCCGAAGGTTGCCTGGAAATTCGGGTCTGTGAAGACGACGCGATAGGCGTCGAAGGAATATTCGCCGCGCCGCATGCGCAACGAGAATTCGAACGTGCCGATGAGCGGCACGAGGAAGTAGACCGCGCCAATGAAAAAGGCGATCCACGCTCCGATTTTCTGAGCTGTCGAGCCTTTCATCGCTGCCACCTTTCGGCGCGGATACGCAGCCAGATATAGATCAGGTTGGATATGCCGGTGATGACGATCATGCCGAGCGCCAGCGCATAACCGAGATTCTGGTTATGCAGAACGTCGCCGCGGATCTGCGCATAAAGCAGGATCGGCACGATGTTGAGCGAAGAGCCGGTCAGCGCATAGGCGGTTGCAATAGCGCCGAAGGCATTGGCGAAAAGCAACAGCGTCGTGCCGAGCAGGCTAGGCCACAGGATCGGGAAGGCCACCATGCGCCAGTATTGCGCATTGGTTGCACCGAGGATCGAGGAAGCTTCGCGCCATTCCTTCTTCAGACCGTCGAGCGCGGGCGTCAGGATGAGCACCATCAGCGGAATCTGGAAGAAGAGATAGGTCAGCGTCAGGCCGAAGAAGCTGAGGAGGTTAAAGCCGGTCGAATAGAGATTGAAGCCGAACCACTCGCGCAACAGGATTGTCACGAAGCCAGTGCGCCCGAGCGTCGCCAGAAAGGCGAAGGCGAGCGGCACGCCCGCAAAGTTGGACGCCACGCCGGAGAAGGTCAGAACGGTCGGGCGCAGCCATGACGGCAGATTGCCCAACACCACAGCCCAGGCCAGAAAGAAGCCGATAATTGCGCCACCGATGGCCGATGCAAGGCTCACCTTGATCGAAATCCAGTAGGCGCTCATGATCTGCGGCTGGAACAGGTCGTTGATGTTCTGGAGCGTGAAATTGCCCGCCGGGTCCTGAAACGCGCCGATGATGAGATACATCGTCGGCCAGATCAGGAAGAGAATGGCGAAGAGGAAAAACGGCGCCACGCCAAGCCATGTCAACGGTAGTCGGCGTTTGCGAACGCTACCGACCGGACTGGCTGGGGCTGCTGTATCGGCTACTAAACTCATGCGCTCTTTCTTCGGCTGCCTGTTTTCGCACGCGCTGCATGCGAAAACAGGCAAGATACACGACATATCCGTCGAGTAGAGGCCAACAAAACGGGAAAATCGGAATTGGACCAACCGGGAAACGCCCGGCTGGTCCAACACCTTTTTCACAGGTCCATCGTCAGAAACGAACGAAGTCGCTTACTTGACGTTGGCGCCGACGACGCTGTCCCATTCCTTGGTGATCGTTGCCTGTGCGGCGTCAATCTGTTCCAGGGTCGGGAAGATTGCCTTTTCATAGGCGGTTGCGTCCGGCAGCTTGTCGAGCAGATCCTTCGGGATCTTGCCAGCTTTGCTCATCGCATTGAAGCGGATCGGGTGGCAGTAGCCCTTCAGATAGCCGATCTGGCCTTCATCCGAATAGATGTGTTCCATCCAGAGCTTGGCCGCGTTCGGATGCGGTGCGTAGGCGCTGATGGCCTGCACATAGACGCCGGCAATCACGCCCGACTTCGGGATGATGGTTTCAACTTCCGGGTTGCCCTTCAGCGTGTCGCGATCGGCAAGCGCGTTGTAGTCCCAACGGATGATGATCGGGGTCGAGCCCTGCGCCAGCGAAGCAGCCTTGCCGATAACCGGCACGAAGTTGCCCTTTGCGTTCAGGTCCTTGAAGAACTCGAGGCCCTTCTTGCCAGCGGCTTCGCCCGGCTCTGCGCCAGCAGCAATACCGGCAGCGTGAACGCCGAGAATGGCCTGTGCCGAAACGCGCGGATCGCCAGCCAGCGAAACGGCATTGGCATAATCGCTCTTCAGAAGGTCAGCCCAATCCTGCGGAGCGTCCTTGATGATGTCCTTGTTCACTTCGAAGGCCAGAACGCCGTAATAGTCGCCGTACCAGTAGCCTTCGGCATCCTTGGCGCTATCCGGAATTTCGTCCCAGGTCGAAACCTTGTAAGGCTGGATCAGGCCGTCTTTCTTGGCCGAGGTGCCGAAAGCAAAGCCGACGTCGATGACGTCCGGAGCCTGCGGGCCCTTATTGTCCTTGTTGGCCTTGATGGCTTCAATTTCATCGCCCGAACCGGCATCCGGGTTCAGCTCGTTGACCTTGAGGCCATACTTGTCCTTGAAGCTCTTGATGATTTCGCCATAGCCGCACCAGTCGTGCGGGAGTGCGATGGTGGTCAGTTCGCCTTCTGCCTTGGCTGCAGCGATCAGTTCGGCTGACGGCTCGGCAGCGGCGATGGAAACTCCGGCAACGGCGATAGCGGTCGAAAGCGACAGCAGACGCGCTGTATAGCTAAGCATTGTTTGACTCCCCTAATATAGGTCGACGAAAGCCCCCGGCCAATTCCGGAGCCCGCCTACCCGTTACCCGCCCGACATGACGGTTGGATGACAGTTTGCTGCTTGTCACAAATTGCCAACAGCAGAAAGTGAAACACGTTTTCAGTAGCTTAGCAATTCATCCCTGTGGGGAAGGGGCATTTTTATGACAAGAAATGTGACAGAAGTTTCGCGGTTGTCACATTTTGAACGGAAGCTGTTCCCGCTACGACAAGGATTTGCCTGCTCGCGGCGTGGTTGTGTTTTCGGGCCCTTCAAACGAAAAAACCCGAAAGGCTTATGAACCTTTCGGGTTTCGTATGAAAGCTTGGGAGGATGCTTTCAGGGTGTCTTTTCCGGCTCGCGGAGCTGGCTAGTGCCCGCCGCCACCACCGGCCACCTGCTTTGGCTTGCGCAACAGGATGGCGCAGACAGCCAGCGAACAGAACATCATCGTCAGGATGAAGAACACGTCGATGAAGGACAGGAGCGTCGCCTGCTGCCGGACCATGCCCGACAATTTGGAAATCGCGATGGTTGCGCCGTCGAGACCGGCGGCATTGTATTTAGCTGTCAGGTTGGCGAGCATCTGCTCGGCTTCCGCATTGCCCCAGCGCACATGTTCGGCAAGCCGGTCATAATGCATGTCGCCGCGGCGCGTCAGAATGGTGTTGATGACCGCAAGGCCGACAGCGCCGCCGAGGTTACGCGTCAGGTTGAAGAGGCCGGAGGCGTTCTTCAGTAAGGCGGGTGGCAGCGTGCCGAGCGCCAGATTGTTGATCGGCACCATGCAGAGCATCAGCGAACAGCCGCGCAGGATCTGCGGGATCAGCAGTTCATGGAAATCCCAGTCGGCGGTCAGGCCAGTGACGGTCCATGTACCGGCGGCAAAGCCGAGGAAGCCGATCATCATCATCAGGCGCGGGTCCATGCGATTGGACAGGAAGCCTGCAACCGGCGCGGTCATGAACATGGCAAGACCGCTGACGAACAGCGCTTCGCCGATCTGCAACGCATCATAGCCACGCACGCTGGCGAGATAGAGCGGATAGAGATAGGTCAGCCCGTAAAGTCCCACGCCCATGACGAAGGAAAACAGCGAGCCGAACGCGAAATTGACGTTCTTGAAGGCACGCAAATCCACGATGGGTTCTTCGGATGTGAAGGCGCGATAGAAGAAGAGAATGCCGCCGACGGTCATGACAATGGTCAGGATGAAAATCGCCTGATCCTGCAACCAGTCGTTACGCGGGCCTTCTTCCAGCACATATTCCATAGAGCCGAGGAAGGCTGCCATACCGATAAGACCCCACCAGTCGAACTTGCTGAGAAGCGAGCTGTCGCCTTCGTCGAAGTCGATCAGGTTCCAGGCGGCGATGGTGACCAGAATGCCAGGGCCGACATTGACCAGAAACAGCCAGTGCCAGGAAAAGGCGTGGCTGAGATAGCCGCCGACCGTCGGGCCGATGGTCGGTGCAAGCGTGGCCACAAGGCCGATCATCGGCGAGACGATGGAGCGCTTGGAGGGTGGGAAGATGGTGAAGGCTGCCGCGAACACGCTGGGGATCATGCCGCCGCCGATGAAGCCCTGAATGGCACGATAGACGATCATCTGATCGATATTCGTCGCAGTGGCGCAGAGCATGCTGGCCAGCGTGAAGCCCGCCGCCGAAAGCGTAAACAGCACGCGTGTCGACAAGAGCCGCCCGAGGAAGCCGGACAGCGGGATCATGATGACTTCCGCGATCAGATAGGACGTCTGCACCCACGAAATTTCGTCGGAGCTGGCGCTCAGGCCCGCCTGAATTTCGGACAGCGATGCCGAGACGATCTGGATGTCGAGAATCGCCATGAACATGCCGAAGACCATGGCCAGAAAGGCGATAGCCTTTTTGGGGTCGATGCGGTCATCTGCCGGGGCTATTGGCCCCATTGTCGTGTCTGCGGCCATGATGGCGCACTCTCCAGGACAAAGCATTTCCAGCAAAAGTGCGAAGCGGTTTTGCGTTGGACAATGCAGTGCGAAACAAGACTGCATTTCCAGCAAAAGTGCGTAGCGGTTTTGCGTTGGATAATGCGTAAAAATAACTAGAGCGGTTCCGGCGATTCCGTAAAGCCGGAACCACTCTGGAAGAAAAGACGGCGCGGAACACAAAAGCCGCGCCGCTGCTTATCCTTGCGACAATCGTATCGTCGAATTTTTAGTTCGACTTGTCTTCAGGGGCGGTACGCGTATCGATGTCCACGACAACGCTCAGACCGGCGCGGATTTTACCGGAATCCAGCGCATCCTGCGGAATGGCGATACGGACCGGTACGCGCTGCACCACCTTGGTGAAGTTGCCGGTGGCGTTTTCCGGCGGCAAAAGCGAGAACACCGCGCCCGAAGCAGGAGCGACCGAAACGACCTTGCCGTCAAACTTGGTGCCGTCGATGGCGTCGACATAGATATGCGCTGTCTCGCCGGTCTTGATGTTGGCGAGCTGCGTTTCCTTGTAATTGGCGTCGATATAGAGCTGACCGACCGGCACAAGTGCTGCGATCTTCTGACCGGCGGATACGAGGTCGCCCTTCTTGCCGGAGAGATTGCCGACCACGCCGTCGAACGGTGCGCGTAATGTAGTGAAGGCCAAATCACGAGCCGCTTTATCACGAGCAAGTTCTAGCGATTTTGTGCCGCTGTCAGTTTCTTTATACTGCGCATTGAGAACGTCGATATTCGCCTTGGCAGAAGCGATCTGCGCATCAGCGCTGGCAACATTGGCGCGTGCCTGATCGAGCGACGACTGGGCCGTATCGAGATCGGCCTGCGCGACAAAACGCGTGGCGTGCAGTTTCTGCATACGCGTCAAGGTGGCCTGCGCATTGGTCAGGACAGCGTTTGCTGCCTGTTTCTGTGCTTCGGCCTGCTGCTGGGTTGCCTTTGCTGCGGTCGTCTGCGCGACGATGCGGGCCAGCGTTTCCTTTTGCGTGGAAAGCTTGGCTTCCGTTTCGTCGAGAGCGATCTGGTAATCGCCGGAATCAAGCTGGAAGATCACATCGCCAGCCTTGACATGCTGGTTGGCAACGACCGGAATATTGTCGATATAGCCCGTAACTTTCGGCGCAATGGACGCGATATCGCCCTGTACATAGGCGTCGTCGGTCGAAACCATGAAACGGCCTACGGTCCAATAATCATAGCCATACCAGAGGCCTGCGGCCACAGCGACGATCAAAACACCCGGCAGCACAACGCGCTTGCCGAAGCCCTTTTTCTCGCCACCTTTCGCATTTTCCTTGTGCGGCGTCTCCTGTGGACGCGCATTGGGTACAGCGTGGGGCTGCGTTCTCTCGTTCTGCGGTGCATCATTTGTTGCCGGAGCTTCGTCCGGCGTAAAGGTTTTGGCCGTCGGAAACTGGCGAATATCGGCCTGATCTACAGACTTCTTGGCAGTCATAGGAGAAACTTTCTGCACATCCAGTGGATTGAACCGCTCGGTTCGATGTTGACATAATCCAATAAGATGCGCATATCAAGCGATATAGAACCGCTCGGTTCGAAAAAATATAAGAGTTTTGTGATATGAAGCCCGAACGGCATACCGAAGGAAGCCCAGAAACGCTCACCACGCCTGATCTCGATCGGCATGATGCGGGCGAAGTTGCGGCCAATTTCGTCAAGACGGGCTCAAAATCCGAAAAGCTTGCAAAGTCCGAAAAGTTCAAAGCCAGTTCGCTTGCATGCGCGCCTGAAACCGAATGCGGACGCACGCGGCTTGGCGCGGGTCAGGACCCGGCAAAGCGCAGCCAGATACTGGAAGGCGCGCAAAGCGTATTCCTGCGCATGGGCTTCGACGCCGCCAGCATGAACGATATCACCCGTGAAGCGGGCGTGTCGAAGGGCACGATTTACGTCTATTTCAACAGCAAGGAAGACCTGTTCGTCGCTTTGTGCGAACATTACCGTCATACCATGTTCAGCACGCTGATCGGCAAGCTGGACAATGGTTTTTCCAATCGTGAGGAACTGACGGAGTTCGGCATCGCGCTGGTGACGCTGATTACGTCTTCGACCGCCATTCGCGCGCAGCGCATCGTTCTGGGCGTCAGCGAGCGCAAGCCGGAACTTTCCGCCCGTTTCTATGACCGGGGTCCGAAGCGCAGTCTGGTCGCCATGGCCGAATATCTGGAAAAGATGATCGAGGACGGCGTTCTGGAACCGTTCGACGTCGATCGGGTCGCCTACCAGCTCTCCGATTTGTTTCTGGCCGGGCTTTATCGCCCGCGTCTGTTCGGTGTGATTGCCGACGAGCCATCAGACGAAGCCATTCGCAAAAACGTGGAAACGGCGGTGGATTTCTTCTTCCGAGCCTATGGCAAGACTAGTTAAGCGGCGTATTTGTTCCAATTGGGAACAAGCTTTTTGAAACTGTGCCTTATTTTCACTCTGTTCTTGTGTGTAACAACTTGCGGCACAATAATTGCGAGTTGCCATGAGGCGTATTTTTTTTGTCACTTATAAACAATTAAGCAGTTTGTCGGGCGCGATTCGAAACATAGTCGCCAGCAGGACATAAGGCGACGGACCGAAAGCTTAAGCGGCTTGATTCTTAAGGATATTTCGCATGACTCTTGACCTGATTCATTTTCCAAATTTCAAGAAGACCTTTTTTGGAGCAGCATTTCAAAGCGATACGCTCGCACTTTTGAGCCGCATCCGTGATGAAGTCGGCTGCCGGCACATCATGCACGCCTATCGTGGCCGCATGAATGAATGTGCCAAGCTCAATTCCAACGATCTGACGCTGGTGATGACCGTTCCGACCGCCTGGTCGGCGCGCTATTCGACGAAGAACTACTTCGCCATCGATCCGATCTTTCAGGAGGATGCACCCTATTTCTCCAATGACGGCAGCGGCATCGTGCGTGATCTGCAGGAAGACGCCAATATTTGTCCGTCAGTTGCGGAACTGTTGCAAGATGCTGAAAAGCACGGGCTTGGCAATATTTTCATTGCCGTTTCCGCGCGCAATCCGAAGGGCGCTTCCGGCTGCACGCTGTTCTCGTTCGAGATCGACAAGGACGAGGATCGCGAACAGTTCGTGACCAAGCTGCGTCCGCGTCTGCTCAGCGTGTCTGGCGTGATCCACAATGCGCTGTGTGGCCATAAGGACGCCAGCTCGGTGGCGAGCCTGCTCACACCGCGTGAGGTGGATTGTCTGCGTTGGGCGGCCAATGGCAAAACCGATGGCGAAATTGCGGATATTCTCAGCATCGCCCGCTGGACGGTGGTGACCTATCTGCAAAACGCGAAAATCAAGCTGAATTGCTCCAACCGCACGTCGGCTGTGGCGACAGCTTTGTCACTTGGCATTATTGAAATGCCGGGCACCGAACATCTTATGTAATTCAGCAATTGTCGGTTCGGTGACGGGCCGGTCACGACGCTTCCGGATAGACCGGAAGCGCGGACTGCTTTGATTTATTTTGTTTTATTGATTGCATTTCCGAACGTGGGGCGTTCAGCCCCGCTGGAAATAAACTAGCCGCTTAAACTGCTTGATGGCACCGGATGCGTTTGCTCGCGTCCGGTGTCATTTTTCAAGCCCGCATTGTCCCGCGCAAAACCGCTTCGCACTTTTGCTGGAAATGCTTTAAGCCCGCTTCTTCAGGGGCAGTCTGGCCTCACGGAAAGCGTTTCGCAGGCGCGCCGTGTTCTTTGCGGGATCCTGATCGGCATCTTCAAAGGTGATGTGGTTCAGCTCCACGCCAGCCGTTTTATCCGTCAGGATCAGCCGGAAATAGGCATAGACGCCCTGATTGCGGAATTCCATGTCCAGCACCACCGATGGCGGTGATTGCCAGTCGCAGCGATAATCGCCGCCATGGCCCAGTTCCAGCGTGCCGGGGAAGAAGTAAAGCTCTGTCGCTGAGCTGACGACATCGGCAATATTGGCAAAAAGCTCGCAGCGGATGAAGGCGATGTAGTCAGCCGGATCGACGAGACGCAGCTCAGTCACCACTTCATGCAGGTTCTCGGCGATGATCGCTTCACGTTCGTTGGAAAATTGCAGACTCTTCATCGTGTCACCATCGATCGTTGAGAACAGGCCAATAATATTTGGGAATAGGGCAAAGTCATAGCTATACCATTAGTGTAATGCATGCCGCGTATTGATGATGCGGATGAGTTCGGCAACGGCTTTATAGAATTCCGGTGCGATCATCTGGTCGACATTCACCTGTTTATAAAGTGCGCGTGCGAGAGGCACGTCCTCGAAGACTGGTATCGAGTGCTGGGCGGCCACTTCTCTTATCTTGAGCGCGATCAGATCCTGCCCCTTTGCAACGACGACCGGTGCGGCGTCTTCATTCGGCTTGTAGCGCAGTGCTACGGAGAAATGCGTCGGATTTGCGACAATCAGCGTGGCGGTCGGGACGGCGCTGATCATACGGCGGCGGGCGCGATCACGTCCGAGTGAACGCAGGCGCGATTTGACCAGCGGGTCGCCTTCCGACTGCTTCAGCTCGTCCTTGACTTCCTGCCGCGTCATGCGCAGTTCCTGACGCCAGTGGATGCGCGACCAGGCAAGGTCGAAGGCTGCGATCGCTGTAATCGCCAGCACATTGGCGACCAGAAGGCGCACCATGTTTTCGTGCAGGAATTCCGGCAGGGCGCTCGGTTCGGTCGCGATTGCGTCCGTGAACAGGCTGTTGCCCTGAAAGAAGACGATGAAAACGATGAGGCTGGCGGCGAGAAACTTCGCCACCGATTTCAGAAATTCCACCTGACCGCTGCGGCCGAAAATGCGCTGCCACCCCTTGAGTGGCGAAATGCGTGAAGCCTGCGGGCGAATACGCTCGCCGACGATGCGCGGCGCGTTTTGGAAGGCAGACGAGGCGATGCCTGCCAGCGGAATGATGATGAAGACCGGCACAAGCGCTGCGCCGACCGCCAGCGCCAGCACGCTGAACAGGCGGCTTGCATCTTCGGCGCTGTTGAGAACCCAGTCCTCGGGACGGTCGATCAGTTCGCGCAGAAACACGGCGAGCTTTGTCGTGGCGGGTGCGGCGACAAAGACGGCGATGATCAGAAGCGAGGCGACGCCAGCGAGGATCGGCGTTTCGCGGGAAAAGGGCATATTGCCCTTTTCCAAGGCGTCGCGGATCTTCTGCTCGGTCGCTTCTTCTGTTTTGCTTTCCTTATCGGTATCGTCCGCCATACGTCACACCGGTCCTCAGGCAGAAGCTTCGTTCGCGTCGAGGGTGATGATGCCGCGCTCGGAAAGATCAATGGCAATGCGCGAGATCGTACGGCGTGCGTCGGCGATATTCTGGGCGGTGATATTGCCCTGCTCGGCGCCAAGTTCTGTTTCCACCATGCGGCGACCGCGGGTGGAGAGCGAGGACAGGACGAGTTCCTGAAGCTTGGCATCTGCGCCACGCAGCGCGGTTGCGATCTGTTCGGTCTGCACTTCATCGAAGAGCAGCAGACGCGCACGCTGCGACAGGCGCTCGATGTCTTCGAAGGTGAAGAGCTTGGCCTTGATGCGATTGAGGTCGTCGCGGTTGAGGTCCTCAAGGCTTGCCATCAGTTCTTCCATCTCGTTCTTGTCGAGCTGGTTGAAGATATTGGCAATCTGGCCGTGATGGGCTTTGACCGGGCCGGAATCGCTGCGACCCAGAAGATCGCGGCGCAGCACATCTTCCAGCAGTTCGGCTGCGGCGGGCGCGACATTGCCGATATGCAGCGAGCGCTGCACGACGGCATTACGCAGCTGCGGCGGCAAGGCCACGAACAGGCGCGCGGCAAGGTCCGACGGCAGTTTGGAGACGATATAGGCGATGATCTGCGGATGCTGGTCGGCCAGATAGGCTTGCAGGCTGTCGACCGGCAGGCGACCGAGCTGCACCCAGACCGATTCCTGTACCAGCTGCGGCTGCACGCGTTCTTCGAACACGGCATCCACTTCTTCCTGCGGCAGCGTATCGCGCAACAGGCCTTCGAAGCGTTGCCCGGCTTCCGAAACTGGCGCGCCCTCGGCGAATGAATCCTCGAATTCCTTCACGAGCTGTTCGAAATCGAGCGGCGAGATCGGGTCCAGCGTGCGGGCATGACCGGCAAGCTTGCGCAGATCCTCGGCGCTGAAATGCTTGAGAAGGCGCGACGCAGCCGGGCGGCCGATAGCCACCAGAATGGCTGCCGCCTTTTGCGCGCCGCTCAGCGTATCGATGATGCCGCTGGCGCTTTCTTCAGCGAGGGTTTGCTGCTCTTTTTCGGTCATGGAGATGTCCGGGCCGTTCCGTTACTTGCCGATGATTTCGGTGAGGCTGACGCCGAAACGCGAAGAATCGTCTTCGAGTACGATGACTTCGCCGCGTGCGATCACGCGACCGTTCACGACGATATCGACAGGATCGCCGATCTGCTTGTCGAGGGTGATCACCGCGCCGCGACCGAGCTTCATCAGATTGGCGACCGGCATGGTTGTGCCGCCGAGAACCACCTGCACATCAACGGGAATACCCATGATGAGTTCGAGATTGGGCTTGGAAGCACCTTTCTGTGCGCTACGCGGCTTATCTTCGCGCAGTTCCTCGATGGCTTCGTCCAGTTCCTGCTGCATGTTCTTGTCCTTGTTGTCAGCGCTCATGCCTGCCCCGCAATTTCAACGGTCGCCTTGCGGACCGCGCGATGCACGAACACCGGCAGCGCATTCTTTTCTTTCTGTTCGATGGCTGGCTCGCGGTTGCGGCCAGCACTGTCAGCGACCGAGCGGGCCAGGGTATCGGCCTGGCGCATGTCGCGGGAGAGTGCCTTGCGCAGGCGGTTCAGTTCCTCGATGGCTTCTTCCATCTCGCGGCGCACGCGCTGGGTTTCGCCAAGGCGGGCCTCGAGCTTCACATTCTCATCGACAAGATCGGTGCGCTCGCTCTGGATCGCCTTCACGGCGCGTTCCAGACCATTGGAGGCGGCCGCGACGCGCAGCGCCAGCACCTTGCCGAGCTTGATCGTTTCGTTGGCCTTGCGACCGACCACGATCAGCGCGCCCAGCGAAGCAAGAGCCATCAGCGTGGAAAGAATATTAGCCAGCAACAAGCTCATCGATGAAATCCTCTTCCTGATTGACCGGGTCGCCGACCTTGACTGTGAAATGAATGCCCGATTTGCCGAGCGAGCATTTGAAAAGCTGCTGGTTGCCTGCGCGCAGACGCACCTGCTCCATGGCGTCGGCAGGCAGCTTCAACACCTGTCCGATCTCCAGTTTGGACAGCGCGTCCAGCGTCATCGAACCTTGCTGGATGAAGGCTTCCAGCTCAATGCGGGCGCGGCTGACTTCATTGCGCAGCTTCTTGGCCCAGGTCGGGTCGGCCTGATTCATGGGGCGACGCAGAAAGGCAGCGACGGCGTCCTGCATCGGCTTGTGGGTGCTGCGCGGCAGCAGAAGATGCACTTGCCCGGTCTTGCCCGCTGCCGTCACATCGATCCGGCAGGCGAACAGCCGCGACCGTTCGAAATTGGTGCGGTCGAATTCGGCGATGTCGAGGCATTCACCGGCGGCGAACATCGACTGCGCGCTACCCCAGGCGCCCGTGTTGAACACCTGATCCAGCGCACCGGCGAGATGACCGGCGAGAAGGGCGGAAATCTTGTGTTCGACCATGCCGAAAGGGCGCTCGACATCGACATTGCCGAGATTGCCCTGCGCGCCATACATGGCTTCGATGATCGAGAAGACCAGCGGCGCATCGACGGTCAGATAAAGCGTCGAGCCCCAGCGTTCCACCTTGAGCGGCGCAATGATGGCTGCGCTGTCGAGAATGGCGGAGAAAGCCGCGTCGTCGGCGCTTTCCACCGCACCGGCTTCAACTTCAAAAGCCGCTGCGCAACCATGCTTCAACCGCTCGCAGAAATGCGTGGAGGCATCCTTGAACACATGGGCAAGCGACTTCAGATCGTCGCCGGACAGTCCGGCTGCGCGCAGCAGATTGTCGGCCAGCACGTCATTCTTGCGGTGTTGTTCCGACATGGTCGCTTCAACAGTCGTTTCGGACGTTGTCATCTTATGCGGCCTGCTGTGTCGGCGCGCTCGCCATGGTTTCCTGCTCGACCACGTCGATGGTCGGGCGGTCGTAAGCGGAGATGGTCTTGCGTCCGTATTCAACCGCGATCTGCGGCAGCGAGCCGTTCATATAGGCAAGCAACGTCTGCTTCACGACGACATAGAGACGGTTCTTTTTCTCACGGGTCGATTTGATCTTGGTCGCGATGGGACCGACAACGCCATAGGAAAAGAAGATACCGGCGAAGGTGCCGACAAGGGCCGCACCAATCAGGTGGCCGAGCACTTCCGGCGACTGGTCCAGCGCGCCCATGGCCTTGATAACGCCGAGAACGGCGGCAACGATGCCGAGCGCTGGCAGGGCTTCCGAGATCGTGACCATGGCCTGATAGGGCTTCAGCTTGTCGCGGGCGATGGTGTGAATTTCCTCGTCCATCAGCGCTTCGATTTCGTGCGAGCGCACATTGCCGACAATGATGAGGCGGCAGTAATCGCAGATGAAGTGGGTGAGGTCTTCGTTTTTCAGAACGCTCGGATAGGCCAGAAAAATCGGCGATTCCTTGGGATTGTCGATATGGACTTCCACTTCATTGCGCGACTTGGCGCGCAATTCACGCATCAGGCTATAGAGCAGGCCCAGAACATCCAGATAATCGCGCTGCTTGGGCACGGCGTTGGTGAACGCTTCCATGCAGGCGCGACCGGTATCCTTCACGAGCGAAAACGGGTTGGCGACGAAGAACGTGCCGAGCGCCGCGCCCAGAATGATGACGAACTCCCATGGCTGGATGAGCACGCTGACATGTCCGCCCATGGCGATAAAGCCGCCCAGCATACAGCCCAGTGTGATGGCGAGACCAATGATAATGCCCAAAGCCCGAGACTCCCGCAGAATAGTTCTTTGAATCGAACATAGGCAGCGCGGCTTGCGCGAAACTTGCCGATGATCACCCGAGGGCCACGGAGTTTCATCAGCTTCGGACAAGCTTGATCTCGCATAAAGGACGGAACTATCAGCAGGGGGTCATGCACATGGTCGATACGATGACGAGCTATCGCCTGATCGCGTCGGATATGACGCGGTCTTTGCAGCGCGTTTCGAAAGAACCGGTAGTGTCTCGGGAAACGGCGTATTTCCAGGAAAACATCGGCAATGTGAAATCAATCGACGATTTCATGTCGGATACCCGCCTTTTCAATTATGCGATGAAGGCGTTCGGTCTGGAAGACATGGCCTATGCCAAGGCTTTCGTGCGCAAGATCCTGACGGAAGGCGTCACGGATGACGACGCCATGGCCAACAAGCTGACCGACAAGCGTTATAAGGAATTTGCGACCGTTTTCGACTTTGTGGGCAAGGGCGCCGAGGCAACCCAAAGCACCGATGCACAGCAGGGCGTAGTGGATAAATATCTACGCCAGACGCTGGAAACTGAAGCCGGTGACCAGAATGAAGGTGTGCGTCTGGCGCTCTATTTTCAGCGCAAGGCTTCGACCATCACCAATGCTTATGAAATCCTTGGCGACAAGGCTTTGCTGACCACCGTGCAGACCATGTTCGGCTGGCCGACCACCATGTCCAATGCCGATATCGACAAGCAGGCGAAGATGGTCGAAGGCAAGATCGATATCTCGCAATTGTCCGATCCCGACTATGTGTCGAAACTCATTTCGCGCTTCACGGCCATGTATGAAATGAACAATCCGAGCGCCAGCAGCCCCGCCTCCATCGCGTCGTTTCTGCTCGGTAGTACGTCGTCCATCGGCATTTCGACGGCCATTCTTACCACCTTGCAGAACTTCAAGCCGGGCGGTCGCTGATCCATGCAGAATAATTCGATCTATGTCGGGCTTTCCTCGCTCATTACGCTTGAACGGCGAATGGATTCGATTGCCCAGAATGTCGCCAACGTTTCCACCGTCGGTTTCCGGGGCGAGGGCACCAAGTTCGATTCGATTGTCTCCAAAAAGGCAAGCGACGATGTGAGCTTTGCCAGCGCGGGCAAGAGCTATATTCGCACCGAGCCCGGCCCGATGGTCAAGACGGACAATCCGCTCGACATTGCCGTCAAGGGCGATGCGTGGCTGTCGCTCAACACGCCGCAGGGCCAGATTTACACGCGCGACGGGCGCATGAAGATGCTGGCGACCGGCGAGCTGGTTTCGATGATGGGCTATTCGGTGCTCGATGTCGGCGGTGCGCCGATGATGCTCAATCCGGATGGCGGCGCGCCCAAGATTTCCGCCGATGGCGCGGTCTATCAGAATGGCGCGCAGATCGGTTCTCTTGGTCTTTATTCCATTCCTGCCGATGCCGAACTGAAATATGCGGGCAATTCCGGCGTGATCCCCAACAAGGCTGCAACGCCGGTATTCGACGATAACAGCGTCGGTGTGGTGCAGGGCATGATCGAAGGCTCGAATGTCGACGCCATGACGGAAATGACGCGTCTCATCAGCGTCAGCCGCGCCTTTGAACAGGTCAATAATCTGCTGTCCCAGCAGGAAGCGACCGTGTCTGAAGCCATCAAGACGCTGGGCTCCAAAAACGGATGACGCCAGATTTACCGCTCGCGCGGCTTGCCGCCTTTGCCCGTCAACAGGCCGTGGAACCGAAGCCCTTATCCGGCATCGGCGGCACGGTCAGCGACGTGTCACGCTCGGCGATAGCCGTGCGCGGGCTGTCGCGCGATGCGCGGCTTGGCGATGCGGTGGCGATAAGGGCTGCGGGCGGTACCAGTCTGGCGGAAATCATCCGTGTTGCGGATACGCAGGTTCTCGTAAAGCCCTTCGATGACCGGATCATTCCCTCATTGGGGGCAGCGGTTTTCGAGGAAGGTCAGCTCAGCATCCGTCCGGCGCTCGAATGGCGCGGGCGGGTGATCAACGCGCTGGGGCAGCCGATTGACGGCAGGGGCGCGCTTCTGCCCGGTCCGCGTCCGATGGCATCTGAAAATCTGGCGCCGGCTGCTCTGCGCCGGGGTCGTGTGGATCGCGGGCTTCGCACCGGCGTCGATGTGATCGACATTTTCACGCCGCTTTGCTTCGGCCAGCGTATCGGCATTTTTGCCGGTTCCGGCGTTGGCAAATCCACGCTGCTCGCCATGATGACGCGTGCTGCCGATTTCGACACGGTGGTGCTGGCGTTGACCGGCGAGCGCGGACGCGAAGTGCGCGAGATGCTGGAAGAAACCATGGCCGGCCATCTCGACAAGACCATCACCGTCGTCGCGACAGGTGATGAAAGCCCGATGATGCGCCGTCTCGCACCCAATACGGCGACGGCCATTGCGGAATATTTCCGCGATCTCGGCCAGAATGTCCTGCTGATTGTAGATTCCGTCACACGCTTTGCACATGCGGCGCGCGAGGTGGCAATTGCGGCGGAAGAGCCGCCGGTTTCGCGCGGTTATCCGCCGAGTGTGTTCAGCCAGCTGCCCCGCCTTCTGGAGCGTGCCGGGCCGGGTAGCGCCGATACAGGCGGTAGCATTACCGGCATCTATTCGGTGCTCGTCGATGGCGACGATCATAATGATCCGGTTTCCGACACCATTCGCGGCACGCTGGACGGCCATATTGTGCTCGACCGTACGATTGCAGCGCTGGGGCGCTTTCCGGCGGTCGATGTGCCGGGCTCGGTTTCGCGTCTCGCCAAGCACAACTGGACGGCCGAACAGCGCAAGCTCGTCAGCCAGCTTCGCAGCATGGTGGCCCGCTTCGAGGAAACGCGCGATCTGCGCGCCATTGGCGCGTATCAGAAGGGACATGACGGGATTCTCGATCAGGCGGTGGATCTCGTTCCGCGCATCTATGATGCCTTGCAGCAATCGCCCGAGACACCGCGTTCAGACGATCCCTATCAGAAACTCGCCGCCGCGTTGCGCGGGGAAAAACAGGCATCCAATCCATGATGACGGGCAACAAGAACCGACGCAAAAACGCCGAAGAAAGGATTTTGGCCGATCTGGAAGCGGAAGTAGAAACCGTCGCCGCGCAAGAGGGCGGCAAGAGACCGCATAGCAAGGTCGACCGCTATCTCAAGATTGCAGCGGTCACGCTGGCTGCCGGTTGCGCCATGCTGCCTTTCATCACCTATCTCCAGCGCATCGAGCTTGCGCCTGCCGAAAAGGCGGAACGCAAGATCATCGATCCGCTGGACCGTTCGGAACAGAAGACGGTGCGCCGCTTTCCGTCCTTTCGCCCCTCGGATCGTGTTGCCCCCAGTGCGGATATCGATAACACCATGACCGGCTCGGTCATGTCCAACGGCAAAGGTCTGCCGGGGACCGGGGCTGGCACTGGCGGCGAAGGCGGTGGTGACGGACAGGCTTTCCCGAAGCCGGTCTTTGCGCTGCGCGAAGTCGTGGGCGGCATGGCGATGATCGAGGATACATCCGGCTACTGGTTCGTGGAAAAGGGATCGCTGCTGCCGGATGGCAGCCGCCTTGTTTCCATCGGTCAGGGCTCTGGAACCTGGCAATTGACCACGTCGTCGGGCGACGTGATTGAAATGCGGAGGTAGGGGAGTAGGGCAGTAAGGGAATAGGGGAGTATGTTTTGGTTGCGGACGACCGCAGCGACCGTAATCTCCTACTGCCCTACTGCCCTACTGCCCTACTGCCCTACTGCCTTATTCCCCTACTCCCTTACCCCCCGCAAGCTTGACGCAAGTTCCGCCCCGTAAATTAACGAACGGTAAAGGCGGGAAACTCCATGAGCTCCATTCATCTTTTCGATCTGGCCGCAAGGCAAGTGCAGTGGCTGTCGGTTCGGCAGGCGACTGTCGCTGGCAATGTCGCCAATGCGAACACGCCGGATTTCAAGGCGCGCGACGTTCAGCCCTTCGCCGATGTGCTGCACAAGACGCAGCTCACCATGGCTGCGACCAGTCCGCAGCATCTTGAAGCCGAAGCAAACGGCATCGCGGGCGCACGCCTGCGCCCTGACGACATCACCGAGGAAACCCATTCGGGCAATACTGTCGATGTCGAGCAGGAAATGATGAAGGCAGGCGAGATTTCCCGCGAATATTCGCTCAACACAAGCATCGTCAAAGCGTTCCATCGCATGATGCTGTCGGTCGCGAAGGGATAATCCATGTCTTCCGACGCCTTGCAGAATTCACTGAAGATCGCAGCCTCGGGCCTTTCGGCCCAGTCGACACGTCTGCGCATCGTTTCGGAAAACATCGCCAATGCCCAGTCGACGGGCAAGACGGCGACCGACGATCCCTATCGCCGCAAGACGGTTTCTTTCCGCACCGAGCTGGAACATGGCACGGGCGCCGCAGAAGTGCGCGTTGCGGAAGTGGGCAAGGATACCTCGCCCTTCGTCGAACAATACGATCCGAGCCATCCCGCCGCCGACGAGCGCGGCTATGTCCGTTACCCGAACGTCAACATGGTCGTCGAAATGGCGGACATGCGTGAAGCCAACCGTTCTTATGAAGCCAATTTGCAGGTCGTCAAGCAGGCGCGTGAGCTGATCTCGATGACCATCGATCTCCTGAGGAGCACATAATGTACGACTCGATCATGAGCATTTCGGCGCGCAATGCCCTGTCGCGCCTTTCCGAAACCGTCGCCGAGAATGGCGTCGGTTCTGCCGCTTCCACGACTGCGCCGCAGGCTGTTCCGACAGCGCCTGGCGCGTCCTTCGGCGATGTGCTGTCGCAGATGACGGATTCGGTCGGCCAGAAATTGCAGGCGGCGGAAGCCACCTCCATTCAGGGCATCAAGGGCAATGCGCCGGTGAACGAGGTGGTCAGCTCGGTCATGGAAGCAGAGCAGTCGCTCCAGACGGCAATCGCGATCCGCGACAAGATTGTGCAGGCCTATCTCGAGATCAGCCGCATGTCGATTTAAAGCATTTCCAGCAAAAGTGCGAAGCGGTTTTGCGTCGGATAATGCGTAAAAACAAATGGTTAGAATGGCTTCGACGATACCGTTCTAACTGAGCCGCTCTCATCCCGCATACGCTCAGCAGATCAAGGACGCGCCATGAAAGCCCTGACGATTGCCGCAACCGGCATGAACGCCCAGCAGCTCAATCTGGAAGTGATCGCCAACAATATCGCCAATATCAATACAACGGGCTTCAAGCGCGCGCGTGCCGAATTTTCGGATCTGCTCTACCAGTCCGAGCGCACGGCGGGCATTCCCAATCAGGCCAATGAGAGCATTGTGCCCGAAGGCGCGCTGGTCGGCCTTGGCGTCCAGACGGCAGCCGTTCGCAACCTGCATATTCAGGGCAGCTTCAACCAGACCGGCAATCCGTTCGATCTGGCGCTGACCGGGCAGGGCTGGTTCCAGATCCAGAGCCCGACAGGCGAAACGCTCTATACTCGCGCTGGCGCATTCAACAAGAATGCCGACGGACAGATCGTGACGCTCGACGGCAATATCGTACAGCCGGGTATCGTGGTTCCGGAAAATGCGCTTGAAGTCACCGTCAGCGACACCGGACAGGTTTTCGCGAAGGTGCAGGAGCAAAACGGCATTCAGATCAACCAGATCGGCCAGCTTCAGCTAGCGAATTTCACCAATGAAGCTGGTCTCGAACCGTTGGGCGACAATCTCTATCGCGAAACGGAAGCCTCCGGCGGACCACTGGTGGGCGATCCGGGCGATCCGGGCTTCGGCTCTATCAAGCAGGGCTATCTGGAAGCATCGAATGTCGATCCGGTGAAGGAAATCACCGATCTGATTACGGCGCAGCGCGCCTATGAAATGAATTCCAAGGTCATTCAGGCCGCCGACGAAATGGCGGCGACCGTATCGAAGAACATGCGTTAACGGTGATCGCCATGAAACGCGCCAAAGGAAGTGACATCAAAGCCCGGGCCTGGTTCAGACGCGCCGCATTGGCGGCTGCCGGAGCGGCCGGTCTTGCAGCTGCTGCGATTTCGGGGGCTTCCGCCACCGACCGCATCGCTTTCGTCGTGCCTTCGGCGACCGTTTACCCCGGACAGGTCGTCAGCAATGTCGCGCTGGTCGAGAAGAAGTTCTACATCAGCGCCCCTGCTGCGCAGCAATATGTGCTGTCGGTGGATCAGGCAGACGGCAAGGTCGCGCGCAAGACGCTGATCGCCGGCAAGCCGATCCTCGTTGCCGCCCTTTCGGAGCCGTCGCTGGTCAAGCGCGGCGTGCCGGTGACGATGGTGTTCGATTCCGGCGTCATGACAATTACCGCGGTCGGCATTCCGCTGGAATCCGGCGCGGCAGGCGATTTCATCAAGGTACGCAACAGCGACAGCGGCGTCATCGTGCCCGGCACGGTGCTGGCTGATGGCCGTATTCAAGTGGGGATGCGGTGAGAAAAACCTGGGCTACGCTGATCGCCATTCTGGCTCTCGCGCTGCAACCCGTTGCAGTTCTGGCGGATGAGTCGGCCAAAAACGTGAAGGATTTCGGCAGCGCCGTAGAAGCGGATGCCGATTGGCTTGGCGCGGGCGGCGATCCGTCCAAGATGGCCTATGCGGAGCTTGGCCGTGGCAGCGCTGTCGCGCGCCTCAAGGACATCGCGACCATTCAGGGCGTGCGCGAAAACCAGCTTGTCGGTTACGGTCTGGTGATCGGTCTCAAGGGTACGGGCGACAGCCTGCGCAATTCGCCTTTCACCGAACAGTCCATGCGCGCCATGCTCGATAATCTTGGCATCAATGCGCCGCGCAATTCCACGCGTTCGAAGAATACCGCTGCGGTCATCGTTACCGCCAACCTGCCCGCCTTTGCCGGTTCCGGCTCGCGCATCGATGTGACGGTTTCGTCCATTGGCGATTCCACCTCACTGCAGGGCGGCACGCTGGTCATGACGCAGTTGATGGGCGCGGATAATCAGATCTACGCTGTTGCGCAGGGCAATATGATTGTCTCCGGCTTTACTGCCGAAGGCGATGCGGCCTCCGTCACGCAGGGCGTACCGACATCGGGCCGTATTCCGAACGGCGCGCTGGTCGAGCGCGAGGTTGCCGGAAACTTCGGCAAGGACAGCGAGATGATCGTCGAGCTGCGCGATCCCGATTTCACGACTGCCGTGCGGACTGCCGATACGATCAATATTTTTGCCAAGCGTCGCTATGGTCGCGGCGTGGCGCTGGCGCGCGATGCCAAGACGATCCGCCTGTCGCGTCCGAAAAATGTGCCAGCCGCCCGCTTCCTCGCAGAGCTGGAAGGCCTGCCGATCACCACAGATGAAGTGGCGCGTGTGGTGGTGGATGAACGGACCGGCACCGTGGTCATCGGTGCGAAGGTGCGCATTTCCAAAGTGGCGATCAGCCATGGCAGCCTGACGGTGCGCGTGACGGAAACGCCGATGGTCGTGCAGCCTGAACCGTTCAGCGACGGCGTGACGGCGATGGAGCCGAACACTGATATTGCCGTCAACCAGCCGAATGCCAAGATCGGGATTCTGACCGGCGCCAATCTGGAAAATCTGGTCAAGGGTCTCAACCAGATGGGCGTGAAGCCGACGGGCATCATCGCCATCCTTCAGGCGATCAAGTCGTCCGGCGCGCTTCACGCGGAACTGGTGGTGCAATGATGAAGCCGGGGATGAGAGCGGACATGATGGTGAAACAGGCAATCCGCTGCGGTTCGGCTCTGGCGCTCCTTTTTGCGAGCGCCTTGCCGGTATTGGCCCAGGAAACACCGGCTGCCGCATCGCAGCCGGCAGTGCAGGCAAGCGCGCAGCCCTCTGCGACGCCAGCCTCCATGCCGCCCGCAAATCTCGGCAATCTGGATGAAATCCGCAAATATTGCGGCAATATCGACAATCAGGCGGCCGATGCCCGCTATTCGTTGCAGGCCAAGCAGCTCACCGACCTCAAGGCCGAGGTCGACGAGCGGATGCAGGCGCTGGAAGAAAAGCGCAAGGAATACGAGATGTGGCTGAAGCGCCGTGACGACTTCGTCAGCAAGGCGCAGGATTCGCTGGTCGACATCATTTCCAAGATGAAACCCGACGCGGCGGCAGCCCAGATGGCGATGATCGGCGATGAGGCCGCAGCCGCCTTGATCCTCAAGCTCAATCCTCGTGTTTCGAGCATCATTTTGAATGAAATGCCGCCAGACAAGGCGGCGAAGCTTGCGCGCATCATCGTCGGCTCGCAGCGCACAACGACCCCGCCGCCAGCGGCGAAGGACCAGCGCGCCCAGGCGCAAACCGGGAATACGGTGCAATGACAGGAAGCATGAACAAGACTATTTTCGCTGCGACCGCTCTGGCGCTTCTGGCGGGTTGCGCCGTGAAGCCGGAAGAAATTGGTCGTGCGCCGGACCTGTCGCCGGTCGCTGCCAATCTCGGCATGCAGAACAATCCGCAATATAACGGCTATCCATCGCGTCCGGCCAAGCCGGATTATTCGTTGTGGAACCAGCGCTCGACCAATTTCTTCAAGGATCCGCGCGCTGCCGAGCCGGGCGATGTCTTGACCGTGATCATCTCCATCAATGATCGCGCCAATCTCGACAACAAGACCGACCGCGAACGTGTGTCGAAGGGCATTTATGGCGCTGGCGGTTCGTTCAAGACCAGCAGCAGCACCGGTGCCGGTGCTGGTGGCGACATGGATGGTTCCATCAACACCCATTCGGATACCTCGGCCAAGGGCAAGGGTACGATCAAGCGCAGTGAAGATATCAGCCTTCAGGTTGCGGCTATCGTCACCGACACCTTGCCCAATGGCAACATGATCATTCGCGGTTCGCAGGAAGTGCGCGTCAACAATGAGCTGCGTGTGCTGAATGTCACGGGTGTCGTGCGTCCGCGCGATATTTCCGGCTCCAACACCATTTCCTACGACAAGATCGCCGAGGCCCGCATTTCCTATGGCGGTCGCGGGCGATTGAGCGAGGTGCAGCAGCCGCCTTATGGCCAGCAGATCCTCGATCAGGTTTCACCTTTCTGACCTTTTGTTTTTATGCACATCCCAGTTTTCGGGATGTGCTTCAAAGTTGAGCATCGATGAGCGACACGGCACTGGACAAGAATGACGGCAAGGCAAAGGGCTCCATGATGGGGCTGCTGGCGGCTGTCGTTGCTCTCACCGCTATCGCTGCCGGCGGCGGCTGGTATCTGGGCGGGATGATTTCCGCCGACCAGCAGGCAACCGCCAAGACGACGGGCAAGGAAGACAAGCCAAAGCCGGGCGATTTCGAATCGCGCTCCATCGGCGCAGTCGTACCGTTGAAGCCTATTGTCACCAATCTGGGCATTCCGCAGAACACCTGGGTACGGCTGGAGGCGTCTCTGGTTGCCAAGCCAGGCCATGAAATACCGGCGGCCATGGCTGCCAATGTTGGCGATGATTTCCTGAGCTTTCTGCGCAGCGTCAATCTCATGCAATTGCAAGGCGCGGCAGGACTTGCCTATCTGCGCGCCGATCTCGAAGAACGCGCCCGCCTGCGCTCGGAAGGCGCGGTGGACCGGGTCTTTATTTCGGCACTGGTCGTAGAATGAAAAAACTCCTTGGTCTCAGCGTTCTCCTGACGCTTGCATTCACTGTTGCTGCCCATGCGCAGCAGGCCCAGCCCGCGCTGACGCTGGAAAATCTGCTGCCCGCAGGCAGCGGCGCGGCCAGCGGGCAGATCGTCCAGCTCTTCGGGCTGCTGACGGTGCTGTCCATCGCGCCGGGCATTTTGATCATGGTGACGAGCTTCACGCGCTTCGCCATCGCCTTCTCGCTTCTGCGTTCTGGCCTCGGTCTTCAGACCGCGCCTGCCAGCATGGTGATGATCTCGCTTGCCCTGTTCATGACGTTCTATGTCATGGCGCCCGCATTTGATCGCGCCTGGAACAATGGCGTGCAGCCCCTGATGCGTAACGAGATAACGCAACAGGCCGCCTTGACCGAGATTTCGCAGCCATTTCGCGAATTCATGATGGGTCAGGTGCGCGACAAGGATCTGCGCCTGTTTGAAGACCTTGCCGACCCATCTTTCCGCACTGGAGAGGACGGCATCGTGGATTTCCGCGTGCTGGTTCCGGCCTTCATGATTTCGGAATTGCGCCGCGGCTTTGAAATCGGCTTCCTGATCGTGCTGCCGTTTCTGGTGATCGATCTCGTCGTGGCGACGCTCACCATGTCCATGGGCATGATGATGCTGCCGCCAACGGTAATTTCGCTGCCGTTCAAGATTCTGTTCTTCGTGCTGATCGACGGCTGGAATATTCTGGTCGGAAGCCTGATTCGCTCGTTCTCCTGACCCGATTTGGTACAGTTGCGAAAGCGCCCGGCAAAATTCGGCATCAGAATCTGAGTGTTCGTTAAAATTCGACCGAATAAATTAGTATTTCTTTAATGTTTGGGTCTTAAGTCTCGGCACATGGTGGGTTTCCGCGTCTTAGCGGAGACAGGCATGATGCCGCTCCACTATGCCGGTATCCCTCAAGTCCGGCCTGTCCCTCAGTTTGATTTTTCCCAAGGGGCAAAACAATGGCTAGCATTCTTACAAATTCGTCGGCTCTGACCGCTCTCCAGACTCTGGCTTCGACCAACAAGGCTCTGGAAACCACGCAGAACCGCATTTCGACCGGTCTGCGCATCGGCGAAGCTTCGGACAATGCTTCGTACTGGTCCATCGCAACGTCGATGAAGTCCGACAACAAGGCCAACTCGGCTGTTCAGGACGCTCTCGGCCTCGGCGCTGGTAAGGTTGACACGGCTTACACCGCGATCAACGACATCAAGGACCAGGTCGACAAGATGAAGACCCTCCTGATCAGCGCGCAGGGCGCAAGCCTGGAAGATCAGCAGAAAATTTCGACTGAAATCATGGCTATTCAGGGCCAGATCAAGTCGTCTGCAACCAACGCTAACTACGCTGGTGCTAACCTGCTGGTAAACGACGGCGCTGCTACGGAAGACCTGAAGGTTGTCGCTTCGTACAACCGCGTTGGCACTGACGTAACCATCGACACTGTTGATGTTGCTGCTGCTGACGTTCAGGTTCTCGACACGGCTGGCACCGGCGGCATCGTCGGCGGTCTCCTTGCTTCGACCTTCTTCGACACGACCGGCACGACCGCTCTGGATTCGGCTGCGATCAAGACCGCTCTGGAATCCGTTGAAACCGCGCTGGGCAAGCTCACCACCGGTGCAGCGTCCCTCGGTGCTGCAAAGTCGCGCATCGAAACCCAGACGAGCTTCATTTCGAAGCTGTCGGACTCGGTTGAAAAGGGCGTTGGCCAGCTCGTCGACGCTGACATGAACGCTGAATCTGCTCGCCTTTCGGCTCTGCAGACCCAGCAGCAGCTCGGCATCCAGGCTCTCTCGATCGCTAACTCGTCGAGCCAGTCGATCCTGTCGCTGTTCCGCGGCTAATCGATAACTGAGTAGACAGCAAAGGAGCCGGTTCGCTGGCTCCTGCGAGTTCTCAGGCAAATCAGGGGTTCGCATCCGGACCGACCTGATCGGACCGGATGTCTTTGGGCGGAAAAGGAGCGCGGGATTTATTCCGCGCCCCATTTCGTTGTTGGGCCTTCTCGCTCTAGAAATCACCTGCTTTATCAGCCGCCACTTTCGCGCAAGCTTCGCGGTCTAGTTTGCATCCATCATGATGGCGGTGGTGTCGATGCAGCAGAATTTCCAGCAATTGATCGAACAACTCAGGGGAACGCTTGGCAAGCTTGGCGTGCGCAAGCTTGTTGCGCTCGGGCTTGTGGGTGCCGCCCTGATGGGTGCGATCCTCTACACGAGCTTCTATCTCAGCCGTCCATCCTATGAGACGCTCTATGTCGGTCTGTCGCGCGATGACGTGAACCGCATGGGCCTGGCGCTCGGCGAAGCCGGCATTCCCTTCGATGTGAAGTCGGATGGTTCATCCATTCTGGTGCCGATCGGCAAGGCCGAAACCGCGCGCATGTATCTGGCCGAAAAGGGCCTGCCCACCTCGAACAATGCCGGTTATGAGCTTTTCGACAATATGGGCTCGCTGGGCCTCACCTCCTTCATGCAGGAAATCACCCGTGTTCGCGCGCTGGAAGGCGAAATCGCCCGCACCATTCAGGCGATTCGCGGCGTGAAGGCCGCCCGCGTGCACATCGTTCTGGCTGAAAAGGGCTCGTTCCGTCGTGGCGACCAGAAGCCGTCTGCTTCGGTGGTCATCCGCGCGGAAGGCGGCTTTGCAGCCGAATCGGCGCAGTCGATTCGCCAGCTCGTTGCCGCCGCCGTGCCGTCGCTCGACGCATCGTCCGTCACCGTTCTTGATACCAATGGCCGTCTGCTGGCCTCTGCAGGCGAGGCCGCCAATGGTGCTGCCCTCCTGACCGCATCGCTGGAACAGCAGGTTGCCGGTAATGTTGATGACAGCATCCGCAAGGCGCTGGCACCTTACCTCGGTCTCGGCCATTTCCAGACCAGCGTGCAGGCAACGCTCAATACCGACCGTCGCCAGATCAACGAAACGACCTTCGATCCCGAATCGCGTGTCGAACGTTCGGTCCGCGTGGTGCGTGAAAGTGGCGATTCCCGCAACAATCGCGATAACAATGCGACCGGTGTGGAACAGAACATTCCGCAGGAAGAAATTCAGAACCGCAATGGTGAGACCTCGTCGGAAAAGACCGACCGCCGTGAGGAACTGACCAATTACGAAATGAACAGCAAGACGATTGCGACCGTCAGCGACGGCTATTCCGTCAAGCGCCTGTCGATTGCCGTTGTCATCGACCAGGCCCGCCTGCTGCAAACCGCCGGAACCACGCCGCCACCTGCCAATTTCGTCGATCAGCAGATCACCAAGATTCGCGATCTCGTTGCTACCGCTGCCGGTCTCAATGCAGACCGCGGCGATGTCATCAACGTAACAGCCGTCAACTTCCTTGACCCGGCAGGCGCCGATATGGAGCCGGTTTCGGCGCCATGGACCGATACGCTGCTGCGCCAGAGCGGAAGCTACGTCAACGCGCTGGCCATCCTCGCCGCCGTCGGTCTGCTGATCTGGTTTGGTCTGCGTCCGCTGTTGCGTGACCAGACGGCCAAGCCGGCGGGCACGGAAGTCGCCATCCGCGAAGCTAGTGAAATCGCAACGCCGAATTTCGTCGGGACACAGGCAGGCACCGAAGGCCATCAGGCTGTCATTGGCGGACCGGAAGCCTATGCCGATCAGATGAAGACCAGTCTCAGCGATCTGCGCCAGCGTATGCGTATGCCTGCCAAGCTTCGTCTGGAGCAGATGATCGAGATGGATGAAGAACGCGTTGCTGCCGTTCTCAAGCAGTGGATCGGCGGAAATGCTGCCAAGCAGCCTGTCCCTGCCGAACGGGTCAACGCACCGGAGCTTGAGGCTGCCTGATAATGAGCGCGCTCCCTCTCAGCCGTTATCTTCCTGATTTTTCGACCCATCGCATTGCCGATGAGGCGGTGGAGATCATTGCCGCCCCGGTGCAGCCGCAGCCATTGAAGCAGGAGCCGGTCCAGCGTGCGCGTTCAGCCGAACGGGCAAAGGAGACCAAGGCTCCCCATTTCGCCGACAAGCTGGATGCAGTCCAACAGGCGGAAGTGGCGGCGATTATCGCGGTCGAGGAAGAAAAACGCACGGCCTTCGAGACCGGTCACGTGCAGGGCCAAACGCTTGGCCGCGAGGAAGGGCACAGGCACGCCGAAGCGCTTTACGAAGCCGAGAAAGCCCGGTTGCTTCGCGAGCATGAGACCGAAATCGAAAATCTTCGCGCCGCTTTCTCGCGTGAACAGGCGTTGTTGCTGGCGCGCAGCCTGACGGAAGCGCTGACCGCGCTGGAACAGAACTGTTCCGCCCAGATTGCCGAGATTCTGGCACCGCTTCTCGTCGGAAAGCTTGAGCACGACGCAGTTTTGGAATTTGCCCATCGTATTGCCGCGCTGGCGCTGGAAGGTGAAGCACCGGAAATCTCCGGTCCGGCAAGGCTGCTGGCCCCGCTGCGTGATCATGCGGCCCTGCTGCCATCCGGCTGCCGGTTTTCTGAAAACGCATCGGATGAACTGTCCTTTTCCTTTGGCGAACGGGTGCTGGAAACGCGCATCGCGCCGCTTCTTGAAGAATTGAAGGCTGCGGTCCAATGAGCATCGATCCCGAAACCAAGCGCGAAATCATCATTGTTCGCCGTGGCGGGCATGACGACCATGACGGCCACCATGGCGGCGTGTGGAAAATCGCCTATGCTGACTTTATGACCGCCATGATGGCGTTCTTCCTCGTCATGTGGCTGATCAATGCCGCCAATGAGGAAACCAAGGCGGCTGTCGCCAGCTATTTCAATCCCGTCAAGTTGATGGACCGGCAGTCCAGCCCGAAAGGCGTGCAGGACATTGACGAGAAAGACGGCAAGGTTCGCTTTGACAGTGACCAGAAGGTCGATGATAGCACCAAGGTCATCAACGACACCAAGGTGCAGCCACCAAGCGAGCAGGAGGAGCGTCAGCTTTTCCGCGAGCCTTATGCGGTTTTGTCGGAACTGGCGCATGAAACCGGCGTGTTGCAGAATCAGTCTGCCAAGGGTGACGGCGGCACATCGCAATCCGGCCCGGCCACCGGTGCCGATGGCGGCGATGCCTATCGCGATCCGTTCAGCCCGGATTACTGGTCGAGCAAGGCTGCCGACGAGCTGACGCCTCCAAATGCCGCTCCCTCTACGCCGCCCAAGCCGGAAACGGCGGAGGCAAAGCCGGAAGAGGCTGCAAAGCCTGCCGAAGCGCCTGCAAAAGATCAGGATCAGCTCATCGCGGAACTGAAAAAGGCTGCGGAAGGCGAAAAGTCCACTGCGGCCAAGCAGGGCAGCAAGGCTGAACCCATGCCGGATGTGACGGTTGTGCCGGTCGATGGCGGTGTGATGATCCAGCTCACCGACAAGATCGATTATGGCATGTTCACCATCGGCTCTGCAAAGCCCGATGCGCGCGTGGTCCAGATGCTGGAACGCATAGCGCAGGTGATTTCCCGTCAGCCGGGAGAAGTCATCATCAGTGGTCACACCGATTCGCGCCCGTTCAAGAGCGCAAGCTATGACAACTGGCGTCTGTCTTCGGCGCGTGCGCAGATGGCCTATTACATGCTGGTTCGCGGCGGGCTGGATGAAAAACGCGTGCTGCGCGTCGAAGGCTATGCTGATCGCCAGCCAAAAATCGCCAATGATCCGAATGCGGCAGAGAACCGCCGCATCGATATTTTCCTCAAGTCTGCCCCATGAAGCGGCTCGTTCAGCGCTCCCTGATGTTTGCTTTGACTGTGAGCCTGCCTCTGGCGGGAACGTCGATGCATGTCTATGCGCAGGCGCAACAGGGCGGCAGCACGGGCGCTACCTTGCCGGTGCTGGAGCCTTACAAGCTCGTGCGTTCGCTGCGCATGTTGCAGGATCAGGTGGTAGCCGGAAAGCCGGAAGCCGTGGTCATGCTGAACAAGCTTCTGGCTTTTATCAGCGCTGACATGGCCCGCGCGCCGAAGGAAGCCTGGGACAATCCCGAAAACATCTATGCGGCGATTATCTACCTCTTCAATGGCGGTAATCCCGACGCGGTGCGCAAGGTTCTGGCCGATCTCAACACAGATGTGGTGCCGCAGGAACTGATCAAAGGCGCTTTGGCCTATGCCTCCGGGCAGATGATCGAAGTCGTGAAGCTGTTCTCCGTTCCGCTGTCACCGGATGTGCCTTCCGAGCTGAAGGCTTCTATCGTGCTCGTGACTGCCAGCCAGATGACCGCCTTCGATCCGGCCACGGCGCTGCTGCGGCTGGATCAAGTGCGGCTCGAAGCGCCGGGCACGCTGTTCGAGGAAGCGGCGATCCGTCGTTCAATGCCGATTGCTGCCAAGCTTGGCGATGCCGAAAAGATCAGAATGCTGGCGCGCAACTATCTTCAGCGCTTTCCCCGCTCACCCTATATGCGTGATTTCATGGGACAATTTGTCAGCGCGGCGCTCAAGCTCAATGACCGTATCGGCAATGCCGAACTGGTGAAGCTGATCGCTGCCGCCGATCCGGTGATGCAATATTCGCTCTATCTCCAGATCGCGCGCGGCGCTCTGGTGGACGGCCAGACCGAGCGCGCGCGTTTCATGTCTGCCGAGGCGCGCAAGCTCGCCGACCGGCTGAAGGCCGATCCGACACGCGCCAATCTTTATGCGGCGGCGAGCGGTGTCGCTTCCGATTCGGCGGGAAGTGCCTTGCGTGAACTGTCGCAGATTTCGCCTGATCGTTTGCAGGAGCCTGACCGCAAGCTGTTGAAGGCTGCCGAGACCGTTGGTTCGGTCGTGACCCGCGCGCCGGACGCCCTGCCGCCTGCAAAAGCAGCGCCCGAACCCGCTGTGGATGACCGTAAGATACCAGCCATGGCGGTAGCGGATGCGCCCGTCACAGCCCCTGTCGCGACGCCCGTTGCTACACCTGTGGCGGCACAGGTTTCGTCGCCGGTTGCGGGTTGGAAGCCGACACCGGCGCAGCCCACAGACGATTTGCAGAAGACCATGGACGATGCCCGGCGCAAGCTTGCCGAGATCGACGCTTTGCTAGGGGAGACCATTCGATGAGCGTGGATATTTTGCTCGGTCAGGCCGGGCGGATCGCTTCGCCGACCCGCAGTCTGGCGCCACAGCAGGCCAACGGACAAGGCAAGGCGGCAGTGGATGGGCAGGAAAATTCCGACCCGTCGCAGCTGTTCGGCGCGCTTCTGGAAAAGCCGCATGGCAAGCCGGTCGCCAAGGGTGAAGATGCGGAAACCGTGCAGGCCGATGAGAAGGACGAGCAGAAATCGGACGCGTCAACGCAAGCTTCATCCTGGGTTGTGTCACAGAATGTCCTTTCTTTGGCTGCAAATTTGCCTAATTTGAGCAGCGAAAGCCACATTTCCGCCACAGAAAATCTGGCGAAAAAGACCGGAAAGGCTGCGCTTGCACAAGCTGAAGGCGAGGATGCAGACGCCATCGAAGGCAAGGAAGCGCAGGTCGGTGCAGACACCGCCATCAACGTGAAGCGAAAGAGTGAAGCAACCCAAAATCTCGCGCCTGCTGCAAACACAAAGCCGTCTTCCAAATCCGCTCAGGCCGCATCCAGCGAGGCAACTGCCACGCAACAGGACACAGCCGCGGAGAAGCCCGAAGCGGATCTTGCCGATCTCCTGAAAGGCGACAAGCCAGCCGGTAGTCAGCCGGCTAATTCCGGTGCCGCTGATCGCGGTGTCTTCCAGCCGCAGCAGACCGCCAGCAAGTCCGCCGTGCCAGTGGAAGGGAAGGCGGCGGCGGCCACCCAGCAGGCTGTGCGGGTGGCAGATGTGCAGGTGGTTTCAGAGCGTAGTTTTGGCTCGGTGAAGACCCTGCAAATCCGGCTCGATCCGGTCGATCTGGGGCAGGTGACGGCGCGCATCCGCGTGGTGCCGGATGGTGTGGAAGTGCATCTTGTAGCGGACAAGGCGCAAGCCGCCGAGGCGCTTTCCGCTGACCGCTCGGTGATCGAAAAGGCGCTGAAAAGTGCAGGTATTGGCGACGATGCCCGCATTACTGTAACCGTTGCCGATCGCAGCGCGCCAAGCGCTGTACAGCACGTCGCTGCAAGCCAGAATGCTGGCCAGCAACAGGCGGGCGCCCAGCAGCAATCATCCGGCCAGCAACAGGCTTTCAACATGCAGGGCGGCTTCGATGGCCGCAATGGCGCGCAATCTCAGGCACAGGCACAGTTTGCAAGCGGCGAGGGCAGGCAGAATGGCGATTCCAGCCAAACGGGACAAGACCGGTCCGGCAAGCAGACAGGTTCCGAAACTGCGGCGCGTGACACTGTTGCAGGCACTGCTGGCCGCAGTCGCGGTCTGGTTGTGTAGCACCAGCATCGCTGCAGCCGAAAATGTCTGCGAGCGCGAAATGCATCGTGCTTCCGCGCGTTATGATGTGCCGCTCGGCATCCTCTACGCTGTCGGGCTGACCGAAACCGGACGCAAGAATTCATTGCAACCTTATGCGATGAATATCGAGGGCCGGGCAGAATTTCTCCCGTCGCAAGGGGCGGCCCTGAAGCGCTTTACCGAGGTGCGTGCCGGGGGCGCAAAGCTGATTGACCTTGGTTGCATGCAGATCAACTACTACTATCACGGGCAGGAATTTCCGTCGGTCGCGTCCATGCTGATACCGAGCCTTAATGTCGATTACGCGGCCCGCTTTCTAAAGCAGCTTCGCACCCGCGAAGGCAACTGGACGATGGCCGTCGCACGCTACCATGCAGGCCCGAACAACAACCCGGCACAGAAGCGATATGTCTGCCGGGTGATGGCCAATATGGTCGCGACCGGCTTCGGAAACTGGACGCCAGACGCAAAAATATTTTGCGGCGTCTGAAACCTGTCCTCGCAATATCACTAAAATTTTAACGGTTGTAGAGCGGCGCTCCATACACGCCGTTCGAGGCTGCACAATCAGTGATTGTCTTTCGGATTGCAGACTAATTTAGGTTAGCAATAATTAAGCCCTTGTAATGAATCGTAAAACATCGTGAGCCGTTAACGTCTCGTTAAGGGTCGGCCCGCTATTCTTCCCATGTGCAATGCAATCTGCACGATTCCCCTTAAATTAGATAATGCTAAAATGCCTCACAATTTATTGCGGGCAATTTCTTGCCATTGTCGCCGAGTCACTCCGCCAGTTACCTCTGTCTTGCTTGGGCTAACATATTGATTCGGAAGGCGGGCCGATGATTGTCGTCGTGGATGACAGAGATATTGTCACTGAAGGCTATGCCTCATGGTTTGGCCGTGAAGGCATCACGACGACGGGCTTCACACCGGCAGATTTCGACGAATGGGTAGAGACCGTTCCGCGGCAGGATATTATGGCCGTCGAAGCGTTCCTCATTGGCGAATGCGCAACCCAGCATCGTCTTCCCGCCCGAATTCGTGAACGCTGCAAGGCCCCCGTCATTGCGCTCAACGACCGTCCCTCGCTCGAGCATACGCTGGAGCTTTTTCAATCCGGGGTTGACGATGTTGTGCGCAAGCCCATCCACGTTCGCGAGATCCTCGCCCGCATCAATGCGATCCGCCGCCGCGCGGCTGGTTCGCAGAGCGTTGCAGAGGCCGGCACCGATCTCGGCCCCATCCGCGTTTTCTCCGATGGGCGTGATCCGCAGATCAACGGCGTTGATTTTCCGCTGCCGCGCCGTGAGCGCCGCATTCTGGAATATCTAATTGCCAATCGCGGTCGCCGTATCAACAAGGCGCAGATTTTCGGCGCGATCTACGGCATTTTCGATAGCGAAGTCGAAGAGAACGTCGTGGAAAGCCACATCAGCAAGCTGCGCAAGAAGTTGCGCGAGCAGCTTGGCTTCGACCCCATCGATTCCAAGCGCTTCCTCGGCTACTGCATCAGCATCGAGTAGTGCCCCATTCGTTCTTTGAATGGTTTGCTTGTTTCAGGTTCTGAGTTCCCAGTTCCCAGTCAGTGTCTCAGCGCAGTTCAGAGCCGGATTCCGGTCTTTCAAAAGCTGCGCCCGTGCCCCGGTAAAAAGGCAAAATCTCGCGACGCTACAGCTTCACGCAAGCATGGCACGTTAGAATCGTAACAAGTTCTAAAATTCTCGGCTAGAAATGTCAGGAGCTGGCAATGAGTCTCTACGGTATGATGCGGACGGGTGTTTCGGGCATGAATGCTCAGGCAAACCGTCTCTCGGCTGTCGCGGACAATATCGCGAATGCGAGCACGATCGGGTACAAGCGCGCTGAAACGCAGTTTTCGTCGCTTGTTCTGCCGAGCAGTGGCGGCCAGTACAATTCCGGCAGCGTGCTGACCTCGGTGCGTTACGGTATTTCGGATCAGGGCGGCATCCGCTCCACATCGTCGACGACCGACCTTGCCATTGACGGCAACGGCTATTTCCTCGTGCAGGGCGCGGATGGCGCGACCTATCTGACGCGCGCGGGATCGTTCGTGCCCGACAAGGATGGCAATCTGGTCAATACGGCTGGCTATTACCTGCTTGGTTCGGCTGACGGCAGCGTTGCGCCGGACCTGAACGGCCTTTCGATCGTCAATGTCAATGCGCCTGATCTGACGGCTATCGGCAGCACGGCGGGCACGTTCACGGTCAATCTGCCGACAACCGATACGCCGCCTGCGACTGCGGGTGACTATAACCACAAGACCTCGCTGATCTCCTACAACAATGCGGGTGAGGCGGTTAAGCTCGACGTCTATTTCACCAAGAATGCGGATGATACCTGGTCGGTTTCGGTCAAGAACGCTGCCGACAATGTCGAAATCGGCACCGGCACGCTGACCTTCGATCCGGTAACGGGTGCGGTGGTTTCCGGCGGTAACGTTTCTGTCGACCTGACCGGCTACAATGGCGGCACGCTGGACCTCAATCTCGGCGCATCGACGGCGCGTACAGGCAGCTACACGATTTCGCAGGCCACCATCAACGGCCAGGCGCCGTCGTCGCTGCAAAGTGTCGATGTGGGCGCGGATGGTTCGGTTGTCGCGATTTACGAAAACGGTTCGCAGCAGGTGCTCTACCGTTTGCCGCTGGCAACCGTGGCCAGCCCTGACCGCATGACGGTGGTAAGCGGCAACGTGTTTTCGCCAAGCGCTGCATCGGGCGCGGTCACCGTCGGTTATCCGCAGAGCGATGGCATGGGCAAGATCATGTCCGGCTCGCTTGAGGAATCAAACGCCGATATCGCGCAGGAGCTGACCGATATGATCGAAGCCCAGCGCAGCTATACGGCCAATTCGAAAGTCTTCCAGACCGGCTCAGAACTGATGGACGTTCTGGTCAATCTGAAGAGATAAGTTAAGCGTTTGCGGGAAGCCTAACCTTCCCGCAAACGCTCTGTTTTGTTTATGAGGGGAAAAGGATGTCACTCAGTTCTGCTCTATCGACGGCCAAAAGCTCGCTTGCGGCGACGTCCAAGCAGACCTCGGTCGTTTCGCGCAATATTGCAGGCGTGAACGATCCCGACTATTCGCGGCGCACTGCCTCCCTCGTTTCTGGGCCTTATGGCTCGCTTTATGTGAATGTCACCCGCTCGGCCGATGAGGCGCTGTTCAATCGCTACATCCAGTCCAACAGCACGGCGGCCTCCTCTTCGGCTCTCGCAAGCGGTCTCGACCGCCTTTCGTCGATTTATTCCGCAGACAATTACTCTGGTTCGCCATCGGCTTTGATGGGCGATCTGCGCGATGCTCTCCAGACCTATTCGGCCTCGCCGGCCAATTCGTCGCTCGGCGACAGCGTCGTGTCCACGGCGCAGGCGCTTGCCAATGCGCTGAACGACGGCACCAAGCAGGTGCAGGCGCTACGCGAGGATGCCGATAGCGAAATCGCTGTCTCGGTCGCCAATATCAACGATCTTCTGTCCAAGTTCGAACAGGTCAACAAGGACGTCGTCAGCGGCACGCGCGCCTGTCGCGACGTGTCGGACGCGCTGGATCAGCGCGACGCGCTTCTGAAGCAGATTTCGAGTGAACTCGGCATCACCACCATGACGCGCGGCGACAACAACATGGTGATCTTCGCCGATAATGGCGTGACGCTGTTTGAAACCACCGCACGCGCCGTGACCTTTGCGCCATCGGGCAGCCTGACTGCCGGTACTGCTGGCAATGCCGTGCTGGTGGATGGCGTGCCGCTCAGCCACGATACGTTCGACCAGCCTTATGGCACGGGCCGTCTCAGCGGGCTTCTGCAGTTGCGCGACCAGATTGCGCCGCAATATCAGATGCAGCTCGATGAGATTGCGCGCGGCCTCGTTTCGATGTTTTCCGAATCGGATCAGTCCGGTAATGGCGGCGCGGACAAGACGGGTCTCTTCAGCTGGTCGGGTTCGCCAGCCGTGCCGGGCGCAAGCCTGACGTCGGGGATTGCAGGGACGATCAAGGTATCGTCGGCCTTCGTGTCATCGGAAGGCGGCAGCCCGAGCTATCTGCGTGACGGCGGCGCAAATGGCGCCGACTATGTCTATAATTCGGACAATGCCGCCGGTTTCAACGACCGTCTGCTCGCGCTCAACGAAGCGTTTTCGACGCCGTTCAGCTTCGACGCTTCGGCCGGGCTCAAGGCCAATTCGAGCCTGATCGACTATGGTTCATCCTCGGTCAGCTGGCTTGAAGGCAAGCGCAAGACGGCCAATAGCGATTATACCTACAACCAGACGGTAGCAACCCAGGCCGATCAGGCCATGTCCAACGCCAACGGTGTCAATATCGATACCGAAATGGCGCTGCTTCTCGATCTGGAACATTCCTATCAGGCATCGAGCCGCGTGCTGACGACGGTCAATTCGATGCTCGACGATTTGCTCGCGGCGGTGTGAGGCTCATGAAAGCGCAATCAGTTTCCAACTATGGTACAGCTTCCGCCCTTCGGGCGCTTGTCAGCAAGAGCAAGGCCGATCTGGTCAAGGCCCAGCAGGAAGCGACGACGGGAACCGTCTTCGATGTCGGGCTGGCACTTGGCACGAAGTCCGGCCAGAGCGTTTCCTTGCGCAAGGAATATGACCGGCTGAGCGTTTTGCTGGACATGAACAATCTTGTGCAGCAGCGGATGACGACGACGCAGACCGCGACCAGTTCCGTCATTGAAACGACGCAGGATTTTCTCGCCAGTCTGACTGGCGTGAGCAATTCCAGTGAAAGCGGCCAGACGATTGCCGAAACTGCACGCGCCGCGCTGAACAGCGTTACGGGCCTGCTCAACACCAGCTATAACGGCGAATATATCTTCTCCGGCGTCAATACGGATGTGAAGCCGGTTGCCGACTATACCGACGGCGGCACCGTGCAGACGGCGATCCGCGATGCTTTTGCAGCACATTTCGGCTTCACCGTGGACGATCCTCAGGTCGCCAATATCACCGCTGACGAAATGACTACATTTCTCCAGGGCGATTATGCCGACCAGTTCAACGATGCAAATTGGGACGCCAACTGGTCCGACGCATCGGATACGGCCATCAAGAGCCGTATTTCACCGACCGAAACGGCTGATACCTCGATCAGCGCCAATGCCAATGGTTTCCGCAAGGCGATCATGTCTTTTGCGATGATCGCGGAGTTCGCCAATATCGGACTGAACAATTCGGCGTTTCAGGCGCTGACCTCCGAGGCGATGCAGACGACCACGCAGGCCGTGACCGAGGTGACGGCGTCGCAGACGACGCTTGGCCTTGCGCAGTCGCGCACCTCGCAGGCAGTGACGCGCATCACCGCGCAGCAGAAAATCCTGAACGACTCGGTTCTCAATCTTGAGGAAGTCGATCCTTATGAGGCGGCGACCCGCGTCAACGATCTGAAGACGCAGATTGAAACCTCCTATCAGCTGACGGTTCAGCTCCAGAGCATGAGCCTGCTCAACTATTTGAAATAAAGCGGGCAACATCATAACGGCGGTAGCATGAGGCGACCCGCACCGATGATGCCCAAAAGCGGAGACGACATGTATCAGTTGCGCTACGAAGATGTCATGAATGACGATATGGCGAGCGCCAAGGACCGCGAACGGATGCTTTTCGACCGTTCGATAGACATGCTCGCGGCTGCCAAGGTCAATGGCGCCGGTTCGCGTGAAGGCATTGATGCCGGCTATTTCACGATGCGGCTCTGGACCACGATCATCGACGATCTGGGTTCGGAGGAGAATGCGCTGCCAAAAGAGCTGAAAGCGGCAATCATCTCCATCGGCATTTTCGTGCTCAAGGAGCTGGAACGCATTCGCCAGGGCGAGAGCAATGATTACGATACGCTGATCGATATTACGCGGTCGATCCGGGACGGTCTTTGAAATGGCGGTCAACGGTAAATCGGCAATCCGCCTGTCGCTTCGGGCGGGCGAGAAAATTTACATCAACGGCGCAGTGCTGAAGGCTGACCGCAAGGTATCGCTGGAACTGCTCAACGATGCGACGTTCCTTCTGGAAAACCATGTGCTCCAGCCGGACCAGACGACGTCACCGCTGCGCCAGCTTTATTTCGCGGCGCAGATGATGCTCATCGAGCCTTCCTTGCGCGAGCAGGCGCGCCAGACCTTTGGGCAAATGCTGAAAGGCATGTTCAAGGCATTTTCCGATCCGGAAATCCTGAATGCGCTGAAGATCGTCGACGAGCTGGTGCATAACGGGCGCGTTTTCGAGGCATTGAAAACGATCCGCGCGCAATATCCGCGCGAGGCGGAGCTGATGCCGGAACAGAGCGTCATGCCGCGAGCCAAGAATCCGGATCAGGTCAGGGAGACAGGTCTATGACCACGACAACAGCGGTTACCAATACGACGACCACCACCAATAATTCGTCAAGCTCCAGCTCGGCAGCGAAGGCGGACGTCGATTACAACTCGTTTTTGAAACTGCTGGTCGCCCAGATGAAGAATCAGGATCCGACGCAGCCGATGGACGCGACGCAATATGTTTCGCAGCTCGCGACCTTTTCCGGCGTCGAGCAGTCCGTGCAGATGAACACCAAGCTGGAAACGCTGATCGCCAACTCGTCGTTGTCGCAGGCGGAAGGCTGGATCGGTCGCACGGTGACCAGTGCCGATGGCACGATTTCCGGCGTGGTGAAATCGGTCACGATCCAGCAGTCCGGCATGCTCGCCGAGCTGGAAGACGGGCAGACCGTCACCATCGGTCAAGGCGTCAAGGTCAGCTAAGGGCGATCCCGGTGAACGAAGCTGATGCGCTGGATATCGTCAACTCGGCGGTTTGGACCGTGCTGATGGCCAGCGGCCCGGCGGTCCTTGCCGCCATGCTTATCGGCATCGGCATCGCGCTGTTTCAGGCACTGACGCAGGTGCAGGAAATGACCCTGACGTTCGTTCCGAAGATCGTCGTCATCTTCATCGTACTGGCCGTAACCGCACCTTTTGTTGGCGCGCAGATCAATTCCTTCACGCTGCTCGTTTATTCGCGCATCGAAAAGGGCTTCTAAAGCATTTCCAGCAAACGCGCGAAGCGCCTATGCGGAGAAATCAGTCCACTGGACTGATTTCTGATCCCGTTCCGATGCGTAGGACAATGCGACAAAGCCAAAGAGATCACAAAATCCTCGCGCAAGCTTCGCAAGCTAAGGTCCGCTTCGTAACAGGAGACGGACGTGCAGCAGGCAGCGGCTAAACCCTTCATAAAAAGCGGATTTCTGACCGGCAGCGATATGGGCCTGGCGGCAGGCATCATCATCATCCTGACGGTGCTTTTCCTGCCCGTTCCGGCCATGGTGCTGGATATCGGTCTGGCTTTTTCCATCGCTTTCTCGGTGCTTATCCTGATGGTGGCGCTGTGGATTCAGCGGCCGCTTGATTTCTCGGCCTTTCCAACCGTCCTGCTGATCGCGACCATGATGCGCCTCTCGCTCAATATTGCGACGACGCGTGTGATTCTCACCCACGGCAATGAAGGCTATCTCGCTGCGGGTCACGTGATTCACGGCTTCTCGCAATTCGTGATGGGCGGCGATTTTGTCATCGGTCTCGTCGTTTTCTGTATCCTGATCATCGTCAACTTCCTCGTCATCACCAAGGGTGCGACGCGTATCGCAGAAGTGGGCGCACGCTTTACCCTCGACGCCATTCCCGGCAAGCAGATGGCCATCGATGCCGATCTTTCGTCGGGCCTGATCGATGAGAAGGAAGCGCAACGCCGCCGCCGCGAACTGGAAGAAGAAAGCTCCTTCTTCGGTTCGATGGACGGTGCCTCGAAATTCGTGCGTGGCGACGCCATTGCCGGTCTGATCATCACCGCCGTCAACATCTTCGGCGGTATCATCATCGGCGTTACCCGCCATGACATGAACATTTCCCATGCAGCCGACGTCTTCACCAAACTGTCGGTCGGTGACGGTCTCGTCACGCAGATTCCTGCCCTTATCGTTTCGCTCGCCGCCGGTCTTCTGGTGTCGAAGGGTGGAACGCGCGGCTCTGCCGATCAGGCGATTTTCGGCCAGCTTGGCGCTTATCCAAAGGCGCTTCTGGTAGCGTCCATGCTGCTGTTCGTTCTCGGTATCATGCCGGGCCTTCCAGCATTTCCATTCTTCATGTTGGGCGGCGCAATGGCGTTTGTCGGTATTGCCGTGCCCCGCCGTCAGGCGCGCCAGCGCGAGGCCGAAGCCGCCGAAGCAGGCAAGAAGCAGCGCGAGGCCGAGGATCAGGAGCGCAATTCCGTCAAGGCATCGCTGGAAACCAGCCAGATTGAACTGTGCCTCGGCAAGCAGCTTTCCGCACGCCTGATGGCGTCGCAGCAGGAGCTGGCGCATCGCGTCAACAAGATGCGTCGCAAATTCGCGCAGGAATATGGCTTCGTCATTCCCGAGATCAAGGTGACCGACGATCTCGCCCTGCAGCCGAAAAGCTACCGCATCAAGATTCACGGCACGTCGGTGGCAAGCCATGAACTGCGCGTTGGTGAAATTCTGGTGGTGCTGGGCGAGCGTCCGATTCCGTCGATCCCCGGCGAGGAAACGCGCGAGCCGGCCTTCGGCATGCGCGCCTATTCGGTGCCGGAAACCTTCGCTTCGGATTTGCGCCGCGACGGCTATATGACGGTCGATAACCTGTCCGTCCTGCTCACCCATCTCAGCGAAATCGTGCGCAACAATCTGGCTCAGCTCCTGTCCTACAAGGATATGCGCATTCTGCTGGATCGTCTGGGGCCGGAATATCGCAAGCTGGTTGAGGATATCAGCCCGGCGCATATTTCCTATTCCGGTTTGCAGGCTGTGCTGAAGCTTCTGCTGGCCGAGCGGGTATCGATCCGCAACCTGCATCTCATTCTCGAAGCCATTGCGGAAATCGCGCCGCTGGTGCGCCGTCCGGAAATGATTGTCGAACATGTGCGCATGCGCATGGCGCAGCAGATTTGCGGCGACCTTTCCGACAATGGCGTGCTCAATGTGCTGCGTCTTGGCAATCGCTGGGATCTGGTGTTCCACCAGAGCCTCAAGCGCGACGCCAAGGGCGAAATCGTCGAGTTCGATATCGACCCGCGCCTGCTGGAACAGTTCGGCACGGAAGCATCGACAGTCATTCGCAAGCATTTCGACAATGGCGAGCGATTCGTCCTCGTATCGTCGCCAGAAGCGCGGCCCTATATCCGGATGATCATCGAGCGCCTGTTCGCAACCTTGCCGGTGCTGTCACATGTCGAGATAGCGCGCGGCGTGGAGGTGAAATCGCTCGGCGCGATTTCATAGGTCCAGGTTCTTCGATTCTTACGCGGAAAGGGGCCTGAGTGCCGATCGCGCAACTGCCGCTCAACGATATCATTCTGGCAGCCGTTCTGGCGTTCTGCCGGGTCGGCGCATGCCTGATGCTGATGCCGGGGATTTCGAGCGCGCGTATTCCCTTGCAGGTACGGCTCTTCATCGCGCTGGCTTGCTCCTTCGCAGTGTTGCCGCTGGTGTTGTCACGCATTGTCACAGCCGTCGATGGCGGTGCGCCGTGGACGCTGTTTCGTCTGATGGCGAGCGAGATGTTTGTCGGCGCGGTGATCGGCATTCTGGCGCATATCTATTTCTGGGCGCTGCAATTCATGGCCAACACCATGGCGATGGCCATAGGCTTTAGCGGCTCACCCGCCGATGCGATTACCGAATCGGAACCGCAGGCAACGCTGGCGACCATCGTGACATTCAGTGCGCTGTTGTTGTTCTTCGTCACCGACATGCATCTGGAAATTCTGCGCGCACTGCTGAATTCCTATACGGCCATTCCGGTGGACGGACGATTCCGGCCCGATGCGGCGATGATCGATTTTACCGATGCGCTGTCATCGGCATTCATGGCGACATTGCGAATCGCAGCGCCATTCATCGTCTTTGCGATTCTCGTCAATTTCGCGATCGGTCTGGTCAACAAGCTGACGCCGTCGATCCCGATCTACTTCGTGTCGATGCCTTTCGTGCTGGGGGGCGGGCTGCTGGTGATCTATTTCATCCTGCCGGAACTCCTGCGCTTCTTTACGAACGAAACGGCTACGCAAATGCGCGCTTTGTTTTGAGGTGGCCATGGCCCAGACCAACACACGCAATCTCAAGAAGCTGATCGATTTGCAGAAGCTCGGCAGCGCCCGGCTCGAATCGGCGCTTGCCGTTTCCAATGCGCGCAAGCTTGCGCTGGAAGAGGAGCGTCTGGCGCTCATCGCCATGCAGGACCGGCGCTATGACGGCGCCGTCTTCGATATCGATCCGTCACTGCTCATCAAGCGTCTTGGCGCAAACGTAGTCGAATCGATGGCGCTCGAATCAAAGCTCGAATCGGAGCGCAGCGCGCTTTTGAAGGAACAACGGCGGGTTGAATTGCTGGAAGATCGGCTGGAAGAGGCCAAAAGCGAGCTGGACCGGCACGAACTGGCCAGTCTGATCGAGGAATTTGTTAGCCGGAAAACCACGAAAACGCCGTCTGGGCCGCGCTGAACTCGCCCACAAGTTTCAGTCAAGTTTGACCCATTATGGTGCACTCATAGGATGAAGAAGGAAACCTTGCATGGCGATCAACCCGCCGTCAGATCTGGTGATGGATGTAGCCCGCGCGGCCGATCCGCAGGCCTATCGCATGGCGGCGGAACGGTTGAAGTCGGTATCCGGCACCATGCAGGCGACGGCGTCTTCCGTGACGGGACTGACGCGGGATAATTTCGCGAGCTTTTCCGACAGTCTTTCGGCGGGCGTGACGATGCGGCCCGACGCGCAGAATACGATCAATCCGGCCTATCGGAAATTCGAGGCCTTCATGCTGCAATCCTTTGTCCAGTCGATGTTTACCAGTGACACGACAGCGACCTTCGGCAAGGGCATAGCAGGCGATTACTGGAAGTCGATGATGGCGGAAGCCATGGCAAACAAGATGGCGGATGTCGGCGGTGTCGGCATTGCCAAACTGCTTGAGGAGCAGGCGGCGCGCAAAGGGCGGGCAGATGCGCCGACCACTGCAGCATTAGGAGATGTGATCAACAATCTGGGAGAGACTATGAGCAACAATGCGGTTTCGAACGATCTGATACACGGGTTCGAACGCACGCTCATCCAAAAGCAGCTTGAGAAAAACGACGACGCGGATAGCGCGCGCGGCTGAACGATAAATACCGCAGAGCGCAACGCGACGTCCCCCGAAATTGAGGAACCTTGAAATGACCGAGACAAGCTCTGAAACCAGCCTGCCGCCGGAAGAATCGCTGGTTCTCGCCCAGGCGAGCGAACAGGTGCATGATCTGGTGAAGTCGGAACTGACGATGGAACCGGCGCAGAACCCGACTTTGAAGCCGGTGGTTCGTGCCATCCAGCGTCTTGAGGACGTCATCGAGACCGAAACGCGCCTTCTCATGGAAGGTGGCAATCCCGATCTCGCTGAAATCAATTCCCGCAAAAGCCGTGGTCTCTATGATTTCAACAAGGCCATCAAGAAGGCTGCCGGTCTGGCCGAGCCTGCATCGCTGAAAGGCTTGCAGCCGCTGCTCGACAGTCTGAAGCAGAAGCTTGAGAAGAACTGTGAAGCGTTGCAGCTGCATCTGCGTGCAGTCGGCGAGCTTGCCGACGTGATCCGCGGCGCATTGGAAACACAGGAAGCCGACGGCACCTATTCCATGCAGAGCGCGAGGCTCGGTCACGCGCGATGATCCGCATTTTCGTCATTGGCCTGTGGATTTGCGCTGTCGCCTTCGGGTCGCTGTTTATGGCGACCCGTCAGAACTCGGCATCGTCCGGTGAGGCGCAGGCTGCTGTTGGCGGCTTCGGCGGCGTGGATTACGTCAAGACGGACGTGATGAGCGTGCCGATCATCTCCAATGGCGGTGTCGCGGGCTATGTCGTGGCTCAGCTCGTCTACACGGTCGATTCGAATATCCGCAAGAAGCTGAGCGTGCCGCTGGAGCTGTTCATCAGCGACGAGATTTTCCGCAAGTTCTACGGCAGCTATTCGGATACGAAAGAGGTCGAGAAAGTGCAGTTCGAGGATGTCCGTGTCTCGATCATCTCAGACCTGAATGCGCGGTTCCCGGAACCGGTGATCAAGGACCTGCTGGTCGAGCAGTTCAACTATATTTCTGCTGAAGAAATCCGCGCCATGAACATGCGCGGCGAGCCGACATCGACAGCCCCGGCCAACCAGACGCCCGCAAAGCAGGCCAATGCCAATATCAACAATGGGCAGGCGGCTCACAGCGAATAGTATTTTCCGCCAAGCTGGGCCAGCCGTTCGCTGTCCAGCGGTGTGACGGTCGGATCGGTGATCAATTCGACGCCGATTTCCCGGCCGTTGCGCCAGGCGATGCGGGCCAGAAGGGCGCGCTTGTAATAGTCATCGAACAGCCAGAACCTGTCGGGCAAGGTCGGGGTTTCCATGGTTCTCAGCTTGGCGCCATGGGGGGACAAGTCGCTGAACTGGCACTCAACGATAAACTGTCCGTCCAGGTCTATCAGTTTCCCCGAACGTAACCTTGTCCTCTGTCTTTCTTCCCTGCGCCGCTCCTGCGGCGACTTCATGCGCGCCATATGAAAATCTTACCCACTAATCCCCTGAACTAGGTATTTTTAGCAGATTTCGATTTCCGAAGCGTTACTTTTAAAGTTTCACTTCCAAAATTAGGTACTTCCAATGGGTTAGGCTCTTGTTAGGCTTGGGGGCCCTAGTGATCACCACAGGCCTGGCACAAGCCGCGCAGTTCGAGCGTCGTCTTGCGCGACTTGAAACCGTTTTGCAGGCTCCAGGCGCTGACGAGATTTTCAATCGCCGCATCGGAAAATTCCGTCACCTGACCGCATTTCTCGCAGATCGCAAAGGCGACGAGACCCTGCTGATGGCATTGAGGATGCGCGCAGGCCACGAAAGCATTGAGGCTTTCGAGGCGATGGATAAGCCCGTAATCGAGCAGCTTTTCCAGCGCACGATAGACCTGAAGCGGCGCGCGAAAGCCGTCATCCCGCAGCTGGTCGAGTATCGTATAGGCGCTGAGCGGCCCTTCCGCCTTGGACAGAACATCGAAAACGAGTGTCTGGTTGCGGGTCAGATCCTGTTGCGTGTGATGATGGTGGTGATGCGTGCTCATTGTTCAGCAGTCCGTTCCGGTGTGGCCTCAGCTCTCTTATGTAAGGGCAGAAGGCTGAAAATGAAAATGGCAAGCGCCGCGACCACGATCGAAGGGCCCGACGGCGTGTCGAAATGGATGGAGCCATAAAGCCCGCCGACAACGCCTGCCGCGCCGATCAGCGATGAAAGCACCGCCATTTGCTCAGGCGTTGAGGCGAAACGGCGGGATGTCGCAGCCGGTATGATCAGCAGCGACGTGATCAGCAGAATGCCGACGATCTTCATCGCAATGGCAATGACGATTGCCAGAAGCAGCATGAAGATGACACGCGAGACGGCGGGGTTCATGCCTTCGGCCCGTGCGATATCTTCGCTAACAGTCGCGGCCAGCATGGGCCGCCACAACCAGGCCAGCACAGCGAGCACGAAAGCACCGCCACCGTAGATATAGACGATATCTATGCGCGAAACGGCTAGAAGATCGCCGAACAGGAAGGAAAGAAGATCGACGCGAACCCATGTCATGAAGGCGACGATCACCAGACCGAGCGACAGGGTGGCATGGGACAGGATGCCGAGCAGCGAATCCGCCGACAATGTGTGGCGGCGTTGCAAAAGCAGCAGGATCGCGGAAATCGCAACCGACACAGCGAAGACGCCGATCATCAGATTGATGTCGAAGATGAGCGCCAGTGCCACGCCGAGCAAGGCGGAATGGGCCATGGTGTCGCCGAAATAGGCCATGCGTCGCCAGACGATGAAGCAGCCGAGAGGCCCGGTCGTCAGCGCCAGCCCGATACCGGCAATCAAAGCGCGGGTGAAAAAGTCGTCAAGCACGGTGTACACCTTCCCCATGATGATGTTGGTGATGCTCGTGCTCGTGCTCGTGCTCGTGCTCGTTATGATGGCCGTCATCGGCATGGCAATGATCGGTCACCGAACCGTCGCTGTGCAGCACGCGCCCGTCCGGCAGATGCGTGTGATCATGGTGATGCTCATAAACGGCGAGCGGCCCAACGGCGCGACTGCCGAACAGGCGCATATATTCCGGGCTTGCGGTCACGTCACGCGGGGTTCCGCTGCAACAGACATGACCGTTGAGGCAGATGACCCGGTCGGTCGCCGCCATGACGAGATGCAGATCGTGCGAGATCAGCAATACTCCACAACCGGTCTCGTCACGGAGCCGCGCAATCAGTTCATAAAGAGCGGCCTCGCCGGAAAAATCCACGCCCTGCACAGGTTCGTCCAGCACCATGATATCCGGCTTTCGCGCCAGCGCACGCGCCATCAAGGCGCGCTGGAATTCGCCGCCTGAAAGATGAGCCGTCTCGGCTTTCAGGAGATGCGGGATGCCGACCGCTTCAAGCGCCGCGGTGATTTCCTGTTTGCTCAAGGGGCCGGTCAGCGTCAGCAGACGTTCCACGGAAAGCGGCAGGGTGCGGTCGATATTGATCTTTTGCGGAACGTAGCCAATGCGCAGGCCGGGCTTGTGGATGATTTCGCCTTCGTCGGGCTTGAGAATGCGCAGCGCCATCTTGGCTGCGGTGCTTTTGCCCGCGCCATTCGGCCCGATAAGCGTGACGATCTCGCCGCGCTCGACCTTTAGATCGACATTGCGCACAAGCCAGCGCCCGTCGCGATAAACACCGGCGTTCTTCAGTTCAATCAGCGTATCCCGCGCCTGACTGGTGGCCTGACTGGCGGGGATTGTATTCTTTCTGACCATTGCAATCGGGGCTTTCGCTGCCTGTATCTTCGTATCGATCTCATTCAGTCAGACCGATACGCGTTCTAACGGATCATCTGCCGATTCGGACTTTTTCCCAGCGTCTTTTTCGGGCGGCGTGACACGCCATATCCCGATTATGAAATCCACCCGCCCATGCTGTCACACAGGACAGCAATTTCAGGATGAATGCGATATCGCCAAAAAAAGCCGGGGTGAATTTCTCCAAAAAAGGGTTGCTTAACCTTATGGCAGACGTTATAGCATAACGCAACTGACGTAATAAAATAACATATCATCAGATATGATGCTCATCCCCGCTCATTCAAGAGAGATAACATGAAACATTTGCGTTCCCTGCTGCTCGCCTCCGCATTCCTCACCGGTCTGGGCGGCAGCGCCTTTGCCGCAGAACGAGACGGCGTTGTCGTTTCGATCAAGCCGCTTCATTCGCTTGTTTCTGCCGTCATGCAGGGCGTTGGCGAGCCGAAACTGATCGTGCAGGGTGCGGGTTCGGAGCATGTCTATAGCCTCAAGCCTTCGGATGCCGAGGCCATCGAACATGCCAAGGTGATCTTCTGGGCTGGCCCGTCGATGGAAACCTTCCTCGACAAGCCGTTTGATACGTTGGGCGAAGGCGCCAAGGTTGTCGCGCTTGGTGAATCGGAAGGGCTGACCCGGCTGAAATTCCGCGAAGGCGGTCCGTTCGAGGCGCATGATCATGGCCATGAGGGCGAAGGTCATTCGGAAGCGGGCGAGGGGCACTCCCATGAAGGCCACGACCATGCCCATGGGCATGATGACGGCGACAAGAAGGAAGCGGAAGCCGGTCACGATCACGCTGCCGAAGCGGGCGAAGGTGCGCATGAGCACCACCATCACCACGGCGAATATGATCTGCATTTCTGGCTCGATCCGGAAAACGGCAAGGTGCTGGTCACCAACATTGCCAAGGTGCTGAGCGAGAACGATCCGGCCCATGCCGTACAATATGAGCAGAACGCAAAGAACTATGCCGAAAAGCTGGACGCGCTGACCAAGGACATTGCGACGGAATTGCAGCCGGTGAAGGACAAGCCGTTTGTCGTGTTCCACGATGCCTATCAGTATTTTGAAAATCGCTTCGGCGTGAAGGCTGCCGGTTCCATCACGGTCAGCCCGGAAAAGGCGCCTGGCGCCGCCCGCATCCAGCAGATCCACGACAAGATCAAGTCGCTCAAGGTTGCTTGCGTGTTCTCCGAACCGCAGTTCGAACCGAAGCTCGTCAATACGGTTATCGATGGAACGGATGCCAAGACCGGCGTTCTGGATCCGCTCGGTGCAGAATTGAAGGACGGCCCCGATCTCTATCCGCAGCTGATCCACAATCTGGCGGATTCGCTGAAAACTTGCCTGTCCTCGTAATAGCTGCGGTTGCTGTCCCTTCCTAAAGCGTTTGCAACCGCAACGGCGCCGGGTCATCCCTCGGGTGGCCCGGCGCAAGATAATCCGTCAATGGCGGCGCTGCCGCCTGTTTTTTACACTTCATATGTAATGATATAACATTAAAAGGACGATGTTATGAGAAAACGGCTCCCGGTCACAGTCCTCTCCGGCTTCCTCGGTGCTGGCAAGACGACGCTTCTCAATCACGTGCTCAACAATCGCGAGAACCGCCGCGTTGCGGTTATCGTCAACGATATGAGCGAGATCAATATCGATGCCTCGCTGGTGCGCGAAGGGGGTGCCAATCTTTCACGCACCGAAGAGCAGCTGGTGGAAATGACCAATGGCTGCATCTGCTGCACGCTGCGCGACGATCTTCTGAAGGAAGTCTCGCAACTGGCCGAGCAGGGGCGCTTCGATTATCTACTGATCGAATCGACAGGCATTTCGGAGCCGCTGCCCGTGGCGGCGACCTTCGAGTTTCGTGACGAGCAGGACAAGAGCCTGGCCGATGTGGCGCGGCTCGATACGATGGTGACGGTCGTGGATGCGGCCAATCTGCTGAAAGACTATGCGTCGAACGATTTTCTCCGCGACCGGGGAGAGTCGCTGGGCGATGAAGATGAGCGAACCCTTGTCGATCTTCTGGTCGAGCAGATCGAGTTTGCCGATGTGGTGGTGCTGAACAAGGTTTCGACGGCGTCGCCCGAAGAACGCGATCTGGCTCGCAAGGTCATTCATTCGCTCAACCCCGATGCGCGTATCGAAGAGGTTGATTTCGGGCAGGTGCCGCTCGATGCCATATTGGATACGCGCCTGTTCGACTTCAACAAGGCGCATGAACATCCGCTTTGGTACAAGGAGCTTTACGGCTTCAACGACCATGTGCCGGAAAGCGAGGAATATGGCGTTCGCTCCTTCGTCTATCGCGCGCGTCGGCCTTTCGACCCCGCAAAGTTCCAGTCTTTTCTCGATAAAAGCTGGCCGGGCGTGGTGCGGGCCAAGGGGTTTTTCTGGCTGGCGACCCAGCCGGACTTTGTCGGCGAGATCAGTCAGGCTGGCGCTTTGGTGCGTACAACCAAGCGCGGGCGCTGGTGGTCGGCGGTGCCGAAAAACTATTGGCCGACCGAGCCGGGCTGGACGAGCGCGATGGAGCCTTACTTCCACAAGGTCTGGGGTGATCGCCGTCAGGAGATCGTCTTCATCGGTGTCGATCCGATGCGCGAGGAATCGTTGACCGCCGAGCTGGACACATGTCTGGTGGAAGATGAGACCTTTGCGCCGGAACGCTGGTCGGCGCTGGCCGATCCGTTCCCGAACTGGTCGGTCGCGGCCTGAACTAAAATGCTATTCCGACAGCGAGGCGAGCGCCTTGCTGTCGGCAAGCGTGCGGTGATCCAGCACATTGGCAATGGCTTCACGCACATCCAGCATCATCAGGCGCACTTCGCATTCTTCTTCATCGCAGTCGTCGCAAGGGTGATAGTCGGTCTTGCTTGCACAGGCGATGGGAGCCAGCGCGCCATCCAGCGCA
>NZ_JBQEPD010000023.1:57500-59902 GCF_052045675.1 Brucella sp. 22210
CCGTCTTACTGATCCTAATCAAACTCCGAATACCGGGGAGTACTACTGGGCAGACACACGGCGGGTGCTAACGTCCGTCGTGAAGAGGGCAACAACCCTGACCACCATCTAAGGTCCCTAAGTTATGGCTAAGTGGGAAAGGATGTGAGGATCCCAAAACAACCAGGATGTTGGCTTAGAAGCAGCCATCATTTAAAGAAAGCGTAACAGCTCACTGGTCTAAATAAGGGTCTTTGCGCCGAAAATGTACCGGGGCTAAAGCCATACACCGAAGCTGTGGATGCACGTATGTGCGTGGTAGCGGAGCGTTCCGTAAGCCTGTGAAGGGACAGTCGTGAGACATCCTGGAGGTATCGGAAGTGAGAATGCTGACATGAGTAACGATAAAGGGAGTGAGAGACTCCCTCGCCGAAAGTCCAAGGGTTCCTGCTTAAAGTTAATCTGAGCAGGGTTAGCCGGCCCCTAAGGCGAGGCCGAAAGGCGTAGTCGATGGGAACCACGTTAATATTCGTGGGCCTGCAGGTAGTGACGGATCGCGTGTGTTGTAAGGTCTTATTGGATTGATCTTGCAGCGAAGCGGTTCCAGGAAATAGCTCCTGCATATAGACCGTACCCTAAACCGACACTGGTGGACTGGTAGAGAATACCAAGGCGCTTGAGAGAACTGCGTTGAAGGAACTCGGCAAAATGCACGCGTAACTTCGGAAGAAGCGTGACCTCCATTTAGGCAACTAGGTGGGGGTGGCACAGACCAGGGGGTAGCGACTGTTTACCAAAAACACAGGGCTCTGCGAAGTCGCAAGACGACGTATAGGGTCTGACGCCTGCCCGGTGCTGGAAGGTTAAGAGGAGATGTGCAAGCATTGAATTGAAGCCCCAGTAAACGGCGGCCGTAACTATAACGGTCCTAAGGTAGCGAAATTCCTTGTCGGGTAAGTTCCGACCTGCACGAATGGCGTAACGACTTCCCCGCTGTCTCCAACGCAGACTCAGTGAAATTGAATTCCCCGTGAAGATGCGGGGTTCCTGCGGTTAGACGGAAAGACCCCGTGCACCTTTACTATAGCTTTACACTGGCATTCGTGTCGGCATGTGTAGGATAGGTGGTAGACTTTGAAGCAGTGGCGCCAGCCATTGTGGAGTCATCCTTGAAATACCACCCTTGCCTATATGGATGTCTAACTGCGGCCCGTTATCCGGGTCCAGGACCGTGTATGGTGGGTAGTTTGACTGGGGCGGTCGCCTCCTAAAGAGTAACGGAGGCGCGCGATGGTAGGCTCAGAACGGTCGGAAATCGTTCGTCGAGTGCAATGGCATAAGCCTGCCTGACTGCAAGACTGACAAGTCGAGCAGAGACGAAAGTCGGTCATAGTGATCCGGTGGTCCCGCGTGGAAGGGCCATCGCTCAACGGATAAAAGGTACGCCGGGGATAACAGGCTGATGACCCCCAAGAGTCCATATCGACGGGGTTGTTTGGCACCTCGATGTCGACTCATCGCATCCTGGGGCTGGAGCAGGTCCCAAGGGTATGGCTGTTCGCCATTTAAAGCGGTACGTGAGTTGGGTTCAGAACGTCGTGAGACAGTTCGGTCCCTATCTGCCGTGGGTGTAGGAATATTGATAGGATCTGTCCCTAGTACGAGAGGACCGGGATGGACGTATCTCTGGTGGACCTGTTGTCGTGCCAACGGCATAGCAGGGTAGCTATATACGGACGGGATAACCGCTGAAGGCATCTAAGCGGGAAACCCACCTAAAAACGAGTATTCCCTATCAGAGCCGTGGAAGACCACCACGTTGATAGGCCGGGTGTGGAAGTGCGGCAACGCATGTAGCTTACCGGTACTAATAGCTCGATCGACTTGATCACTCCCATTTACAATATCCATCAAGCGTAGCTTGATGATCTATATCGCTCACGCCAGTCTGGCTTCGCCAGACGGCTGCGCGGGCGCGCCGGAAAACCGGCGGCACACAGTCGTGTGCTTTTTATTATCTGCACGAAAGACGGCATGGTGAATGAAGCAGTGAGTGAACATACTCACTTGACTTGCTTATTCCCCTACTGCCCTAATCCAGCTTCTCAATTTGTGTTCTTCGCCGACCTGGTGGTTATGGCGGAGCGGCTGCACCCGATCCCATTCCGAACTCGGCCGTGAAACGCTCCAGCGCCAATGGTACTTCATCTTAAGATGCGGGAGAGTAGGTCGCTGCCAGGTCTGCCAAGCACACAAATCAAACCATCTTCTCTAAAACATACAAAACACTCCAAATACGCGTAAAACGCTAAAAATACCCAACCGGTTATAATATACACACCCTGGCGCGGGGTGGAGCAGCCCGGTAGCTCGTCAGGCTCATAACCTGAAGGCCGCAGGTTCAAATCCTGCCCCCGCAACCA
>NZ_JBQEPD010000024.1:0-57314 GCF_052045675.1 Brucella sp. 22210
GCGCGACGGTCAGTCTGGTCGCCCGTCGTCATGGCATTGCGCCTAACCAGCTGTTCGCGTGGCGCAAGCTTGCATCGCAGGGTGCCTTGGTTGCCACCGCAGCCGAAGAGGAGGTTGTCCCTGCCTCGGAATACCGGGCGCTTCAGGCTCAGGTGAAGGAATTACAGCGCCTTCTGGGCAAGAAGACGATGGAAGGGGAAATTCTCAAGGAGGCCCTCGAAATCGCCAACGGCCCAAAAAAACGACTGCTGCACTCAATCTCGCTGCCGAAGGACGTTTTGCGATGAAGGCGCTATGCGAGACGTTAGGCGTTGCCCGGTCGAATATCGCTGCACGCGCCACAGGCACCCTTTCCAGAGCCCGAGGGAGACCTCCGCTTCCCGACGCTGATCTGGTTGCTCAGATCAAGGCGGTCATTGAAGAAATGTCGACCTATGGTTATCGGCGCGTTCATGCCATTCTGCGGCGCAAGGCCCGTGAACAGGGGCGTTCATGGCCGAACGCCAAACGTGTTTATCGCGTGATGAAGCGGCATGATCTGCTCCTTCAGCGCCATACCGGAGCTGCCGGTGAACGCAGACACGACGGGCAAGTCACCGTCGAGCGCTCCAATACCAGATGGTGCTCCGATGGCTTCGAGATCACGTGCGACAACAAGGAAAAGGTCCGCGTTGCATTTGCGCTCGACTGCTGTGATCGGGAAGCAATCGCTCATGTGGCCACGACAGAAGGCATCAAGAGCGAAGATGTACAGGACCTTGTCATCACGGCGGTAGAAAACCGCTTCGGGCGCATCAATATGCTGGCAGAGCCCATCCAGTGGCTTACCGACAATGGTTCATGCTTCATTGCGAAAAACACCGCGTCCCTGCTCCGGGATATCGGTATGGAACAGTGCAGAACACCAGTGCGCAGCCCGCAGTCAAATGGAATGGCTGAGGCTTTCGTCAAAACATTCAAGCGCGATTATGTCCGGATCAACCCGACGCCGGACGCCGAAACTGTCATGGCTCAACTGCCATCATGGTTCGAGCACTATAACAATCTTCACCCGCACAAGGCTTTAGGATATCAATCTCCACGAGAGTTCCTGAGCCGAAATGCTCAATCCTGAAAATGTCCGGTTTTTAAGGGGCAACTCCACCGGGCTATCGAAGGGATTGTCGAAACTGACACACCAGCCATCATTGTGACTGACAATATGATGCTGTGTAACGGGATGACCAAATGGCTTGCCGGATGGAAAGCGAGAGGATGGCGGAGACCGGATGGGGCGCTAAAGAATGACGGCCTTTGGAAAGCCCTTGATGCAGCGTGTGAAGGGAAGAGTATCTATTGGCTATGGGTGAAGGGGCACTCCGGCGACCCCTTGAATGAACTCGCTGACACCTTGGCGGACCATGCCGCGCTGGGGAAATATCCGAAAGGACAGGCCAGCATCAAGGTGACAAACCCGGAATGGTTCGAAGACCACACGAGCCGGAGTTGATGGAAATCCTCCCACCACAATAGTGTTGCATAATTAGCACTCACCTTAGGAGGAGCAGCGCCCCGGCCATCATGGTTCGGGGCTTTTGCTTTTCCGGGAAACGCCAACCGCAAGCGACAGACGCTAGGAAGCCATGGATTACGCTACAGAAGTTCTAGACAGGAAGACAGGCGAGCTTATTTCAATCAGCCAAGGGGATTGGATGAGAATGAGCGAACTCGCAGAACTGTTATGTTGCGGTCGCCGGGAAATGACGGCCATTCTCAAAGACCTTGATTTCTTACAGCTCGAAGAATCTGGCCGCTATAGCCGCTACAGATTATCAAATTGGGTTATTGCGAAGGGTTGGGGAAGACGACTTCATTGTAAGGGAAGCAAATACCCTTTTGATGTTGTCAGCCCCGATGCCGCTTTCTGGCTCATAGATCGATGGGAGCAGGCCAAATCTAACTATCACGATAGGACGCACAATGCAGATGTTGTTGCAGCCAAGCAGGCTTTGCAACGGTTTCAGCATGATCGTGGTCGCTGGGATATGTCCGTTCAAGAAATGGTCAGTTGGCTTGCCGATCACCTTCCGGAGCTGTCTCAAGAAAAGATTGCTGCCGTCCTAGACGTGACGCAACAGGTGGTTAGCAAGTTCCTCAAGAGGCGTAGCGAGCAACGGGCAATATTCAAAGCTCTGAGGCGGGATTGTCCAGAGCGAAGAAAGATTCCTGCTGCGATAGGCCTCCAATATGAGGGTCACGTTGGTTCAACCTAGTTGTACGGGGTCTATACACAAGAGTACAACCGCTCGAAAAACGCCCCTGACAGCAGCAGCAATATTGACGAACACAACTTCTATTATTGCAGATCGAGGGCGTTTCTAAGAAAAATCGGCCCCTCGTTGTGGATTGATTACATAAGAGAACGTGATCTCGTCTCGGTCATCATTATGTGACGTTGCTCGAATATCGTGGATATGGATGAGTGCATAGAAGCCTCCCATATTTCGCACCACGGCGATCTCCCCCTCTTTGGGCGTCCTTGCACGGTTGGAAAAATCAAACCGCGAAGCATCCTTGATTTCTGAGAAACTGTTGGCACCGTCCGCAATTGCGATTGAGTCAATATCACTTGGGTCACTGTAAATGTGGATCGAAGATGCGCCAGCATTTGACCACTGAATCGTAAAGGCGGTGTCGCCTGAGCCAATCACGTATTTCTGATTATTGGACATGTAGTTCGTGATCACTCGCCCATGCAACCGCTGCGACCGGTACTTTGGCTTCCATGGCCAGTAACTGGCAAAAAGCGTGGCAAGCCCGCCCACAAACACCACGAGTGGCTCCATAGGAAAATCTAGTTGAAGCCAATCCAAGATGAACCAGATCACGGACATAAACATGAACAGTATGAGCAGGGTATTCAGCGTTATGCCCTGACTGCGACTGAGCTTGTAAGAGAGATTTTGGAAGGCCGACATTCTTTGACCTAGAAGCGATACATGTTGGTACTATGGCTTTGCCTTGAGCAGAGAAAGCCCCAACTCAATCACCACCCATCCGCCAACGAAGAGAGGCTGGTCAAAAACCAAAAATCGAAGACGGTTTATGGCATATCCAGTTTGAAAACCGAAATATTTCCTTCTGGCAGGCCCGTGAACTCATTGAGCAAGGCTATGACGTTGCCGCGCTCGCTCAGGCTCACCGCCCAAAGCACTGACCTCCCGACAATCCAGCTCAATTATTCGCACCTGACAGATAGGAAAAGCGACATGACCATTCATTCCACCAGCATCACCGCAGCGCAGCCAATCGTTTCCGTAAAGGACGGCAAGGTGTTCGCTGACAGCCGTGATGTGGCCGAGTTCTTCGGCAAGCGTCATGATCATGTATTGCGGGACATACGGAGCATGGACTTGTCCCCAGATTTGGGGGCATCTTTGTTCCTCCCTACTGCCCTTTTAGATAAGTATGGGCGGGAGATGCCCGCTTTTGACATGACCCGTGATGGCTTCACTCTCCTCGCCATGGGCTTCACCGGCAAGAAGGCTCTCCAGTTCAAGCTCCAGTACATCGAAGCGTTCAACCGAATGGAAGCCAAGTTCAAGACAGCGCAGCCGGTTCCGGCAGACAACCACGGCCTCCTCATGGAGCTGGTCAGTCAGCAGGCTGAAACCAATCGTCTCCTCCGCGCACTGGTCGAAGGCAACCAGTCGGTGACTTCCGCTGTCCAAGCTGTTCAGCAGGCGCTCCCAAAGCCGAAGGATGAGCGGATGCTGTCCGCGAAGGAAGCACAGTAGGAAGCAGTTTGGTGCTGAGTTCTGGCGGTGCTATGGCGAGTGTTGTCACTATTCAGGAGGACTACCGCACATGATGTTTCTGCCGGATTTTCAGATCGCTCAACAGTTCAGCTTACGCGATGTGCGCTATTTATGCACGGACGTGGGGATGAGAGTAGCTGTCGCTATTCAGGTAGATCGCCTCCGATCACCGGATGGCACTGTCATTAATCTTCATGACGCGCAGACTCTTTATGGCGTGAAGGAAGAGGTCATCGATGAGAGTGACATGATGCATTGCTCGCCGGTTACCGGATAAATACAGACTCACTGAGAGCCTTGAAGTAAGCCTGAGGCATTCCCTCATCCCATCGCTATTTCCCTCTCCACGGGCCTCCCTGAGTCGACCTGAGGGGTGCATTGTGCTGTCCTGAGGGTAGCGGCTATTTTCCCGCAAAAATTCGAGGCGGCAATCGATAGAGTGGCAGCGCGCGTACCCCCCGATGCCCCCTAGCCGTGCCTGACCACTCTCTTGACTTGCCTTCAACCCTCTGAGATTCTTAGGGAATTGCCATATTCATGCAGGGGGTTTAGTGCGGAAAAAGGCTGGTATTGATAACCTCGTTAAGCTGACTGAGATTTACCGACTGCTGGAATCGTTCCGGGAGTTGCGACCAGAGATGCCTATGCAGATGGCATCGGTCTTCCTAGTGATCGCCATGAGGCCGGGGGTGCAGCAGTGTGATTTGCCGGACATTATCGGTGTTAGCCAGTCTTCCATCTCCCGCAACGTCACGGCGCTGACTTCACGGACACGCCACGGCTCTCCGGGCTTGAACCTTATCAAGCGCAGCCTTGACCCTGAGGGCGGAAGGTCGCCAGTCATTTACCTGACCGCAGCGGGGAAGCAATTGACTGAGCGGTTGTTGGACGTTGTGTCAGTCCGCAGCGCGGCCTAATCTTTGAATTGTGAAGCTGTCCGATGCGGAGGTTGACTTCCGTGACGGGGAGGTCTTCATTTTTGTGAATTAAATCAACGCGAACGGTCGAAATGTCATTGGTGAATGCCCAAAATTATCTTGAGCGGTTACAAAGATTCGATTTGGCAAAGCTATTGGAGTTAGCAACCGGCCAAGTCATAGAGGAGCAGTTGCGCCCATGGCATGGTACGCAATCAGTCTTGGAAATTTCCGCACCACAGCCTTACTCGGAAGCCCTCAGTTCTCTGCCTGAATTTGATCGGAAGCGAATTGCCGAAGCTATCTGCGCGAGTGAGGTCGAGTTTCTGGCGTTCAACTTTAAAGACTTCAATGTTGCAACGTCAGGCATGCTTCCAGACTATGACCGGCGAGCGTTACTCCCTGAGCTGATTGTGCAACGAGAAGTCATGATTTCGGTTGCGACAGGAGGAAGCCAGATTCAAGACGTGAATGACTATTACAAAGCACGTCAGGTGCGGATTTCCAGCATCGCGAAGGAGTGTGAGTTTGAATATGCAAACGGGTTCTCCGATTTGTGGGACTGGTATCATTATTACAAGGAACATCTCCAATCATATCAAGACCGTAGAACGCACATCAGGCGTTTATTCGAGCCATTAATCTCTTCTGTGACCGCAAAAACAGAGAGATTCTTCGTTCAGATTCGAGAGACCAGTGGGTGGGACCGAGTCGACAGAGCGTTCACCAAAGCTCGACAGCAACTCGAAACCGCCAAAAATGAAGAGGACTTCCAAGCAGTCGGGCTTCTTTGCCGAGAGGCGCTTATCTCACTGGGGCAAGAGGTCTTTGATCCAACAAAACACGAAAGCATCGACGGCGTTGCCCCTAGTAAGACCGATGCCAAGCGGATGCTAGAAGCCTTCCTGCATTATTCGTTCTCAGGAGCAAGCTTCAAAGAAGTGCGAGCGCATGCAAAAGCGTCCATCGATCTGACGCTCAACCTACAGCACAGACGTACAGCCACCAAACGACTGGCAGAGCTATGCCTAGAAGCAACAGGCTCGACCGTTGCCGTTTTCAAGATTCTCTCCACCAGTGATGACGAAGCATAATGTCATTAGGGTGTACCATTAGCGAACCGCGATGCGTGATGGTTCGATAATATGGATTGACAACTCAAATCGAACCGATAAATAAGAGACCACTTAAAACGAACCAACAGGTCTCTTTCATGTTCACTCGCGCTTATCTCCGTGCCTCGACCAAGGAACAGGACGCCTCACGCGCCCGCGCTGATTTGGAAGCCTTCGCTTCTGATCGGGGCCTGACTATCGCCGCTACCTACACAGAGAATGAAAGTGGCGCTTCCCTTCAACGCCCGGAGTTGTTCCGCCTTTTAGCTGACAGTCGCCCCGGAGACATATTGCTGGTCGAACAGGTTGACCGCCTCAGCCGCTTGAATGCTGCTGACTGGGAGCGCCTTCGCTCCGAGATACGACAGCGACAGGTGAAGGTCGTAGCTCTTGACCTCCCAACGTCATGGCAACTCGCCGCTACCGGGAACGATGATTTCACCGCTCGTATGGCCGAAGCTATCAATGGAATGCTGCTGGACATGCTTGCCGCTATCGCTCGCAAGGATTACGAGGACAGACGCAGACGGCAGGCCCAAGGCATCGCCAAGGCAAAGAGCGATGGCAAATACGCTGGACGCCCGGAGAATACAGAGAAGAATGAAGCAATTATCGGGATGCTTCGCGCTGGTCAAAGTTGGAACGCCATTGTGAAGGCGACAGGCTGTTCCCGGTCAACGCTAGCACGGCTAGCCAAACGTTCGGCTGAGCGGAGTATTCACGCGCTTCCGTCTGTGTAGGCGTATCTGCATTTTTTCACGGCGTCTGCTTTTTTCGCGGTTCACACCGAGGCGCAGGTGGTTTCGCCTCTGGCCGCTTCGCCCATACCTTTAGCATCGCATTGACCTTCGGCTGAACACGCCTTCTGGCTTCCTTCCGGTCTACTCCGTGCAACAGAAGGGTTTCATATTCGGTCATCTGGTGCCGCAGGATGCCGTCAATGGTAATGCCCACGGCACGGCCCAGCTTGACACCTTCCCATTCGCGCTCCGAAATCAACCTAGCTATGTGTTCCACCGCGAAATCAGGACAGCCGGGATGCTTTTTTGGATATGGTGCGCTACGACCTCGAAAGGAAAAAAACATAAATTTCCTTCCCGGCCCCTTGCTAATCTTATGCGGTCAGGTCCGCACTTTGAAAAGCGGGTCAATCATTCCAGATTTCCTGCAACGGCTTGTGCATCCAGCTCGGTCGGACTGGGTATCCGGCCAAGTTCAACGCATCGAGCCAACAGATTGGAAAGGATTCTAGCAGCTTGCAAATACCCTTCCTGCAACAATTTCGCGTCTAATGAGGAACCATGAACTGCCTTAGAACGAATACCGTATGCCTTCTTCACATCGTTGAACCACTGCATCTTCTCAGTGTGACTACCATCCATTAGAAGCGCGGTGTAGAGTGCCAATCGGCGGTTCAGCTCGCCATCGACGGAAAGTAAGCCTTCAATTCCCGACCACAGCAGCATTATTCTTGTATCAAAGTCGATAAGTTGTTGGGCATTGCCATAACATCTCATCGCTCGACTAAACAAAGAGTTTCCGATTAGCTTATCGAATTTTTCACGATGCTTGGAGGCCCATGTCAAGGAGCTCTCCGACACCAATTTGAGGGACTCTATCGGTCGAAATACTATCGTGCGGTTTGCCGCCGTCAGAACAGGCTCAGCACCAACAGCATAGCTGTACAACGAAAAACAAGGTGTATGGGTAGCGACTGACAGAAGGTGAAAATCCCAAAGCGCGTTCCAAGCTTTCGCAGTGAGTTCATCTGGACTATCTAAGCTTGCATGAATTTCAATAGCAAAACTCTGAATCTTTTGGCCCGAAATCACTGCAATATAATCAGCGAAGTTCCTGCAACTCTTCGCCACAACGTCAGGTGATAAAACCGGCACTTCTGGCGTAATGACGATACCGGAAGCGAGTTCGTAGGGTTGCTCCAGCCGAATCCCACACCCAGCAATAACGATAGACCGTGTCCCGCTTTTTTGGGCGATCGTGATCATCTAATCTCTCAAACTGAACGTTAAGCCAAACCCATCCTCGGATTACTAATCGGAAAACTTGACCGGCGCTACAAAAAACACTACAAACACAGGAAATCACCGCAGCGAAAAACCCTTTAATTTCAACGGTTAGGTGACGAAACTGTTGTTTCCCGCCGACCGCACCACAATTTTTCATGCAAAAGCCGCCGTGTTTTCCCGGCGGCTTTTGTTTTGATGGAATACCGTCAGCCGTGCAGTTTGGCGGTGATTTCAGCGACACGCTTGCCCTGAAAACGTGCGCCCTCCAGTTCCTGTGCCGATGGCTGGCGCGAACCATCGCCATCTGCCGTCGTCGTCATGCCGTAAGGCGCACCGCCGCGCACCACATCATTGCCCATCTGCCCCTGATAGGCATAGGAAAGCGGCACAATGATCATGCCATGATGCTGCAACTGCCACTGCGCCGAAATCAAGGCCAGTTCCGCGCCGCCATGCTGCGTCGCCGTTGACACCATCACCGAGCCGACCTTGTTGAGCAGCGCGCCCTTGGCCCACAGACCACCGGTCTGATCGAGAAAATTTTTCATCTGCGCGGCCATCATGCCATAGCGGGTCGCGGTGCCCAATATGATGGCGTCATATTCGACCAGATCGTTCGGCGATGCGATGGCTGCGTCCTGATCGACCTTATAATGCGAGGCCTTGGCGACTTCGAGCGGAACCAGTTCGGGCACCCGCTTGATCGTGACTTCCGCGCCGCCTTCGCGCGCGCCTTCTGCCGCAGCCTTGGCCATCTGCTCCATATGCCCGTAGGACGAATAGTACAGCACCAGAACTTTTACCATCTGACGTCTCCGTTTTCGGTTTTGCGGAACCCCTTTTCCGCATTCACTCAACTAGAGAGCATTTTCATTTTGGGAAGATGACCGAACGGAGGAACATTTTGTCTTTTGCGACAAACCGGTTGCGGCGCGGTGCGCCTGAGGCTTAACTGTCGCCAAATTGAAATGGAGTCTGGGCATGACCGACACTTCGCAGCAGGCCGTCAGGGCTGCAATGCTCGCCATTGGCGACGAACTTCTCTCCGGGCGCACCAAGGACAAGAACATCGGGCATCTCGCCGATCTGCTGACCGCCGTGGGCATCGATCTCAAGGAAGTGCGCATCGTGCCGGACGAGGAAGACGCCATTGTCGCCGCGCTGAATGCCCTGCGTCCGAACTTTGATTATGTCTTCACTTCGGGCGGCATTGGCCCGACCCATGACGACATCACTGCCGACGCCGTTTCAAAAGCCTTTGGTGTGCCCTGCATCTATGATGAAAAGGCCATGAAGCTTCTCAACGACAATTATGCGCGGCGCGGTCTGGAATTCACCGATTCCCGCAAGCGCATGGCCCGTATGCCGCAAGGGTCGGAACATATCGACAATCCGGTCTCTTCCGCACCGGGCTTTCATATCGGCAATGTCTATGTGATGGCGGGCGTTCCGTCCGTATTTCAGGCCATGCTGGACAACGTAATCCCCACCTTGCGGACTGGCCGCAAACTCTTGTCACGCGCTGTGCTCTGTCCCTTCGGCGAAGGCGTCATCGGCGCGCCGCTGGCCGAAATCCAGAAGCAGAATCCCGATACGATCATCGGTTCCTATCCGAAATTCGAAAATGGGCGCTTCAGCACCGAGCTTGTGGTGCGCGGCAGCGATCCGCAGAAGATCGATGCGGCAGCTGCCGAAATTGACGCCATGATTGCCGGGCTGGTGGCTTCCGGCGCAAGCTGACCAAACTGGCATATTCGAAAACACTTCCTTTAAGTCTTGCAACCTTTTGCGTGCGCAACTCGTTGCATTCTATGCTAAAATGGAAACACAGCTGGAAGGAGATCGGTCATGACCTACAAAACGGTGGTTGCCTATTCCCGGAGCGAAGCCGAGCTGAAGCGGGTTCTGTCCGCCATCGCGCTTTTGATGCGAAAAGTGCCCGATCTTCATGTCATCGGCCTCTATTCCATCCCCTCTCCCATCGTATATGCCGATCCCAACGGGTTTATCGATCCCGGCATGTTCGAACTGCATGACAAGCAGCACAAGGAACTGTCAGAGCGGCTGAAACATGTTTTTGAAGAAGAGATGCGCCGTCAGGATGCACACTTCGAATTCCGTATCACCCGCTCGGAAACCGGCACCGCTGCCGATGGCGTTCTGACCTCGTGTCTCGGTGCGGAATTGCTGGTGGCAGGCCAGCCGGATCCCGATGATCCAGCCACCAATGACGAAACCGCCGACACGATTGTCTTCAATTCAAGCTGCCCGGTTCTGCTCGTGCCTTATGCACCTGTGATGCGGCCATTGTCGCTCGACCGGATTGTTGTTGCCTTCAATGGCAAGCGAGAAGCGGCGCGCGCCGCATTCGATGCCCTGCCCCTGATGAAACAGGCTGGCCGTACTGAAATCGTATGGGTTGACCCGCCAGAAGCTGAGGGCGAGGACGAAGCGCTCGCCGGTACCGAGCTGGCTGAATCCATTGCTCGCCATGGTATTGAAGTGAATGTCACGCCGCTCGGTTCGAATGGACGCTATGCGCAGGATGCGCTGCGCGAACATATCATCGCGGAGCGTGCCGATCTGCTCGTCATGGGCGCCTATAGCCATTCGCGTCTGCGCGAGCTGGTTTTTGGTGGCGTGACTCGTTCAATGCTCAATGAACTTCCCGTTCTGACACTGTTTTCGCGGTGATATGTCCGCCCATATCGAGCGGGCAATTATCCCCAATTCGTCGCATCAAGCCGCCTCAAGCCATAACAGACTTGCAAGATCGGTGTTTTTGCGGTTATCAGCACTACCCGGCGCTGACTGTGCCGGGTTGAAGAAACCTTTTCATCGTGTTGCAGCCCCTTAACGTGGGCGCAGACGGCGAAAGCAAAGGTCTACACAGTTCAGCGCGCTTGACGGTGGTCATCGCGCATTTTTGGTTTAGCCAGTCTGTGGGCCACAGCCCACGGACTGTTCCATGGAGCGTTTCGATGTCCTTGCCCGATAAAGCCTTTCCCGTATCCTGGGATCAGTTTCACCGCGATGCCCGCGCGCTTGCCTGGCGCATTTCCGGCATGGGGCGCGATTGGCGTGCAATCGTCGCGATTACGCGCGGCGGTCTGGTGCCTGCGGCCATTATATGCCGTGAACTCGGCATCCGCCTTATCGAAACCGTCTGCATTGCCTCCTATCACGACTACACGTCGCAGGGCGAAATGCAGATCCTGAAGGGCATCGGCGAACAGCTTCTGGAAAATGGCGGCGAAGGCGTGATCGTCGTCGACGACCTTACCGATACCGGCAAGACTGCTGCAATCGTCCGTGAAATGATGCCAAAGGCGCATTTTGCAACGGTTTATGCCAAGCCGAAAGGCCGCCCGCTGGTCGATACCTTCGTGACCGAAGTATCGCAGGACACCTGGATCTATTTCCCGTGGGATATGGGCTACACCTATCTGGAGCCGATTGCAGGCGACAAGCGCGGATAAGTTCCAGCATATCGCACCCCGAGACATTCGAAATGCCAGCTCTAACCGGCTGGCATTTTTTATTGGGCACAATTGTTCTGCGTATAAAACCAGCAGGATGGAGGGCTTTTTTAAAAGAAAGAAGGCACTCTCAAAAAACGCAGAAAACGAAAACAGAAAAAAGGATATTTCTGCCGTAATCGCGTGCTATAAGAAAATGGTCGAAATGGCGCTGGTAGCGGTCAGGTTCGGCGTTGAATAGCAACGCGCCCTCCCTGTATTTCAATAGTAGCTTTAAAATAAAGGACTTTTTCGTCCTTTTGTAAGGTCTGTTGCGCATTTGAGCAGTTGTTATTTTGGCGAATCATTCCATTTTAAGGAAAAGAGGGAATTTCGCAGTGAAGACGGTCGCCAAACAACTTATTGCAACGGAAAAGCGTATTCTTACGCCTTCTGGCCGTTTGCAGCAGGTTGCGGCCCTTGTCTATCGTCGCGAAATGGGCGCTCTTCAGGTGCTTGTCATTACAAGCCGCGGTACGGGCCGCTGGATCATCCCCAAGGGCTGGCCGCAAGTCGGTCGCACACTCGCTGAAACAGCCTTGCGCGAAGCTTTCGAAGAAGCAGGCATTCGTGGCGATGTCACGCCCGAACCCATCGGCAGCTTCAATTACTGCAAAATGGATATGCCGCCAGAGCGGATCAACCAGTTTTCGGTCGCGGTTTATGCTGTCCGCTTTACTGGTCAGGAGAAAAGCTGGCCAGAACAAGATCAGCGCATCTGCGAATGGGTGTGCCCGGATGAAGCGGCAAGGCGCGTCGAAGAGACCGAGCTAAAGCAGATTCTTCTGCGCTTTGGTGATTCGGGTATGAGAGTCGCTGCTGAATAGCGGCGTCATTTCTCCATTAACGCTACATATCTAAGCTTGCTCGGCCTATCCGTAGCGTTTCCAGCGGGAAATCTACCTATAGAGCCTCGTGATCACTATCCGCATCGCTCCCGGAACGAAATTCACAGCGTCCTGTGCAAGGCTTCAATCGCTCACAGCAGACTATTTCGAGCTGCCATCTCACGCTTTTTGCTCAGACCCTGCATCAGAGCGTCGTTCGATCCCACTGTTTTTGCGCAATAATTGCCCTCAATGATTGGTTAAAAAGAGGTAAAAGCGTTTTAGCCGGCTTCGTTCACAAAAGCTTCTCTTCTCCCCGTTATCCACATTAGCCCCAGCGCCTTACGCACAATATCTAGCGTTGGACGCCTTACAACAAACCAATGCTTGACGCTCGCAGCCGAGTCGTTTTTTATGAACTTATCGTTGCGTAAGTGGCGTGGCCGGGCGTCTGAATAGCCGGTCTTTCTTTCAGGTTAGTCAAGTTCTGGAACGGGCGTTGCGCTTATTCAGCGTAGTTGTCGCTCCGGGCTTCGTCGTGCCCGATTTCCGGGCCGGACCACCTTTGGAGAAGCAGATGCAGCCACATGACGAAAGAGCGTTAACACTAGATTTAGTATTTGCGCTCATGCTTCTTACAAGATAGAGTATTTTTCGATCTGCTGATTTGTTGGTTTGCAATACCCCTGACGAGGATAGCTCTGGCTGCCTTGGGGTGTTTTGTTATGCGCCGAATGCAGCAGAAGCAGAATTCGGGATCCCGGTTATGTGCCGGAATCCTCACCAAGAAGCCCTTCCTCGCAGGAGGGCTTTCAAACAGAGACGCGGTACAGACAGCAAGTGGCGGGCCATGGTGGAAACTCACCTTTGGCGCTACTATATATAGAACGTTTGGATGGAAAAGATGAAGATCGAACGCCGTTTCACGAAAGAGAATCAGTCGGCCTATGCGGACATCGCGTTTCGGACTGCGACCAGCGAGATCAAAAATCCCGATGGATCCATCGTATTCCGCCTGGAAAACATCAATGTACCGGCTCAGTTCAGCCAGGTTGCAGCAGACATTCTTGCGCAGAAATATTTCCGCAAGGCTGGCGTGCCCGCCCATCTGAAGAAAGTTGAAGAAAACGACGTCCCGTCGTGGCTGTGGCGCTCGGTCGCCGATGAAGATGCGCTGGCATCGCTGCCGCAGAACGAGCGTTATGGCTCCGAGATGGACGCCTGTCAGGTTTTCGATCGCCTTGCCGGCACCTGGACCTACTGGGGCTGGAAAGGCGGCTATTTCGGTTCGGAAGAAGATGCCCTCGCCTTCCGCGACGAGCTTGCCTATATGCTCGCCACCCAGCGCGTCGCACCGAACAGCCCGCAATGGTTCAACACCGGCCTGCATTGGGCTTACGGCATTGACGGTCCCGGTCAGGGCCATTTCTATGTCGACTGGCAGACTGGCAAGCTGACCAAATCCAAGTCGTCCTACGAACACCCACAGCCGCATGCCTGCTTCATCCAGTCCGTCGCCGACGATCTGGTCAATGAAGGCGGCATCATGGACCTTTGGGTTCGCGAAGCGCGCCTGTTCAAATACGGTTCCGGCACGGGCTCCAACTTCAGCCATCTGCGTGGCGAAGGCGAAAAGCTTTCCGGCGGTGGCAAGTCGTCTGGCCTGATGAGCTTCCTCAAGATCGGTGACCGCGCTGCGGGCGCCATCAAGTCGGGCGGCACGACCCGTCGCGCCGCAAAGATGGTCGTTGTCGACATCGACCATCCGGATATCGAAGAATATATCGACTGGAAGGTGAAGGAAGAGCAGAAGGTCGCTTCGCTCGTCACCGGTTCCAAGATCGTCAAGCAGCATCTGGCTGCGATCATGAAGGCTTGCGTCAACTGCGAAGCCGATAATGATGATTGCTTCGATCCGTCGAAGAACCCTGCCCTGAAGCGCGAAATCAAGGCAGCCAAGAAGAACCAGGTTCCGGAAAACTACGTCAAGCGGGTGATCCAGTTTGCGCGTCAGGGCTATACCGATATTCAGTTCAAGACCTACGACACGGACTGGGATTCGGAAGCCTATCTCACGGTTTCGGGCCAGAACTCGAACAACTCCGTCTCGCTGAAGGACGAATTCCTGCGCGCCGTCGAAAACGACAGCGACTGGAACCTGACCGCACGCAAGGACGGCAAGGTCATGAAGACCTTGAAGGCGCGCGATCTTTGGGAAAAGATCGGTTATGCCGCATGGGCCTCCGCTGATCCGGGTCTGCACTACAACACGACCATGAACGACTGGCACACCTGCCCGGTCGCCGGTCCGATCCGCGCCTCCAACCCGTGCTCGGAATATATGTTCCTTGATGATACGGCTTGTAACCTGGCGTCGATCAACCTGCTCACCTATCGCAACAAGGACGGTTCGTTCGACATTGCGGCTTACGAGCACACGGCGCGCCTGTGGACCATCGTTCTCGAAATTTCGGTGATGATGGCGCAGTTCCCGTCCAAGGAAATTGCCCGCCTCTCCTACGAATACCGCACGCTCGGCCTCGGCTATGCCAATATTGGCGGCCTGCTGATGACATCCGGTATTCCTTATGACTCGGATGAAGGCCGCGCCATCTGCGGTGCGCTGACCGCCATCATGACCGGCATTGCCTATGCAACCTCCGCCGAAATGGCGAAGGAACTGGGTACTTTCCCAAGCTATGAGCCGAATGCGGAACATATGCTGCGCGTCATGCGCAACCATCGTCTGGCCGCCCATGGAGAGACTGAAGGTTATGAAGGCCTCGCCGTCAACCCGGTTGCACTGATTGCTGAAGACTGCCCGGATCAGGACCTGATCACCCATGCCCGCGCGGCTTGGGACAAAGCGCTGGAACTTGGGCAGCAGCACGGCTACCGCAACGCCCAGTCGACCGTTATCGCGCCAACCGGCACGATCGGCCTCGTCATGGATTGCGACACGACCGGCATCGAGCCTGACTTTGCGCTGGTGAAGTTCAAGAAGCTGGCCGGTGGTGGCTACTTCAAGATCATCAACCGCGCTGTGCCGGAAGCACTCCGCACGCTCGGCTATTCGGAAAGCCAGATCGCCGAAATCGAAGCCTATGCTGTCGGCCACGGCAACATCAATCAGGCTCCAGGCGTCAATCCTTCGTCGCTGCGCGGCAAAGGCTTCACCGATGAGAAGATCGAAGCCCTGAATGCAGCGCTCAAGAGCGCGTTCGACATCAAGTTCGCTTTCAACAAGTGGACGCTGGGCGAAGATTTCTGCAAGGACGTGCTGAAGCTCACCGACGAACAGCTGAACGATTTCTCGTTTGAAATGCTGCCGGCTCTGGGCTTCTCCAAGAAGGACATCGAAGCTGCGAACATCCATGTTTGCGGCGCAATGACCCTCGAAGGCGCACCGTTCCTCAAAGAAGAAGACTACGCAGTGTTCGATTGCGCCAATCCATGCGGCAAGATCGGCAAGCGTTACCTGTCGGTGGATAGCCACATCCGCATGATGGCTGCCGCACAGCCATTCATTTCGGGCGCGATCTCCAAGACGATCAACATGCCGAACGACGCGACCGTCGAAGACTGCAAGAACGCCTACATGCTGTCCTGGAAGCTGGCTCTGAAGGCCAATGCGCTTTACCGCGACGGTTCCAAGCTCTCGCAGCCGCTCAACGCCGCGCTGATCTCGGACGATGAAGACGAAGATGATGCAGTCGAAGCGCTGATCGAAGCACCAGCCGCGGCCCGCGCCGTTCAGGTGACGGAACGCATCGTCGAAAAGGTCATCGAGAAGATCGTGCATGAGCGCGAAAAGCTTCCGAACCGCCGTCAGGGCTACACCCAGAAGGCTGTCGTTGGCGGACACAAGGTCTATCTGCGCACCGGTGAATTCGGTGACGGACGCCTCGGCGAAATCTTCATCGATATGCACAAGGAAGGCGCTGCTTTCCGTGCGATGATGAACAACTTCGCCATCGCTGTATCGCTCGGCCTGCAATATGGCGTGCCGCTGGAAGAATATGTGGAGGCATTCACCTTCACCAAGTTCGAACCCGCTGGCATCGTCATCGGCAATGACGCGATCAAGACCGCAACGTCGATCATCGACTATGTGTTCCGCGAACTGGCCGTCTCCTATCTGGGTCGCAACGACCTCGCCCATGTCGACACGAGCGATTTCTCGAACACGGCGCTCGGCAAGGGTATCCAGGAAGGCAAGACCAATCTGGTTTCGACCGGCTGGACGCGCGGCTACAAGCCGACACTGGTGACCAATACGACGCCGGGCAGCGAAGCCAAGGGTTCGTCGGCATCAGCACCGCAGGCTTCGAATGTCACGACATTGAAGTCCAGCGCTACTCCGGCTGGTCGCCCGGCGACCATCGGTCTGGTGACGGAAGGTGCAACGGCTTTCAAGCGTGAGTTTGAAGAGCAGACCGCTCCGGTACAGCAGCAGGAAACCTCGGCTGCAACCGAACTGTTCTCCGACAAGGCTGCTGCCGACGCCGCTTCGGCCCGCGCCGAAAGCGCCAACTCGGCAAAGAAGATCGAAGCCGACCGTCGCATCAAATCGATGATGCAGGGTTATACCGGCGATAGCTGCACCGAGTGCCAGAACTTCACGATGGTGCGTAACGGCACCTGCCTGAAGTGTGACACATGCGGCGCAACGAGCGGCTGCAGCTGATCGAACGGCGGCGATAAGGTCTGAGCATTTCGAAGTGATAAAAGAGCGCCCCTCGGGGCGCTCTTTCTGTTTGTGATGAAGGGAAACAGCCCGTACATTCTGCTGTAAAAGCAATGCCATATGTTTTGTGAGTTTCGCTGCGGATAAGGGTTTCAAACGCGCGACTTGTAGGCATACTGGTCTTCAATAATTTGTCGGCTCACTTCGTGGGCCGGCCCTCCCCATTCCGGTTTTGTGAGGACGCGATGAAAGCGATTGTCATCCACGCTGCAAAGGATTTGCGCATTGACGAGCGTGAGCCCGAGACGCCCGGTCCCGGCGAGGTTGAAATCCGTCTCGCCACTGGCGGCATTTGTGGCTCCGACCTGCATTATTACAACCATGGCGGCTTCGGCACCGTGCACGTCAAGGAACCGATGATCCTCGGGCACGAGGTTTCCGGTCATATCGCAGCGCTCGGCGAAGGCGTTTCCGGGCTAGCCATCGGCGATCTGGTCGCCATATCGCCGTCCCGTCCCTGCGGTCACTGCGAATATTGCCTCAAAGGGCTGCCCAATCACTGCTTCAACATGCGTTTTTACGGATCGGCGATGCCCTTCCCGCATATTCAAGGCGCGTTCCGGGAACAGCTCGTCGCGCAGGCGAGCCAATGTGTGAAGGCCGATGGTCTCAGCGCCGGTGAAGCGGCGATGGCTGAACCGCTCGCTGTCACACTGCATGCCACACGCCGCGCGGGGGAGATTTTGGGCAAACGCGTGCTGGTGACCGGCTGCGGCCCGATCGGTACGCTTTCGATCCTGTCGGCCCGTCGCGCAGGCGCGGCGGAGATCGTCGCGGCGGATATTTCCGGGCCAGCGCTGGATTTCGCGCGCAAGGCTGGTGCGGATCGCACGATCAATCTTTCGCAGAACCCGGACGGTCTGGCCGAATTCAGCCAGAACAAGGGTGCATTCGACATATTGTACGAATGTTCCGGCGCAGCATCTGCTCTTGTGGCAGGCATTCAAGCGCTTAAACCGCGCGGCATCATCGTACAGCTCGGAGTCGGCGGCGAGATGAACCTGCCGATCAACACGATAACGGCCAAGGAACTCGATCTGCGCGGTTCTTTCCGATTCCACGAAGAATTCGGTCTCGCTGTAAAGCTCATGCAGGACGGGTTGATCGACGTCAAACCGCTCATCACGCAGACCCTGCCGCTGGCCGATGCGCTGAGAGCCTTCGATATCGCGTCGGATAAAACACAATCGATGAAAACCCAGATTGCATTCAACTAAAGAACTTCAAAATAAGTGCGAGGCAGGTTCAATCGCTTTGTGCTGACCGAACCGCTTCAGGAGGAACTATGAGCGTCCAACTCTTCGATCTGACAGGCAAACGCGCGCTTGTGACCGGCTCTTCGCAAGGGATCGGCTATGCGCTGGCAAAAGGCCTCGCCGCCGCTGGGGCTGACGTCATTCTCAACGGTCGCGATGCGGCCAAGCTGAAGGCGGCAGCCGAAAGCCTCGGAGTGAAGCATACACTGGCCTTCGATGCGACGGACCATGAAGCCGTTCGCGCGGCCGTAGACAAGTTCGAAGCGGATTTCGGCCCCATAGACATTCTCGTCAACAATGCGGGCATGCAGCACCGCACCCCGCTGGAAGACTTTCCAGCCGACGCTTTTGAACGTTTGCTGAAAGCCAATGTCTCCACCGTGTTCAACGTGGGGCAGGCTGTTGCCAGACATATGATCAAACGCGGCGCGGGCAAGATCATCAACATCGCCAGCGTCCAGACGGCCCTCGCCAGACCGGGCATAGCCCCTTATACCGCCACAAAGGGCGCGGTCGGCAATCTCACCAAGGGCATGGCCACCGATTGGGCCAGATACGGCTTGCAATGCAACGCTATCGCGCCGGGATATTTCGACACGCCGTTGAACGCCGCTCTGGTTTCAGATCCTGCTTTCTCCAACTGGCTTGAAAAGCGCACCCCGGCGGGGCGCTGGGGCAAGGTTGATGAGCTTGTCGGCGCCTGCATCTTCCTTGCGTCCAATGCCTCATCCTTCGTCAATGGCCATGTGCTCTATGTGGATGGCGGCATCACCGCCTCTCTTTGAAGATCAAAGACTGTAGCAATTCGCATATAGATGCCGGTCCGTGGATAATTTAACGGGATCGGCATCTCTTAAAAATACTCCCGGCGGTTGATTTGGAGGCCGCACCGCCTTATTTCGCAATAAATCTCGATGATACAATCATCAAAACTGTGGTGGTCGTTGAACGGCAACCATCAACACTCGCGAAAATACGTCTCGGGAAAATCTATTGTCGGAATTCTTTATTGCACATCCGTGGGCGGAGACGCTTACGGCTCTTGGGGGATTGTTTCTCTCCGCATTCATCGCAAATTTTCTGATCAAGGCAATTCTGCTCAAGCTGCTTGACCGGATCGTTCGGAAAACTTCATTCGGTCAGGACGAAGAGCTGAAGCAGCACAGCGTCATCAGCCGTCTGGCTAATATCATTCCTGCCCTGATCATTTCTTCCGGCATTCTGGCGATCCCGGGACTGCCGGATACCGCGATCACGATCATTCGTAATGTTGCGATTGCCTTTATCATTCTGACGCTGGCCTTAGCGGTCACTTCTGCATTCGGTGTGGTCGACACGCTTTATCATAGACGTCCGGAAGCGCGTTATCGGCCCATCAAGGGTTATATTCAGGTCACCAAGCTGGCGGTCTATATCATCGCCGCTGTCCTTATCATCGCAACCCTGCTTGATAAGTCGCCGGTTATTCTGCTTTCCGGTGTCGGTGCAATGGCTGCCGTGCTGATCCTCGTTTTTCAGGACACGCTGCTCTCACTGGTCGCCAGTATGCAGATCGCCTCGTCAAACATGGTTCGCGTGGGAGATTGGATCGAGATGAAGAACCTCGATGCCAATGGTGATGTGACGGAAATCGCGCTTTATACGGTCAAGGTGCAGAATTTCGACAAAACGATCACCACCATCCCGATCCGCAAGCTCATCACCGAACCGATGAAGAATTATCGCGGCATGCAGGAATCGGGCGGTCGTCGCATCAAGCGTGCGCTTTACATCGATCAGAACTCAATCCGTTTCCTCTCCGAGGATGAACGCGCAAGCATGGCATCCGTCGACTGGCTGGCTGATTATCTGCCCAAAAAGGCCAAGGAAATCGCCGAGTGGAACGACAGGCTAGGCGACCGCGCCAAAAATCCCGTCAACACGCGGCGTTTCACAAATATCGGCACGTTCCGTGCCTATGTGGAAAATTATCTGCGCAATCACTCCGGCGTTCATAAGGGCATGACGCTGCTCGTGCGCCAGATGGACCCGACGCCGGAGGGACTGCCTCTCGAAATTTACTGCTTCGCCAACACCACGGTCTGGGCGTCTTTCGAGCAGATACAGTCCGATATTTTCGATCATCTCTATGCGGTGCTGCCCGAATTCGGCCTGAGTGCCTTCCAGAACCCGAGCGGCAAGGATTTCCGCAAGCTGGTGGATTGATTTTGACGTTTGAATCCCGGCTGACACATATGCGGTTTCAAACGTCAAATTCGAAAAATCCGCTAGATACATATAGTTGCTGGTGGTCTTTATGATTCCAACATCTACTCAGTGCGTGAACCGAGGGATGCAAATGTTGGAATCAGACCAATAGTGCTGGCCGAGTAAAGCTTTAGCGAAGAGCCTCCACGACGCGCGCATCAAGGTTTTGGACGCTATAGCCTGAACGGGTGGGCGTCAGCCCCAGACGCACCACGGCCAGATGCATCGATGGAACGATCATGACGGTTTGCCCGTCATGGCCGGACATCCAGAAAGCATCGTCTGGAATGCTGCCCTCGCCCGCCTTGGCCCCGCCTGCCCGCAACCAGACTTGCGCAGAACCGTAACGACCACCTGAAGCCGATGAAGGCTTGCGCATAAACGAAACGAAATCCACTGGCAGAACCTGCTTGCCATCGATTTTCGCCCCGTCTGCCAGAAATGCGCCCAGCTTGGCCCAGTCGCGCGCCGTCGCATACATATAGGATGAGCCGGCAAACACGCCCGAGGCGTCGGTTTCCAATATGGCGCTGGTCATGCCCAGCGGTTCGAACAGAGCGATGCGCGGATAGACGAGTGCCTCATTCCGGTCGTCAAAACTCTCCATGAACAGCTTGGACAGAATATTCGCCGTACCGCTGGAATAGTTGAATTTCGTTCCCGGTTGCGCCTCCAGCGGAAGCGAAGCCGCAAATCCAGCCATATCTTTTTCGAGAAACAGCATGCGCGTAACATCCGCCACCGTTCCGTAATTCTCGTTAAACCGCAGCCCGCTTTCCATGGCCATCAGATTGGCAACGGTAATCTTGGCGCGCTCGTCCTTTTGCCATTGCGGCAAAAGATTGCTTTTGCCCAGATCCATGTGATTTTCAGCAACGCGCATTCCGATCAGCGTCGCCATGACGGATTTGGTCATCGACCAGCCAAGAAGCGGCGTATCGGCGTTGAAGCCTTCTCCATAGGTTTCGGCGACAAGCTGACCATTATGAATAACCGCGACCGCTCGCATGCCGGAGCCCGCCAGTTCCTTGTCCTCGATAACGCTCTGCACCTTTGCGGAGATTGCGATATCCAGCGATGGCGCTGCCGCTGATGCCGCCTCATCGCTAACCATGCTGCGACTATCCGTCGATTGAATATTGGCGCATCCCTGCCCGGGAAGAAACACAGCTTTGCTAGGCGCGAAGAAGCCAAAAATCCGCACCGTTACGGTGTTGGTGTTGTCGTCCACGGCAACATTGAGGAATTTCAGCAGCGGATTTCCGGGTGCCTGAACATCATCCGCGAGAACGGCGTCGGCGTCGCGCTTGGCGATAAAGACATTGGAGCAGACGATCTTGGCCGCATAACCCGTGCCAACCCGCAAAAGCTCCGGTGGGCTGAAACCAAGCCATGCCGCCGCGCCGACTAGCAGCAGAACGACAAAACCAAAGACGGATTGCAGGAGCCGCTTTAAAAATTTCGACATGAAATACCGTCTTCTTTTCAGAGCAAGAACCGCATCCGTTTCGGGACAATGCACTTGCAAAAAACACGTTTAAACGAAGATCAATGTTGCTGCGCAATCAGGATTGCTTCTGATTTTTCTCCAGCAGGATACCTGACAGAATTTCGATTTGCTGCTGCTGTTTCTCAATCAGCCCTCGCAGTTCGTTCGAGCGCAGTTGATCAAACTTCTCATGCAGAGCCATGATTTCGATTTCGGCTTTCAAATTCACTTCATAATCGTGCGACGCGTCCAGCCGGTCCTTGGCCGCCTGCCGGTTCTGGCTCATCATGATGATTGGCGCTTGAACCGCCGCCAGCATGGAGAGAACCAGATTGAGAAAAATATACGGGTAAGGGTCAAAGGCTCTGGTCGCGAGCAAGCTGTTGAACGCCACCCAGACCGCAAGAATGACACCAAAGACAATGATAAAGGTCCACGAGCCGCCAAATTCGGCGACCTTGTCGGCCAAACGCTGCCCGGTGGTTCGCTTTTCGTCGAAGGATTGGTTGATATCTTGCGCGATGGTCTGCCTTTCGGCCAATCGCTTGAGAACGGACTTTTCCCGGGCGGTTAACGTCTCCGGTGATCGCCCCAGATAGCGCAACACCCTATCGAGAACTTCCTGACGAAACTTGCTGGTTTTATCGTCCGCTTCCGACATGCTGCTCTCCGAGTCTGACCACACTGAGTGCATGTTTCAGCGAAACGGAGATACAGTCAATTACTGACGTTTTACAGAAACGATGTGCACGGCTCACCATATGAAAAGGGCGCTCGCGCGCCCCTCATTATTTTATCGATTGGAACTGCCTGGGCCATTCCACCGGCCACCGTGATGCCGGTGATGTCCACGATAGTAATCGCGCTTGTAATGACGGTGCGATTGCCAGCGGTGATCTCTGTAGTGGCGACGATCGGAACGCCAATGATCCCGTCTGTGGTAATTCCGCTTCTTCCAATGCTTATGCGAATGGTAACCGCGATGGTCGCGAACCTGTTCGACATTGGAGGTTACGCCGGGCTTTGCCAGATTGGCCACTGGCGCAGCGGAAGCCGCTCCGGCACCCACTAACAAGCCTACGCCAACAATTCCTGCGATAAGTCCACTAAAGAGCTTCATTTCCTGTACTCCTCTTGATGGAAGCATCATGAAACTTAGCGCATGAACTCAAAATGAACAGCTTTGACTTTTCAACCATCTGTGATCATCTTAATAAAAGCATCAATATTCTTCAAAATATTTTTAGCGCTATAACAATTAGTTACCGAGACGGAAAAGCCAGGAAATACGCAGCAAATATTCGTTACAAATCTTCGATTGAGATAAATGCGGTCCGCTGTAAATTCATCTTCGGCGGCCCAAGCAACCGCCCCGACTGGAAGACACACCAGTCCGTTAAATTGCGTGTTGCCCCAATGACACGCAATTGACATGGGAGACGCCACGCTGCCCTTGTTGAGCGTCTCCCACTCCATCTTCTCGATGCAACCTGAACGGGTTCATTTTTCTGCCGCCTTTATGCAATCATCTCCACACGCGCTTCGTTGCATCAGCGGTGAAGCGCACCCCGGCGTCATTATGCACCAAACACAAACGTCGGGGTTTCTCCTTTTCCTTTCCGCTTCCCTACAGTTTCAGTCAATCTGATCGCGTTTGGCAACGAACGGTGAACCATCCGGCTATTCGTGCGTTACTCCTCTGTCCCCAAAACGCAAAACGGAGGAAATCCCGATGGACTGGAACCGTGTTGAAGGCAACTGGAAGCAGGTTAAAGGCAAGATCCAGGAACAATGGGGCAAGCTCACCGACGACGATCTGGACCAGATCAGCGGTCGTCGCGAACAGCTTGAAGGCAAGATTCAGGAACGGTACGGCATAGCCAAAGACCGCGCCAAATCCGAAATTGACGACTGGTATGACCGCCAGAGATGGTTGTCCTGAACGAAACCCCGCATTAGCGGGGTTTTTCGTGACCCTCCGCCACCTTTAAAAGTTCATCCTTTCAGCCACTCGACTTATACTTGCGACTCAGTTTTTATCCCGCTCCAATTGCTTTAGCTTTGGAATAGATATGAGGGAAACCATGCGGGGATTTATAGTCGCGGCGCTTTTGCTTGCTTCGGCTTCTGCGGCCAGTGCGGCTGAGAAACCAATCGATTCATATTATGCGCGCCTCAGCGCTGCCGATCATTTCAACTCGTCCGGCGAGCGACTGACCACGGCGGCGGCCATTATTCGTCAGGATCGGGCGAATGTTTATGTCTATGGCAAGCGCGATTCCGAAGACGATCTGGATGATTATTTCAACAACAAGGCCAACCGGGCGCGTCTTGAGCGCATGGTTGCCAATGGCAGCTTCTACGGACGCGCAGAGCACGACATTCTGAACGGCACGCCGTTGATTTATGTCGAGATTTACGACGACAGCGTTGTTGTGTCGGTCAAAGGCGACTGACCTTTAGGGGCATTGCCGCTCCGGATCGGACCAGCAACAATTCGTTACAAATATGCAATTGCGCTCTTCAACCGGCGGAATATCGTTCTCAGCGGGTCATATTGCGGCCTGCTGCGTATTTCGTTGAACTGGTATGCAGCTATAGGGAGACGTGGCATGCCCTTGCCGCGCCTCCCTTTTTATATGGCCAACCGAAAGCCTGCTCGCGTTAGACGCTTGAGCCTGTCCAGCTTTCCCGATATCCAATAGTCCTGACCGTTCCGGTCTGATCTGCATCGCAGGGGTATGAAATGTCACGTAAACTGAATGTTGTTGCTTGTGCATTGGCGCTTCCCGCGCTGGCCTCCTGCACGGCGTCGCCTTCAGCCAACGTCAATCCGCCCAAGCCGCCAGTCGACCCCACCCCGATCATCGGCACGTGGTGCAGCAATGACGACAGGCGCTTCACGATTTCGCAGGAGCGGTTCGATAGCCGTGGCATGCAATGCACCGTCATGAAGCTCGATAACTACAAGGGAACGTTCACGCTCAACCTGGTTTGTGGCAGCGACGCTCAACAGGTCAGCGAGAATGTGACGATCACGCCGATAGGCGACGCTCTTGAAATCGTGTTCCTGTCGAAAGGTGTTCGCCATACCCGCGTAAACCGCTGCGGACCTTCGCCCTCGGCGCCGGTTGTCGCTCCAGTGCAATCCGAGCCTGCTCCGCCTCTTCCACCCGTGCAGTAAGCGGTGATTCCGGTAGTGCGTGATGAATTTATGTTGGCGAAACGTTCCGACAGTTAGCCGGCAATGCACTTTCAATAGCCTTAAATTTCCGCATTTCTTGCTCCAGGCGGCCTATTAGGCTTGCACCAGACGACAAATGCATTACCTGTCTCCTGACAAGCGAAAGCGACGATATTTTTCTTCAGGCCAGAGCCGCGCTTTCATCCACTCAGCTCAATCGGAGGCTTCGCCAATGAAGAAAGCTATTCTCATCTGCATCGCGGCATTGTCGGTAGGCGGCTTCGCGGCCACCAACACAGTTATGGCTGCAACCTCTCCCAAGCAGCGCGCCGCCGAAGTGAAAGCGGTCGTAGACGCGGTTTCTCGCGAACTCCCGAAGAACCCGATCAACACAGTCATGTACATCCGCGCCAACAATTTTGAGGTTCTCGCCGGAACCTGCACGGTGCGGGCACATATCGTCTCTTCCAAAGCGACCAAAACCGGCAAGCCTGACAAGATCAAAGTCCGTCTTAACCGGCAGCGGTGCACGCGATAAGGGCGAGTAGTTTCTACACAAGATTGCTTATTGTTAATATTGCGCATTCTGGCGGATCAAGCACATCCGTGAGATAATATTAGCTATGAGAGCTAGAGCGCTGACAAGGACATGGCATACTGCTCTGATCGCGGTCAGGGTGCTCTGTCTTGTTGTGCCAATTTTAGTCGCCCTCACCGCCCTTCTGCTCATTACCAAATATGATGGCGATAGAAATATCGTGACGAATACCGGCGTGCCAGGAGCCACCGCACCGACCGGCAACTGAAGGCTCGTGCAAGCGCATTGACGAGCCATTAGGCGTGCCAACGAGATGAATTCAAAAGAGATTTGAAAATGGTGGGCGCGACAGGGATTGAACCTGTGACCCTTCGCGTGTGAAGCGAATGCTCTCCCGCTGAGCTACGCGCCCTTAGAGCAGCAGATGCGCTCAATCAAGGTGACGCGGATATACGGTCCCGCTCGGGGCAAAGTCAAGCACCCACAATCTCATTTCCCAAAATGATTTTCAGCACTGAAATCAGTTCGGTACGCTTCAACGAAAATGGCGGCTATCGAACGATAACCGCCATATCCAAGACCTGTAAATCCGTGCTGCCACTGAACGCCAGCGGCAGAGCGTCGACTAAAGCGCCGCCAGTCGCGAAGCCGCCGTCTTGTCGGAAGCCTTCTGCATACCAGAGTCGCGGTCATAAACGTCGCCGTAATACCGAATCTGGCCATTCGCATCCGGCCATGCCGTGAAATAGGAAATATAGACCGGCACGGGCTCCGGCACCTTAATGCCACGCTCGTTCTTGCCGAAATATTTCTCCAGATCGCCAACGGGCTTGCCAAGCACGGCGGCAGCCATGTCGCGCGGACGTTCCAGACGAATGCAGCCATGGCTCAGCGCACGCATATCGCGGCTGAAATAGGACTTTGCCGGTGTGTCATGCATGTAGATATCATGTTCGTTCGGGAACAGAATCTTCAGCTCGCCCAATGCGTTGTCCAGGCTCGGCTTCTGACGGATGCCGACATGTGCCTTGCCCGATGCCACAGCGCTCCAGTTGACGGCGCTTGCCGAAACCTTCTTGCCGCCGACATAAACTTCATAGCCATTCCGGTCGAGATAGCTGGTGTCGCGCATCACCTTGGGCAGCATTTCGTTCAGAATAATCGAACGCGGCACACCCCAGGACGGGTTGAACACAACCGTCTGAACCTTGTTGTAGAAGAAGTAGGTCTGGTGGGTCGGCGAGCCGATCACCACATTCATGCCGAGCTTTTCCTGACCGCCTTCGAAATATTCGGCACGGTAGGCAGGCTGGTTGACCATCACATAGCGTGTGCCAAAATCATGCGGCAGCCAGCGCAGGCGTTCCATGGAATAGAGAATGCGGTCACGCTTGACCGATGATTGCTCCCCCTGCAACGCGGAAATCGTGTTGCGTCCAATAACGCCATCGGGCGCGCTGCCGGAAAGCTTCTGATAGTCCTTGATCGCAGAAACCAGTTCCGGATCGTAAAGGCTCGTATCGGCATGAGCCTGCAAGACATCGCGGTGCTTTTCCAGATAGACGGCAGGTGCATGTTTGGTAATGAGCGCGACGATCTTGGCCAACTGATCACTGCTGTCACCCGGACGAATAGCGCCATCGAGAGACACACGAACGGGTTCACCCGTTGGCGCGTCCGTCTCGGACAAAGCCTGCTTCAAAGCCGCATATTGCGCATTGTCGGGCTGGAACCCGTGCAGATAAGCGGACGGATCAGCTTCATCCGCCAGTTTGGCCAGCACAGCTTTCGGATCGACGCGATCACGCGGCAGATCATGGAAACCGCTCAGGCGGTCGGCGATTACACGTCCCTCGCCCGCATCCATCGCATAGCGCAGCGCACGGGCCGACATGCGAACTTCAAACTCGGCCAGCTTCTGCTGACGATCTTCGTTCTGCGCCGGATCGAAATTGTCAGACGGGATCGTTACCGCATATTCATCGGCGTTGAGACCGTCTTCGCCTGCACGTGCGAAAAAGGCTGCAACGGCCTTGGCACGATCAAGCACCTTGCCGTCTGCCGACCACATGAAAGAGCGGTTGGTCGAATAATAGGAAACGATCGCTTCCGCGATTGGTTTTTCCGCCTTCACATCGACTGACTTCAAATAATCCATCGCGGCATCGAAAGCGCGATTGCCAGCCGTTTCGCTCGCCTCTGGCGCCTTTTCCACGCGGATCGGTGACATGCCGGATGTCAGCGGATCAACAGCCGTTGTTGGAGCCGTTGCAGCCGTAACCTGCATGTCGAGCGCCGTGAAATCGATCTTGATCAGCGTTTCCGGCTTGTAATCATAGATTTCCGGTCCCTTGACCGTCACACGCTGTGCTGGAGGCGCGATGCGCGTTGGTGCCTTTGGCGCAGCCGCGGCTGCAGCGCGGGGAGCGACGGCGGCGGGCGGAAGCGGAGCAACAGGCTGCTCGGCCTGCTGACGGCGCTGCTGGAACAGCTCGAAAAGTGAATTCGCTGCCTGCGCCTGCGTAACAGGGAACAAGGCTGATGCAGCCAGAGCCAGTACCATCGCTTTGCGGATATAAGACCCGCTCGTGCGAATTTCCTTTGCATCCATCTGCGCGCGCCGAGAAAACTGCATTTCAACCGCCAAAGTTAGCATGTCCGCCAAAAGGCGAATCCGTCTCAATCATTTCGCGTAGATTTTATGAATCTCGTATAGAAAGTTTTAACGCTAACGCCACTTCTTTCAATTTCTTGCTCTAAATTAATCACAAAACTTTGAGGGAGACGTATTAAAGCAACATGTGGCCTGCAACGGTCGGCCCGTGTTTATCCCATTGCGCAATGTGCCGCAGTGGCTTCCGCTTCTCATCGCGCTAAAAGCCCCTCAGAATTTATCCCGAACGCTACCCAGCAATCCGGGTTGAGCAACATAACGTGCAGGCGGCGATCTCGCGATTTCCGGCCAGCGCGGCAGGCAAGCAAGCGAGGTACCACGATGGCAGAAGCAAGCGCCGCCGATCTTTTTCCTCTTGGCGAAGACACCACCCCTTATCGCAAACTGACCTCCGACTTTGTTTCGGTCGATACGTTCAAAGGCCAGGAAATCCTGACCGTCGACCCGGAAGGTCTGCGTCTTCTTTCTGAAGCGGCATTTGCCGACATCAACCATCTGCTGCGCCCGGGACACCTCCAGCAGCTTGCCAAGATCATGGAAGACCCGGAAGCGACCGACAACGACCGCTTTGTGGCCTATGACCTTCTGAAAAACGCCAATATCGCCGCCGGTGGCGTCCTGCCGATGTGTCAGGATACCGGCACCGCGATCATCATGGGCAAGAAGGGCCGTCGCGTCTGGACCGAAGGCGGCGATGCTGATGCGCTCGGCAGCGGCGTGCTCGACGCCTATAACAAGAAGAACCTGCGTTATTCGCAGCTCGCACCGCTGTCGATGTTCGAGGAAAAAAATACCAAGAACAACCTGCCTGCGCAGATCGACATCTATGAAGAAGGCGAAGACGCCTACAAATTCCTGTTCGTGGCAAAAGGCGGCGGTTCGGCCAACAAGACGTTCCTATATCAGGGTACGCCTTCGCTCTTGACCCATGACCGGATGATCGACTTCCTCAAGGACAAGATCCTGAGCCTTGGCACTGCGGCCTGCCCGCCTTACCATCTGGCAATTGTCATCGGCGGCACATCAGCCGAGATGAACCTCAAGACCGTCAAGCTTGCCTCCACGCGCTATCTCGATAGCCTGCCGACGGAAGGTTCTGAAACCGGCCATGCTTTCCGCGATCTGGAAATGGAAGCTGAAATCCACAAGCTGACCCAGTCGCTGGGCGTCGGCGCACAGTTCGGCGGCAAGTATTTCTGCCATGACGTGCGCGTTATCCGCCTGCCGCGCCATGGCGCATCGTTGCCAATCGGCATCGGCGTTTCCTGCTCGGCAGATCGTCAGGCCAAGGGCAAGATCACCAAGGAAGGCATCTTCCTGGAGCAGCTGGAGACCAATCCGGCGCAATATATGCCGGATATCGACGAAGAAAAGCTGTCGTCGCATGTGGTGAAGATCGATCTCAACCAGCCAATGGCCGAGATCCTGAAAGAACTGTCCAAGCACCCCGTCAAAACACAGCTTTCGCTGACCGGCCCGATCATTGTCGCTCGCGATCTGGCGCATGCGAAAATTCGCGAGCGGCTGGAAAACGGCGAAACAATGCCGGATTATTTCAAGAACCACCCGATCTATTACGCTGGTCCAGCCAAGACGCCTGCCGGTTATGCATCCGGTTCGTTCGGCCCAACCACGGCAGGCCGTATGGATTCCTATGTCGACCAGTTCCAGTCGTTCGGCGGCTCTATGGTGATGCTCGCCAAGGGTAACCGTTCGCGTCAGGTTCGCGAAGCCTGTGGAAGCCATGGCGGTTTCTATCTCGGCTCCATCGGTGGCCCGGCTGCCCGTCTGGCGCAGGACTGCATCAAGAAAGTTGAAGTGGTCGAATATCCGGAACTGGGCATGGAAGCCATCTGGCGGATCGAAGTGGAAGATTTCCCTGCTTTCATCGTCATCGACGACAAGGGCAATGATTTCTTCAAGGAACTCAATCTGGGCTGATCTGGCCCGATTGATCTCCGAAACGAATAAGGGCGGCTGTTAGAGCCGCCCTTTTTGTATCAGGCATTCGCTCCGCCATCGGCGGTCAGCGTGGCACCCGTCACGAAACGCGACTCGGGACCGGCAAGCCATGCCACCAGATTTGCGATATCATCCGGCGAGCCATAGCTGCCCGTCGCGATACGCTCCAGCTGCGGGCCAGAGTGATCGCCGCCAGCAGGGTTCATATCCGTATTGGTAGATCCCGGCTGCACGACATTGACCGTAACGCCCTTGGGGCCAAGATCGCGGGCAAGCCCCTTCGTCAGACCAATCAATGCCGATTTGCTGGCGGCATAGAGGCTAATGCCCGGCCAAGCGACAAGATCAGCCAGATTAGAGCCTATGGTGACGATGCGTCCACCCTCGCCCAGATGCCGCGAAGCTGCGGATATAGCCGCGAACACCGCACGGAAATTAACCGCCATAACCTCATCGAAATCCGCAAGCGTCACCTGATCCAGCGGCGCGGCTTTCCAGATGCCAGCGCTATTGACCAGAATATCCAGACGACCCAGCTCTTTGACCGTCGCTTCAATCGTGGCAGCAATTTCATCGGCGTCACAGTTATCCGCCTTGAATGCGACTGCTCGACCACCTTCGGCAGTGATCGCCGATACGACTGCGTCGGCTTTGTCCTTCGAGCTTACATAGGTGATTGCAACGCTTGCACCGTCTTTCGCCAGTCGTCGCGCAATCGCGGCGCCGATACCGCGACTACCGCCGGTTACGAAGGCCACTTTTCCATCCAAAGGCTTTCCAGACATGAAGGCATCCTTTTCTGTATCGATTGATACATAATAGGTGTCAGGCTTGCCGAATATCGTCAAGAGGTTTATTTAACGATCAATACAAAAAGGAGATTGGCGTGTCGGAACGCGGAAGACCTCGCAATTTTGACCGGGAACAGGCATTGCGCGCTGCGATGTATGTTTTTTGGGAAAAAGGCTTTGACGGTGCATCGCTGTCGGACCTGACAGCCGCGATGGGCATCAATGCGCCCAGCCTTTATGCCGCCTTTGGCAGCAAGGAGGGGCTCTATATGGATGCCCTGTCGCTCTATTCGAACGAGGTCGGCACCGATATCTGGACGCAACTGGAAGAAACGCCTGACGTGAAGCAGGCATTTGAACGGTTTTTGATTGTGAGCGCCGAGACTTTCTCGGTCACCGACAAGCCACGTGGATGCCTGATCGCGCTGGATGCGCTTAACCGTACCCAATCCAGCCAGAATGTCTGCAATGTCCTGAAGGAACGCCGCAACAACAATATTGAGGTGCTGCGCATCCGCCTTCAGCGCAGTATCGATGAAGGTACCCTGCCCGCGACTATCGACACAAGCGCTATCGCCACCTTTTACGCGACGGTGCAGAACGGCATGTCCATCCTCGCCCGCGACGGTGGTAGCGCTGAAAGTCTGGTCGCCGCGGCGCATGGTGCCATGGCGGCATGGGACAGGCTTACCGCCGCGTGACCGGTTTCTGCCCCTATGCCACAGCCCGCAAAGGCACGGGGCCACTCACATAATCTGCAATTTTTCCGGCCACATCGGGGCTGGCTATGATCCGTCGGTGCCCAAGACCATCAGCCCAGTGCAGCCGGACATGAGACCCCGCTTTGGCAACCATTTCCGCACAGCGCGCTGGAACTTCCTTGTCGTCGCGCGCATGAATAACCAGCGTCGGGATCGACAATCGGCGCAGATGCACATCGGTATCGAAATCATGGATCGGTCGCGCGGCAATTTGCTGAACTGTGTCCTTCATCGCCTGACGCACATCAGCGTTCAGGCGAAGTACCTTTCCGAACCCTTCGAAAACGCCATTCATGGAATGCGGTGACGCAATCGTGACCAGCTTGGCGGGACGCCGCTCGCGATAGCAGCCAAGCGGCCCCGCCGCCGCATTGACCACGACCGCGCCACCGAAGGAATGCCCCACCATGGCGTAGAACGGCCCATATTGACGCCATGCGGCATCCACAGCCGCGATAGCCTGAACGAAATGCAATTCGCGTCCCGCCGAAGCGCCGTGTCCTGGCAGATCGAGGGCGACCACCCGCTCACCGCGCGCGACCAGCGCGCTGACGATGGCCATCATATCCGCACTGCGCGAACCCCAGCCATGCACGACGAGCGATGTGCGGGCATTGTGTCGGTCCACGCCTGCGGGTTCGAACAAATAGGTTGCCACAACGCCCCGATCGATAATCAGATCGAGCCTTTTGGCCTTGAGCAACTCTTCGCTCGTCTGTTGCAACTTTTCCGCATAGGCTTTCGTCTTCGGCTTGCGGCTGGGTGTGCGGCAGAAAATCTTGAACGCCGCGCGACCGGCACGTTCCGGCGCGATGTGTCCAAGCACGCCCAGACCGAATCGCGTAACCTGAAGAGATAACGTTGCCATAGCGGGGCCTCAATCATGTTCAATCCTGAACAAATAATTGTACAAGAATGAACAAAATGCAAGACAAGATGCAAAAGCTGCCGTGGGATAATCCGCGCTTCAAAAACTGGATTGCTGTTGCGAGAGCTGGCAAGGCGGTTGAACGTGCGCTGGCACAGGGGCTTGCGCCATTCGATCTGAAGATCGCCGACCTTGATGTGTTGATGAATATTTATCGCCATCCGGGCGAATCGCAGCACGATCTCGCCCGTAGAATTCTGGTTGGGCGGTCCAACATCACGATGTTGCTGCCCAAGCTGGAGAATCGCGGGCTGCTGATGCGCACCGGCGATGCGACCGACAAACGTATCATCCGCTTAACCCTCACACAGGATGGCGAAAAGCTGCTCAGTGAAGCGCTGGCGGTCTATAGCGAGTTGATCGACCGCGTCATGGCACATTCCACCGCATCGCAATGCAACGCTATGGGCGACATGATGCGACGCATCGCGGAAATGCTGGAGAAAGAATGAGGCGTGATTAAAGCATTTCCAGCAAAAGTGCGAAGCGGTTTTGCGTAGGATAATGCGTGAAAACAAATGGATAGAGCGGTTTCGACGATTCCGTAAAAACGGGAACCGCTCTAGCGGTCGCGCTTGAGCCCTTTTTCGGCCAGTTCGTCGAGATAAGTCTGCCAAAGCGTCTCTTTTTCGGTGCCGAGCTTATGCAGATAGGTCCAGGAAAACAGGCCGGTATCGTGCATGTCGTCAAAGGTGATACGCACCGCGTAATTGCCCACCGGCTCGACCTTGATGATCTCGACATTGCGCTTGCCGCCAACCGTAATGCGCTGTTCGGGCGAATGGCCCTGCACTTCTGCCGATGGAGAAAGCACGCGCAGCAGCTCTGCGGTCAGTTCAAATCGCTCGCCGCTGTCAAAAGCCACCGTCAGCAATTTGTGGTCGCTGGAAACGCGCAGTTCGGTCGGCCAGACGTCGCTCATTGCTGTTCTCCATATCAAAGCGCGCTCCGCAATCGTCGGAGCTTGCATGTGATAGGCCGCATGTCAAAATACCGCAAGTGCGTTGAAACTGCTTCAGCCCCGCAAAACTGGACAAGGCGAAGCGGAAGTCCTATTTCATAAGAGCAGGAGGATACTGCGTCGTACCTTATGGAAACAATGGCTTCACAGATGAGAACCTTGCAGGCACAGCCCTTTGTTTCCCCGACCGGACCGATGATCGATCCTTTCGGGCGGACGGTCAGTTATTTGCGCGTTTCGGTGACGGATCGTTGTGATTTCCGCTGCACCTATTGCATGGCGGAGCATATGACCTTCCTTCCCAAGAAGGATCTGCTGACGCTGGAAGAGCTGGAACGGCTCTGCACTGTGTTCATCGACAAGGGCGTGCGCAAGCTGCGCCTGACTGGCGGTGAACCATTGGTGCGCAAGAACATCATGCATCTGATCCGTGGGCTCTCTCGCCATCTGGCATCCGGAGCGCTGGAAGAACTAACGCTGACCACCAATGGCTCGCAGCTTTCGCGTTTTGCCGGAGAACTGGCTGACTGCGGCATCAAGCGCATTAATGTCTCCCTCGATACGCTCAACCCCGAAAAGTTTCACGAGATTACTCGCTGGGGCGATCTTGCCCGTGTACTTGAGGGTATCGATGCCGCGCAGAAGGCAGGCATCCGCGTGAAGATCAATGCTGTTGCCCTGAAAGATTTCAACGAATTCGAAATTCCGGACCTTATCCGCTGGGCCCATGGCCGCGATATGGATATGACACTGATCGAAACCATGCCGATGGGTGAAATCGAATTCGACCGCACTGACCAGTATCTGCCGTTGTCGCGGGTGCGCAGCGACTTGTCTGGTCAGTTCACGATGAACGATATCCCCTATCGCACCGGCGGCCCTGCCCGCTATGTCACGATTGAAGAAACCGGCGGACGTCTTGGCTTCATCACGCCGTTGACCCATAATTTTTGCGAAAGTTGCAACCGTGTTCGCCTCACCTGTACCGGCATGCTCTATATGTGCCTCGGCCAGAATGATGATGCCGATCTTCGCAAGGCGCTACGTGAGAGCGACAGCGATGCATTCCTGAGCCAGGCTATCGACGAGGCTATTTCGCGCAAGCCTAAGGGCCATGATTTCATCATCGACCGCGATCATAACCGGCCAGCTGTGGCGCGCCATATGAGCCTGACCGGCGGATAAAGCGCATTTATACTTTTGAGTGAAAATACTCGCAAATAATTGTCGCGAAATAAACTTTAACACGGTATTGGATTCTAAACTGGATTCTATACCGTGCTGCAGTCAGAGAATTTCCGCGCAAGTATATATATGCTTCTCGCCATGGGTGTTTTCACCATCGGGGACAGCATCACCAAATTCCTTCTCACGGAAATGAACAGCGGTCAGTATATGCTGATCCGCGGCGTCTTCGCGACGTTGATGATCGGCTTTCTGGCCTGGCGACACGGCGCCTTGCGCAAACTTTCTCTCGAACGGATGACGGTCCTGCGCGTGCTGGGCGAAGTGGTTGCGACAGTCACTTACATCGTCTCGCTCGGCCATCTTTCGCAGGCCTTCTGCTCTGCTGTGTTTCAGGCAACACCCTTGGTGGTGACGCTTGGAGCCGCGATCTTTCTCAAGGAGAAAGTCGGCTGGCGGCGCTGGGCCTGTATTCTGATGGGCTTTGTCGGCGTCCTCATCATCATCCGCCCCGGTTCAGCCGGTGCGGCAAGTTTCGCCGCTGTGGCCGTCTTGCTGGCGAGCGTCGGCTTTGCGGCACTACGTGACATTGCCACACGCCGCGTACCGGCCCATGTGCCAACGCTTTATCTTTCCACGCTGACCGCCGGCGCGATTGCCATAACCGGAAGCGTGCTGACTGTCCCCATGGGCGGATGGCAGCCTATCGGCCTTATTCCTGTTGCCGCCATGCTCTGCGCGGCCGTGCTGTTGCTAATCGGATATCACTTCATCATTCTGGCCATGCGTGAAGGTGAAGTGTCCTTCGTCTCTCCGTTTCGCTATTCCAGCCTGCTTTGGGCGATAGGCTTGAGCATAGCGGTCTTTGGCGAAGCGCCGGATAGCTATACAATCATTGGCTCTGTCATGGTCGTCGGAAGCGGTATCTACATGGTCTATCGCGAAAACGCGCTGAAGAAGCGTGAGAAGAACAAGAGCACACTGGCTTCCATTCCAACTGGTCTCGGACCGAAATAATGGTCGATCAGTCAGATATCGCCGGTGCGATCATTGCCGGTGGATTGTCGAGCCGGATGCGCGAAGGCGGAATTGCGGGAGACAAGTTCCTGCAGGTTCTGGGTTCGGACACCATCATCGCCGAAGTTGCCTCGCGGCTGAAACCGCAGGTGGGGCCGCTCTTCATCAATGCCAATGGCGACCCGTCGCGGCTGGCCAGCCTCGGCTCGGCCATTGTTGCTGATATCCCGGCAGAGCATGGTGGCCCTCTGCCGGGCATTCTCACCGCGCTCATCCATGCAAAAGATTCGCTATGGCTGCTGACCGCAGCGGCTGACACGCCGTTTCTGCCTGCTGATCTTGGAAAGAGGCTCCTTGAATGCCAAAGACAGACTGGCAAGGACATCATCCTTGCCAGTTCTTCCGGGCATGTTCATCCCATTTTTGGCCTGTGGCGCACGCAATTGGCGGACCGACTGAAAGACTGGCTTTCGACAGCGGAGAAAGCCAGTGTTCTGGCATTCGCACGCGATGTTGATTTCGAGATGGTAGACTTTCCGCTTGTAACGACCAAGGATCGTTCGGAAACCTATGATCCATTCTTCAATATCAACCGGCCCGATGACCTTGTCGAAGCCCGGCGATTGAATCGACTGAACGGAGATATGCCATGACGCAAAAGCTTTTCGGCATTACGGGCTGGAAGAATTCCGGCAAGACCACCCTGACCGAAAAGCTTGTGCGCTGCCTGACCAAACGCGGCTACCGCATCGCGACAATCAAACATGCGCACCACAATTTCGACATCGATCACGAAGGCACCGATTCATGGCGGCATCGCAAAGCGGGCGCAGCAGAAGTCGCCATCGTTTCAGACCGCCGCTTCGCCATCATGCATGAAAATCTCGACGGGCCGGAAATCTCGCTGCAAGACATCGCGGACAAGCTTGCGCCCTGCGATCTGATTCTCGTCGAAGGCTATAAACGTGAGCCGCACAAGAAAATCGAGCTACGCCGAACTGGCAGTCACGACGGCCCACCGCTCGCCGAAAACGACCCAAGCATCGTCGCGATTGCAACCAATTATCCACAACCGGGCTTGAGCCTGCCGGTCTTCGATATCAATATGGTCGATGAAATTACCGATTTCATCCAAAATGAAATGGCGCTTTGAGCAATTCCCTACCACTTTCCGCCAAAACGTCAGCTTTCACTATTTTGCTGCCACTTTCGGCGGAATACGCTGTGAATTCAGCAATAATTATACGCAAAATTATTACGCAAGCCATCTTGCCTTCCGGTGAAAAGTGGTGGGAATATTGCGATCATGTTGGAGGGCGGCGGCGAAGATGCGAAAAATTATTGCGCAGCCTCTGCTGAACCATCTATTGGTAGCGGCGGGAGGAATGTCTATCGATCGATAATCCTCAATTATAAATTGCAATTGCACGACAAATGGCTGACCAGAACAATAATCAGGGAACCAGCCAGAGTAAACGAGAGGACTAAATATGCGCGTATTGAAGCGTATCGTAGTAGCAGCTTCGGTTGCGACCATTGCAACCATGGCTGGCGGATTGGCCATCGGCGCCGCAAATGCCCAGGAGCCTTTGAAGCTCACCATCGCCACGGAAGGCGCCTATCCCCCCTTCAATTTCATCAAGCCGGACGGCACCCTGTCGGGATTTGACGTGGATATCGCGAAAGCGCTTTGCGATGAAATGAAGGCGCAATGTACCTTCATCACCCAGGAATGGGATGGCGCAATTCCAGCACTTCAGGCTGGCAAGTTCGACGCCTTTATCGCTTCCATGTCCATCACCGATGAACGCAAGAAGCAGGTCGATTTCTCGGGCAAATACTACAATACGCCTCCGGGCATCGTCGCTCCCAAGGATAGCGATATCAAGGGTGTGACCAAGGAAGATCTCGCCGGCAAGACGATCGGCGTTCAGGTTTCCACCACCCATGCCAATTACTCGGAAAAGACCTTTACCGACAGCACGATCAAGGCCTACCCAACCGCTGAGGAATATCGTCTCGATCTGGCCAATGGCCGTCTCGATGCCGCCAATGACGATAGCGTCACGCTGGGTGAATGGCTGAAGACCCCGGATGGCGCATGCTGCAAGATGGTCGGCACCTTCCCGCCAGTTGTTGAAATTCACGGTCCCGGCGCAGGCGTTGCCTTCAAGAAGGGCCGCCCGGAACTGGTTGAAAAGTTCAACGCAGCTATCAAGGCGATCCGTGCCAACGGAAAGTACAAGGAAATCAACGATAAGTACTTTGAGTTCGACGCTTACGGCGCCGAGAACTAAGTTTCTTTGAAGACGTATGCGCCGGTTTGTATCAAACAAACCGGCGCACATCATTTATGGCGGACAGTTCGGTAGAAGCGCTCGAAACAGAGACCACCGGACGAATAAGCGCCCAGAAAAAAGAAAAAAGGCGATGGAACATTACGCCACATTATTGAGTTTCGGCCCTGAAGGTTGGTCGAGAAGTATCGCCTGGGGGCTTCTGGTAACGGTTACTCTCGCAATAGCCACCCTGCCCGTTGGCCTCGTTCTCGGATTTCTGGTTGCTTTGGGGAAGCAATCGACCGAACCGTCAATCCGACTGGCTTCGAATATCTACACGACCATCTTCCGTGGTCTTCCAGAACTTCTGACCCTGTTCCTGGTTTATTTCGGCGCCTCTCTCGGCTTGCAGAAACTCCTGGCACTTTTCGGCGTCAACGCGAATGTCGAGATCAATGCCTTCGCCGCCGGTATGGTGGCGCTCGGTTTCGTTTTCTCATCCTATTCGAGTGAAGTCTTCCTGTCCGCTTTCCGCGCCATTCCGCGCGGGCAGTATGAAGGCGGTTATGCGGTCGGGCTGTCGCACTGGCAGACCATGCGCAAGGTCATCCTGCCGCAGTTGATCCGCATTGCCCTGCCCGGTCTTGCCAATCTGTGGCTGGTGCTGCTGAAAGACACCTCGCTGGTATCGGTGATCACCCTGTCCGACATTATGCGGCAGACATCCATCGCAGCCCGCGTGACCAAAGAACCATTCCTGTTCTTCGGCGTTGCCTGCCTGCTCTATCTCGCTCTTGCGATCATCTCGTCCTATTTCATCAACCGTATCGCCCAATGGGCTGATGCGGGCAGCAACCGGTCGCGAGGCGCATGATCATGAGCGAAGCTGTCACACAAAACAGTGCTGCTGTCATAGCGCCACCGCCGGTCGCCCGCCAATGGACCCGCGCCCGCATTGCAGGTCATATCTTCGTCGGCATCTGGGCTTTGCTCTTCGCTGGTCTGGCCATCTATCTCTACAATGTCTGGCGTATCGATCTCTTCGAGACCTATGGTCCGCGCTACTGGTCCGGCCTTCTGATCACGCTGAAGCTCGTCGTCGTGTCGATCCTTGTCGGCGCAGTGCTTTCGGTCCCAATTGCAGCCGCACGCATGTCGAACAATCGCTGGCTGAAAGCCATTGCGTTTGGCTATGTCTATTTCTTCCGCGGCACCCCGCTTCTGGCGCAAACCTTCCTGATTTATTACGGTTTCGGCACTTTCCGGCCTTTCCTCGAAAGCATCGGCCTGTGGGTGTTTTTCCGTGATGCATGGAACTGTGCGATTCTCGCTTTCTCGCTCAATACTGCTGCCTATCAGGCCGAAATCCTGCGTGGCGCGATCCAGAGTGTTGCCATGGGCCAGTGGGAAGGTGCTGCGGCGCTGGGCATTTCCAAACGTGTGACCTTCTGGAAAGTCATTCTTCCCCAGGCGCTGATCGTTGCCCTGCGTCCATACGGCAATGAAATCATCTTGATGATCAAGGGCTCGGCCATTGTCGCCATCATCACGGTTCTCGACCTGATGGGTGAAACGCGCCGCGCCTATTCCCGCACCTTCGATTTCCAGACCTATCTCTGGGCGGCAGTGATCTACCTGCTGATGGTGGAAGTGCTACGACACATCTGGGATTATCTCGAACGACGGCTGACACGACATCTTGTTCGCTGATTTAATGAGAACGTTCTGAATTAGCCCCCGGCAGCCTTGCAGCTTCCGGGGGCTATCTGTTTAATCAACAGGTGCATTCGCCGCTCGGCTGGATGCATCCAATTCCCGAACCATAGCAATGGGCAATATCATGCTGAAAATCTGGGGTCGCACCAATTCCACCAACGTCAAGAAAGCGCTCTGGATAGCGCAGGAACTTGGCCTTGATTATGAACAATTCGACGTTGGCGGTCAGTTTGGCGGGTTGGATGACCCGACCTTCCTCGCACGCAATCCCAATGGCCTTATTCCGCTTGTCGAAGACGGCGAAACCGTGCTGTGGGAATCGAATGTCATCACGCGCTATCTGGCGGCGACCTATGGCAAGGACAGGCTGTGGATCGAAAATCCGGCCAAGCGGGCGCAGGCGGAAAAGTGGATGGATTGGGCCTCAAATACGCTCTACACCGATTTCAGCAATGTCATGAAGCATATGATCCGCCTGCCCGTAGACAAGCGTGACCCCGCGATCCTGCAACGTAGTCTCGAGGGCCTTGCGCGTTCCATGACGATTGCCAATAGTGGGCTGGACCATTCGCCGTGGTTCTCAGGCGAAGAGTTCGGCATCGGCGACATTCCAGTTGCCTGCTATGCCTATGCCTGGTTCGAGTTCCCCATCCAACGTCCTTCCCTTCCGCAGCTGGAAAACTGGTATGAGCGCCTGAAAGAGCGCCCTGCCTACCGTTCGGCTGTGATGACACCCCTCACCTGATCATACGGTCCATAATCTATCCAGAGGAATGAACGAATGACGACCACTGCAAAAGTAGCCTTTCTTGGCCTGGGCGTGATGGGCTACCCGATGGCTGGGCACCTGAAGAACAAGGGTGGCCACGACGTTACGGTTTTTAACCGCACGACAGCCAAGGCGGAAAAATGGGCGAAAGAATTTGGTGGCAGCTTCGCGGCCACGCCCGCAGAGGCAGTGCGCGATGCCGATTATGTATTCGCCTGCGTCGGCAATGACGACGATCTGCGTTCTGTCACCATCGGCGCGGACGGTGCTTTTTCTACAATGAAAAAAGATGCGATCTTCATCGACAATACGACGGCCTCAGCCGAAGTTGCACGTGAGCTTTCAGAAGAAGCGCAGAAGCGTGGAATTCACTTCATTGATGCACCGGTTTCCGGCGGTCAGGCTGGCGCAGAAAACGGCGTACTGACGGTAATGGTTGGTGCCAGCGAAGCTGTCTTCGAGCGTGCCAAGCCGATTATCGATGCCTATGCCCGTTCAGTCGGCCTGATGGGTCCGGTCGGTTCAGGTCAGCTTGCCAAGATGGTGAACCAGATTTGCATCGCCGGTCTCGTTCAGGGGCTGGCCGAGGGCATTCATTTCGGCAAGAAGGCCGGACTCGACATTGAAAAGCTCATCGCAGTCATTTCGAAGGGCGCTGCCGGTTCTTGGCAGATGGAAAACCGTTCTGGCACGATGAACCAGGGCAAATATGACTTCGGCTTTGCCGTCGACTGGATGCGCAAGGATTTAGGCATCTGCCTTGATGAAGCAGATCGCAATGGTGCGCTTCTGCCTGTCACGGCGCTTGTCGACCAGTTCTACAAGGAAGTGCAAAAGATTGGCGGCAATCGCTGGGATACGTCTTCGCTGCTGGCTCGTCTGGAGCAGAAGTAGTCACCACCTGACATATTCAAAAGAAAAAAGCCCGGCATTTCAGCCGGGCTTTTTGATGCAGTAGATCAATTCTATCAGAACTCGACCTTTGCCATCAGCGAGAGGCCACTGACAAAATCATCGTCGAGCACGCCCTCACACCCCAACAGACTGCGCTTATCGTCGGCAAGCATACCGTCAACCTTTCCTGAGACAAGCCAACCCGCAGCTCCAGCCAGACGAATGTCCATCTTATCACTCGGCTTATAATCTGTGCCAAGAGTGAACAACCGGAGATCTGTCTGTGTGGTGAGGCCCGTGCTTGTGCCACGATCCCAGCTCAAAGACCCGTCGAGAGACCACTGGTCATTGAACTTGTGACCGACACCGCCCCTTAAAGTCCAGCCGTCTTGATAATAGAGGTTGAGGCTTGTGACTCTGGTGCCGGTTGGAAGAACCTTGTTATCAGAAGCGACAAAATCAACCGACGTCACGCTTGACCAATCCATCCATTCTACCGAGCCGAAAGCCAGCCAGCCGGGTGCGATACCCATCTGAAAGTTGAATTCGACGGATTGCGGTGTCGCAACGTCACTGGCCACATTGATCGGTACGCCGCGTCCGGTGATCGGATCCAAGATCAGGTTATCAACGGTACCCTCAAGGCCATACTTGACTTCGGACTGATAAACGATGCTTGCGCGGAGAGCATATTCGGGAATTTCGTAGGCTGCGCCAATACGCCAGCCGAACGACTGGTCTTCTGCATCCAGAGAAGCAGCGCGAAACGGACCACCCGGAATGCTCTCAGGATTCCGGGAAAAATGGGGGATCATCCTGATCTGCTTGCCACGCAGTTCCTGATAGCTTACGCCCCCAAGAATACGGAAATAGCCATTCTCGCCTCCATCAAAACGATAGGAACAGTTCACGCCATAATCATTCGACGTGATTTTCTGTTCGATCGACGTGTAAGAGTGAACTGTTTCAATGCCCGCAGATGTGCTGATACCCCAAGGCTGACGATATTGCGCAGCACAGGCAAAATCGTTGGTCAGATCAAACTTGGCCGAAATCTTCGGCACCCAATAGCCCTTCGCCTCTTCGATACCCTTTTCGAATGGGCGACCTGTCGCCGGGTTGATACCGTCATTCGCGTCACTGGCGGTCGGGCTGCCAATTCTCGTCAATCGACGCTGTGGCACCACATAGATGGCCGATGTATCGACTGCATTCCCCTGATCGAAAAGAATATCAAAATCCTGCAAGCTGGTCTCGAAAGCACCGGCGTGAGCGACAACTGCACTCCCGAGCAGCACCGCCGCAATCCCTCCAATTTTCAAGCCACGTCCGCCCATAAATCTCCCCCCAAGATAGCTTTGGCATTAACGTTGACGCAAACGTAAAACGGGAAGAAACAGGCCCGCAATATCCAACCAATTGCGGGTTAATTGTGCGATCAGAGCACCACAATCAAATTGGTTCACCGACAGAACCCAGACAAACCAAGGTCGGAATTTCGCCCAAACCGCCCTTTTGGGTGATGCTTTCGCTGATCGCGAAAGAGCAACAGCGTCTGTGACAAGCCGAAACATCGCTTCAGTTCATTTTAGAAACTTCTAGAACTGGAGTTTTCCGAAGCCTGTTATGCAAAAAGCCCGGCAGTGCAAACTGCCGGGCTGAAACACTAAGGGCCGGAGCATTGGTTAAGATGCTCCGGCCCTTAACTTAAATTTTTATCAGTTCGATCAGAACTTGACCTTTGCAGTCAGCGAGAGACCGCCGACGAAATCGTTACCGAAGGTACCCTTCGAACCAAGCAGGCTAGGCTCGCCATTGACAACCGTGTCGTCAATCTCGCCCGAGGTCAGCCAGCCAGCAGCACCAGCCAGACGAACTTCAAACTGATCGTTCGGCTTATAGTTGGTACCGAGGCCAAACAGCCAGATGTCGGTCTGCGAGGTCAGGCCAGTGCTCGTGCCGCGGTCCCAGGTCACAGTGCCTGCAACAGACCACTGGTCGTTCAGTTTGTGGCCAACGCCGCCGCTCACAGTCCAGCCATCCTGATAATAAAGGTTCAAGCTGGTGACCCTGGTACCAGTTGGAAGAACCTTGCTATCGGATGCGACAAAATTGACAGCCTCGATGCTGGACCAGTCCGTCCACTTGACCGAACCAAAAGCAAGCCAGTCTGGCGCAATACCAGTCTGAAACTTGAACTCAACCGACTGCGGGGTCGAAACGTCGCTGCCCACATTGATCGGAATGCTCTGGCCGGTGATTGGATTCAGAACCAGATTATCAACGGTGCCTTCCAGCTCATAGTTGATCTTGGACTGATAAACGACGCTGGCGCGAACAGCATATTCAGGAATTTCGTAGGCTGCACCCAGACGCCAGCCAAAGGCGTGGTCATCTACGTCCAGCGAGCCGACGCGAAATGGACCTGCCGGAATGCCGTAAGGATTACCCTGAGGCAAGCCCGGGATCATCTTGGTCTGTTCGCCGTGCAATTCCTGATAGCTCACGCCACCGAGAAGACGGAAATAGCCCTTTTCGCCTGCAGCGAAACGATAAGAACAGTTCAGGCCGTAGTCGTTCGACGAGATTTTCTGTTCGATAGCGGTGTAAGAACGGACCGTATCGATGCCGACATCCGTGCTGATGCCCCATGGCTGGCGATATTGCGCAGCGCAGGCAAGATCAGTGGTCAGATCGAACTTGGCCGACAATTTCGGCACCCAGTAGCTCTTCGCCTCATCAACGCTCGTCTCAAAAGGACGCCCCGTCGCGGGATTGATGCCGCCAGTCATACCGCTGATGGCCGAGCCACGGATATCTTTCAGCTTACGTTGCGGAGCGACAAAGGTGCCGGACGCATCGACAGCATTTCCCTGTTCGAACAGAATATCGAAATCCTGCGAGCTGCGTTCAAAACCACCCGCATGAGCGACAACCGCGCTCCCAAGCAGTACCGCCGCAATTCCCCCTATTTTTAAGCCGCGTCCGCTCATAAATGTCCTCCCAGATAGCAACGGCATTAACGTTGACGCAAACGTAAAACAGGATGAAATAGACCTGCAATATCCAATCATTCGCGGGCCAGTTGCTTGCTTAGAGCGGCCACATCAAAAATGCCTAAAATGTGTTGGATTTTTATGTCTGCTGGAAATATTCCGACAAATAGTGGCCAGAAATTCGCCCAAATTGGCCCTTTTTTGGCCAAATTTTAGCTTTGTTGCGAAAGCGCAACAACATCAAAAAACAATCGAAACGCTGGTTCGATTGGCGTTCAAGCCCCTTGAAACACAACTTTTCCGGGATAAGCAACACAAAAACACCCGGCAGCGTGCACTGCCGGGTGTGTGATTCGCGCTTCTCTTACGTTACGGAACGGGTCAAATCAACCCGCGTCACGGATGCGTGATTCCGCCGTAGCAACCCGTTCGGCAGCTTCCTTGAGTTCAGCCAGACGCTCGCGTTCGGCTTCAACGACCTCTTCCTTGGCGTTGGCGACGAACTTCTCGTTCGATAGCTTCTTCTCGATCCGGTCGATATCAGCAGCAATCTTGCCAGCTTCCTTGGCGAGACGTGCCGATTCAGCCTTGAGATCGATCAGCTTGCCGAGCGGAATGCAGATCGTCGCTTCGCCGAGCAGCATCTGGGCAGCGCCCTTCGGAGCCTGCGCTTCGAAGGCCACGCTTTCGACGCGAGCCAGACGCTTGATCGCAGCGTCGTGACGTTCAAAGCGTTCCGTGGTCGTTGCATTGGCCTCAAGAACGACAACCGGCGCTACTGCACCAGCCGGTACGTTCATTTCGGCACGCACCGAACGGATGCCAGTGACGAGATCAACCAACCAGTTGATGTCGGCAGCCGCATCTTCATCTGCGAAGGAAAGCTCCGGCCAATCAGCCAGTGCCAGAACCGTATCGCGCGTCTTGCCTTCGCCAGCCGTCAGCGTCCAGAGTTCTTCCGTCATGAACGGCATGAACGGATGCAGCATCTTGTAGATCTGATCCAGACAGTAAGCAGCCGTTGCCTGTGCTTCGGCTTTTGCCGCTTCATCGTCGCCCATGAAAATCGGCTTGAGCAATTCCAGATACCAGTCGCAGAACTGGTTCCAGACAAAGCGATAGGCCGCACCAGCCGCTTCATTGAAGCGGTAATTGGCAATGCCCTCGGTAACGGCGCGCGTCGCCTTGGTCAGCTCGGTCAGGATCCAGCGATTGACCGCAAGCTTCGCGTTCTCCGGACGGAAATCTGCATCAAGCTTGACGCCATTCATCTGCGCAAAACGCGTCGCATTCCAGAGCTTGGTGCCGAAATTGCGATAGCCTGCAATACGTGCCGGGTCGAGCTTAACGTCACGGCCCTGCGCGGCCATGATGGCCAGCGTGAAACGCAGCGCATCGGCGCCATATTCGTCCATCAGCTCCAGCGGGTCGATAACATTGCCCTTGGACTTCGACATCTTTGCGCCGTGCTTGTCACGAACAAGCGCATGCAGATAGACCGTATGGAACGGGATTTCCTCCATGAAGTGGAGGCCCATCATCATCATGCGGGCAACCCAGAAGAACAGAATGTCGAAACCAGTCACCAGAACGCTGGTCGGGTAATAGGTTGCGAGTTCCGGGGTCTTGTCAGGCCAGCCGAGCGTCGAGAACGGCCAAAGGCCCGACGAGAACCACGTGTCCAGAACGTCGGTATCGCGTTCGAGCGCAACGTCTTCGCCGTAATGCGCCTTTGCTGCGGCCTTGGCTTCCGCTTCGCTCTTCTCGACAAAGCACTTGCCATCGGGGCCGTACCAAGCCGGAATCTGATGTCCCCACCAGAGCTGACGCGAAACGCACCAAGGCTGGATGTTTTCCATCCAGTCGAAATAGGTCTTTTCCCAGTTCTTCGGCACGATCTGCGTGCGACCGTCGCGAACAGCGGCCATGGCTGGCTTCGCCATTTCGGCTGCGTTCACATACCACTGGTCAGTCAGATAAGGCTCGATCGGCACGCCACCGCGATCACCATGCGGAACGGCGTGGGTGTGATCCTCGATCTTTTCGAGATAGCCGCGCGCGTCCATCAGCTCGACAATGCGCTTGCGAACCGCAAAGCGATCCTGCCCGTCCAGCTCGGCAATCAGCGCCTTCAATTCCGGCGTCAGCTGGAGGCCTTCAAGGAAGTCGATATTGTCTTTCAGCGTGACGGCCGCTGCCGGCGTCAGAATATTGATTGCACGCAGATCATTGCGCTTGCCGACTTCAAAGTCGTTGAAGTCGTGAGCAGGCGTGATCTTGACCGCGCCAGAACCGGCTTCCGGATCGGCGTAATCATCGGCAACAATCGGAATATGACGGCCAACCAGTGGCAGAACGACATCGTTACCAACGAGAGCGTGATAGCGCTCATCCTTCGGATTGACCGCGACGCCAGTGTCGCCCAGCATGGTTTCAGGGCGGGTCGTTGCAACAACGATATAAGTGTGCGGGTCTTCTGAATCGAAGGGCACGTTTTCCAGCGGGTAGCGGAAGTGCCAGAGATGGCCTTTCGTCTCGCGGGATTCGACTTCAATGTCGGAGATAGCTGTCAGAAGCTTCGGGTCCCAGTTGACCAGACGCTTGTCGCGATAGATCAAGCCCTGCTTATAGAGCGAGACGAAAACTTCCAGAACAGCGCGCGACAGGCCTTCGTCCATGGTGAAGCGTTCGCGCGACCAGTCGCACGACGCGCCAAGGCGACGCAGCTGATTGGAGATCATGCCGCCGGATTCAGATTTCCACTGCCAGATGCGCTCGATGAACTTCTCGCGGCCCATGGCATGACGGTTAGGCTCCTTCCGCTCGGCAAGCTGACGCTCAACGACCATCTGGGTTGCGATACCGGCATGGTCCATGCCCGGCTGCCACAGCACATTCTTGCCGCGCATGCGTTCAAAACGAACCATGATGTCCTGGATCGTGTTGTTGAGCGCGTGGCCCATATGCAGCGATCCGGTAACATTCGGCGGCGGAATGACCACGGCAAAAGGATCGGCTCCTGGCTTCGCTCCTGCTCCCGCTTTAAATGCCCCTGCTTCTTCCCAGCGTTCGGCAATTTTCGGCTCTATGGCCGCGGCGTCATAAGTCTTCTCAAGCATGGAATTATCCGGTCTTTTTGCGCAATGAAAGGATTGAGCGCTCAATAGCAACAAACGGGTGATAAATCACTTTAAAAGTGAAAACCCGCCTGCAAGACAGACGGGCTTTTGAACTCAAAGGCCGTTTTATTCAGGCAACACGTCGATTATCGGTCGCCGCGCACCACTCGTTCGATTTCTTCGCGAACAAGCCGCTCCACAAGGGTTGGCAGATTGTTGTCCAGCCAATCCTGCAACATGGGACGCAGAATCTCGGCGGCGATATCGTCAAACGAACGACGCGGCTCTGCACGCACGACGTGGCTCAGATCCTGAAAAGCTGCGGCCACCTGGCGTTCTGCCACTTGTGACAGAATATGGGGAGCCACGGTCGCATTTGCCAGTGGTTCGGATATGGGGGCTGCTGGAGCCTTGGTAGCGACCGGTACTTCCGGAGCTCGTTCCACAACCGGTTCAGCATGCGCCTCGACGGGCTCGTCCAGATCGGGCTCAAGTAACTCTTCAATGGCTTCGGCGATTCCGTCCTCAAGCGAACGGTCAAGCGCTTCCATGGAATTGTCCTCGGCCGCAGTTTCAGGCGCAATTGCGGCGGACGCTTCCTGCAGCACTTCAACCGCACGCCGGTCATCATTTTGCGCGTCGAGGACAATGTCCTCTTCTTCCTCTTCGATTTCCGGTTCGAATGCAGGCGCAGCTTTCACCGGCTCGTCAATCGGTCCGCGCAATACTGGCTCGTCCTTGAGGATATCGCGCATCATGGCCGGCTTCTCAGCCGGTCTTGAAATCGGGGCTTCCGCTGCAGGCTGTTCCTGTGCGGGCGTTGGGCGACGGAACTCAGCCACCTCGCCGCGCAACGGAAAATTCGCCGACGTGGACACAGGGTGGCGGCTAACATCGCTGTCTTCGATAATGCGTCGAATGGAAGCGAGAATCTCTTCCATGGACGGTTCGCGTGATGCGCTGGATGTCTGTGCCATAGCTGTCCATCTTCCCTATTTCAGAATAGAGCAATGCGCGCCCGCAGGGTCGCACATAGTTCTCCTTCTCTGTGTGGAGTGCCTGGTTTCGCGCGGAAAAACCTTCCGCAGCTTCCAAAGCCGCATCCTGCAAAGGACAGAGAATCAATGAATTAAGGGTACCGGACGTTCGGCGATTTGAGAATCCCCGCAAGAACGCTGCGCAATTCAACCCACAGCTTTATCATTTTGTTAAGAATCGACCGCAACAGCCAGCGAATCGCCGTCAAACGAAAACGGCGCCCGAAGGCGCCGTTCAACCTGAAATTCTCGCTGATTAGCGACCATCCGGCGTGCGCAGACCGAACCACTTGTCCTTGACGGCGTCGTAGTGTTCTTCAGGCTTATATTCAGCCACCTGAAGGCCCATCTGCTTGGAGGTCATGCGGCCCGTCGCATTGAGAAGCGCATAGCTGGCGACAACCACATCATGCTCCGACTGGACGAGAGTGATTTCCGCAGCGGTCAGATCGTTCTGGGCGTTCAACACGTCCAGCGTGGTGCGCTGGCCGACCTTGCGTTCTTCTATCACGCCATCCAGTGCGAGCTGGGCAGCGGCTATACCATCGCGGTTTGCCTTGACCGAAGCGCGGGCAGCTTCAAGCTGCGACCATGCCGAACCAATGGCTTCACGAACCTGATCGCGTACGACATCGACTTCAATCCGTGCCTGACCAAGCTGTTCCTTGGACTGGCGAATCTGCGCCGAGGTGCGGCCACCCGTATAAATCGGAATGGTCACGCCGATACCGACCGAAGCGGAATTGCCATCACCTACCGTCGAACCGGCATAGGTATCCAGACGGCTGGCGCCAGCCGACAGACCGACGGTCGGCAGCATTGCGCCTTCCTTGGCCTTCACATTGTAGCCTGCAGCGTTGACAGCATATTGCGTTGCGAGAATGCCTGGGTGTCCGGCCTGTGCGATAGCGTAAGCTTCGTTCGGCGATTTCGGCAGGTTCTTCGCGGCAGCGGCAGCGGCAAGCCTGTCCGGCTGAGCACCGACGATGCGGATATAGGTCGCCTCAGCAGACTTCACGTTGGCACGGGCGCTGTTCAGTTCGGCAACAGCGGTCGAACGGCTGGCTTCAGCCTGTGCAACGTCTGTGCGCGTGCCTTCACCAACATCCAGACGCGCACGGGCTGCACGCACCTGTTCGTTCATCGCAGCCAGATTCTTCTCGCGAAGCACTGCGATGTGACGATTCTGGTAAACGCCCATATAGGCAGCGACAGCGCTATAAAGCGTGTTCTGCTCGTCGTTGCGCATATTTTCGCGCTGCGCAAAAACCTGCGTTTCTGCTGCGGCGACATTGTTCTTGGTCTGGAAACCGTCGAACAGCATCTGGTTCAGCTGGATGCCGACCGTGCCGCTGGTGCGGTAACCGCTCGTCGGCGCGCGACTGCGGCTTACATCATACGTACCAGTAATCTGCGGACGGTAATTCGACTTGGCGATCGCCACGTTTTCGTCCTGAACGCGCACACCTGCGCGGGAAGAATTAAGCGTAGCGTTATTCTTATAAGCCTTGACCAGAGCACCGGAGAGGTTTTCAGACCAGGCGGACTGCCCCGATAAAACGGTGCCGGCCAACAATGCTGCCGCTGCGACCAGTCCTTTGTACGTTTTGAACACCGGGTACCTCATCTTAAGAATAGCCAAATTCAGTAAATCGAACCAATCAGTTCGGGCAACCTTAAATAACCATTAAAATCGGTTATTTCCATCGCCCCGCCCAGAGCATGCACAAAGAAATTCCGCAGCGTTGCAGAATTGTACCAATCCCGAAAATTAGAATTCGAACTGCGGAATCCGCTCGAATCCCGGAAGTGGGCGCACCGCAGTGTTGAACGCAATCCGTCCCGATGCAACACCATTTTCTTTAACGTAAATCCGGGCAACCGAGGCATTTCCACGGCCTTCGACGGCGACGAGACGTCCACCTTCCTTCAACTGCGCGAACAAGGTGTCCGGAACGAAATCCACACCGCCTTCGATCATGATGACATCGTAAGGAGCTTCCGACGGATAGCCGGCGTGCATATCTCCAGAAACAATCACAACATTGTCATAGCCGAGTTCGGCAAGACGAGCGGTCGCAGCGGCAGAAAGCGCAGAATCACTCTCAAGACCGATCACCGAACCAGCCAGATGCGAAAGAATGGCCGAGGAATAACCCGTGCCGCAGCCGATATCGAGCACGACATCGTTCTTGTTTACGCGGGCAAGCTGGATGAGCTTTGCGAAAGGCGACGGCTCCATGAGATAGCGCGGCGCGCCACCTTCGGCTTCGAGCGGCTGATCTTCGTCAATATAGGCAACTGCCTGACGGACGGTCGGCACAAAGGCTTCCCGCGGAACGGCCAGGAAAGCATCGATAACCGCCAGATCGGTTACGTCCGTCGTACGGATCTGATTGTCGACCATCTTTGTGCGAAGATCCTGGAAATCGGCTGCCATAGCCCTCAACCCTTCATTATCGCCTAACGCGATGTTTCATATCACAAAGCACTCTGCAGCGTTGGTCCAAACCTCGCTGCGAGTGCACCATAAACGAGATTTGCCGTTGATGTGGCAAAAATCGCCGGTGCAGTCAATGAAACAGCTGCGAAACACCCGCATTTGCGGCACTTGAACTCACCGGAATGAACCTTTGCGGTCCGGCTTCCGTTACGGAAAGAAAATGCCGGAAAGCGAGGCTTCCCGGCACGTACATCCTGCTTTGCATTGGCGCAAGCACCCGCAAAATCACATTATTGAGCATTTGCAGCCGGATAACCGGCAGCCGCCAGCGCGGAAACAACCGCATCTCTGGATGCATTGCCACCGAATTCGACTTCCTTGGCGTCGAGGTCGATTTCAATCGGCGCTGTCGCATCGAGCTTGCGCAGAGCGGCAGTCACACTGTCGGCGCAGCCGCCGCATTTCATCTTGGGAACGGAAAACTTCATCATTGACTGACTCCACACCTGAACATTTCCAGAAAAACGCACCGATACGGGCTGGAAATGTTTATAAACAAAGAGATAGAGCGATTTTCGAGATTTCACCTCAAGACAATCGCTCCAACCAAAAGCATCCTGCACCTTTCCATCGTGGTAAGGTCAAGCGCTAAAAATGCTTTCTCTGAACAGTGCTGTTCCGGTGATCACTCCTAAAGAGGCGACCAGAAAATCAGGTCGCCTTCGGAAGATTAGGGGGCTTCACAGGCTTCCGGCACGCTCTTTTCAAGCTCCAGTTCCGATTTGCTCAGCGATCCGGTCATGATCTCAATCGGCTTGAATGGCGGCTCTTCCTGCATGGCGGGATTGGTAAGGTGAATCGTGTAGCAACCGCCGAAGACTTCCTTCTTGCCATCATTGCTCTCGGCTTCAATAGCTAGCGGCTGGCTCCAGTAAATCTGGCCTGCACCCGGGTCCGGCTCGGTCTTGCGCAAGGCGACCTTGACGCTCTTGGTATTCTCATAGCCCTTCACGAAGGTCTTGAAGTCGGGTTCCCGCCCTTCTTCCGAGTAATAGCCGTAAGCGCGCGTATATTCCTTGCGGTTGATCGCATTATAATAGGATTCGATCAGCGCCTGCGGCGAAGATCGGTCATCGCGATATTCCGGCACGGTAACACCATTGGCGGCGTCCTGCGTCTGTTCAGACGGCTTTGTCTCTTCTACAGGCGCTTTTGTTTCTTCAGCCTGATCCTTTTTCTCGGCTTCAGGCTTTTTCTGCGCCGTCGGTTCAGCGCTTTCCTTCGATGCGGGCTTCTGCGCTTCCTTCGCGGCAGGCTTGGGCGCCTCCTGTGCATAGGCTTGCGGGAGAGCAACGGACAGGCCGAGCGCGCTCACGAAAACAGCCAGCCTCAGAGATTTCATCCGATCAATCGACATTCATACCTCCTCTTTCCCCAATACCCGCCAGCCGGACACGCGGCCTGCGCTCTCGATTTGGTGTCTTGCGGTAATGATGTTACAACACTAACTATAGTGAAAACGTGGCAGCGAGGTTTGAAACTCGCTGGTTTCACACGAGATTGGTTGATTCTCGCCCGTGAAGCCACAGCCTCAAGGCCACTGCATAGTACCGGAAGAGAAGAACCATGGGCCGTTTCGCAGTCATGACGCTAACCGAAGCCGCAGCAAATCGCGTTCGCGAAATTGTTGAGTCGCGCGAAGGCGCGCTGGGCATTCGTGTCGGCGTGAAAAAAGGCGGCTGTGCAGGCATGGAATATACCATCGATGTCGCCAGCGAAGCGAAAGCCGGTGATGATGTTGCCGAGAAAGATGGCGCCAAGGTCTTTATCGCCCCGGAAGCCGTTCTTTTCCTGCTCGGAACCCAGATGGATTTCGAAGTGACGACGCTCCGTACCGGTTTCGTGTTCAACAATCCGAACCAGACCTCTGCCTGTGGCTGTGGTGAATCGGTTGAACTGACCCCTGCCTCGGCAGAAAGCCTCCGCCAGATGCAGGGCGCGGCCTGACCTGTTCCACGAGGATAGTCTTCCGAAGGAATCTCCCCAATGGATGACGAAACCCTCCGCGATTTGTTGCAGGATTTCGGCCCGATCAGCATCCGCCGCATGTTCGGCGGCAAAGGCATTTATCATCAGGGACTGATCTTCGCGCTTGTCGTTCGCGATGAACTGCTTTTCAAAGCCGACGAATTGACCATCCCGCGTTTTATCGACGCCGGATCGGTGCAATGGACCTATGAAGGACGCAAGGGCGGCGATCCCATTGGCATGCCCTATTGGAGCGTGCCGAGCGAAGCCTTCGATGATCCTGAAATCATGACCGAATGGGCCCGCCTCGCCTATGAAGCGGCTCTGCGCAGTGGCCGGTCCAAACCCCAAAAGAAATCGGCCGCGAAGCGATCCCCCACGGCCGAATAATAAAACTAACAGTGCTTTCCGCCTACATGCCCGTTGGAATGAGCATGAAAGCAGGAATGTCGTTGCCAAAACCAACCGGCGACGGACCATCATCATCGCGATCACGGCGGCGCTTATGCTGGTCGTGCTGCGGCTTGCCACGACGTTCGTCGTTGGAAGCGCGGATCGCATCGCGGCGGTCGTGGGTTTCGATAACGGGCTGCGGCTGTTCCGCCGGATCGAGCGCTTCGGTTGAAGCTACCTTTTCCTTTGGCTTGTCCATGCTCTTGTCCCGCCCCTTATCTTTACCCTTGTTATCTCTTTGCGAGTCTTTGCCCTTGCCGCGCGCATTCTTGCCCTTGCGCGGCTGATCGTCAGCCTCGTCGGACGGTGCAAGCGTGGACAGATCGCCATCGACCCATTCAATTTTCTCACCGATCATGTTCTCAATCGCGGCAAGATATTTTGTGTCCGATGGCGTGACGATCGTGAACGCCTTGCCGGAGCGGCCAGCGCGACCCGTACGGCCAATGCGGTGGACATAGTCTTCCGAATGGATCGGAACATCGAAATTGAAGACGTGGCTGACATCCGGAATGTCGAGGCCGCGTGCTGCCACATCGGAAGCGACCAGCAGTTGCAGCTTGCCTTCCTTGAAGTTGGCTAACATCGTCATGCGGGCGCGCTGGTCCATATCGCCGTGCAATGCACCGGCGTTGAACTCATGACGCACCAGCGAACGGAACAATTCCGACACATCCTTCTTGCGATTGCAGAAGATGATCGCATTCTTGAGCGTGTCGCCTTCGGCGCGGATGAGATCGCGCAGGGCAGCGCGCTTGTCCCAATCTTTCCTGCTCGACTTGACCAGACGCTGCGTCACGGTCTTTGCCGTGGACGAAGCCTTGGCCACTTCGACACGCGTTGGCGAATGCAGGAACTGCTCGGTGAGCTTGGTAATTTCCGGCGGCATGGTCGCCGAGAAGAACAGCGTCTGACGCGTGAACGGAATCAGCTTGCAGATGCGTTCGATATCCGGAATGAAGCCCATGTCGAGCATACGGTCGGCTTCATCGATGACCAGAATTTCAACGCCGGTCAAAAGCAGTTTGCCGCGTTCGAAATGGTCGAGAAGACGACCCGGCGTGGCGATCAGAACGTCTGCGCCGCGCTCAAGCTTGCGCTCTTGCTCGTCGAACGAAACGCCGCCGATCAGCAGAGCAACATTGAGGCGGTGATTGACGCCGTATTTGACGAAATTCTCTTCAACCTGCGCAGCAAGCTCACGGGTCGGCTCAAGAATGAGCGTGCGCGGCATGCGGGCGCGAGCCCGGCCCTTTTCCAGCAGCGTCAGCATCGGCAGAACGAAAGAAGCCGTCTTGCCCGTTCCCGTCTGGGCGATGCCAAGCACATCCTTGCGCTCGAGCGCGGGCGGTATAGCGCCTGCCTGAATGGGTGTGGGCGCGGTGTATCCAGCCGCTTCTACAGCAGCAAGCACTTTCGGGGAAAGACCGAGTTCGGCAAATGTCGTCAATGGAGGCGCAGCTCTCTGGTTCGGAAACGTGTTCCGCCCATCCTGTCATTGCAGCCGCGTCATCCGGCGCAGGAACCAAAGCAGAAAAGGCGTCTGCAACGCATCTAGCGTTTTCTTGCAGCATCGCCTACGTCCGCAGCGTGCAAAAGTCAACCAAAATACCAACATCCGATATCAAATTGCTTTGATATTCCTGCTGATAACGACAAATGACGCCAATCTACGTCTTTTCTAATCGAATTAAATCAAATTGATGACAATTAGAGGATTGTCAGCCACGGTAGTTTGACAACATTGCTTGTACGTAATCTTACTCGAAAACCTGTCGACTATTCAGATCAATGCCGGAATTGTTCTGTCAGAATTCGCTCGTCCCAGGAGTGGTTCTTATCAAACAGAATAGCCACCTGACTGTTCGGCGCCTCGCGGACCGTAACCGAAGTTACAGACTTCACCTCATTATTGTCGGCGACGGCATTGACCGGACGCTTTTCCGTTTCCAGCAAATCCATGCGAACAGTCACATGCTTGGGCAGCAATGCGCCGCCCCAGCGACGCGGGCGGAAGGGGCTAACCGGCGTCAGCGCCAAAAGTGGCGCTTCCAATGGCAGAATCGGCCCCTGCGCCGAGAGATTATAGGCCGTTGAGCCAGCAGGCGTCGCAACCATCACGCCGTCACAGACCAATTCTTCCAGCCGCACTTTACCGTCAATCGATATGCGCACCTTTGCCGCCTGATAGGACTGGCGGAACAGCGAAACTTCGTTAATTGCAAGCGCCTCGACCGGAGCAGAATTTTCGGTCTCTGCAATCATCACAAGCGGGCGGATTGTTTCCATCTGCGCGGCCAGAATGCGCTCGCACAGATTATCAACGCTGAACTCATTCATCAGAAAGCCAACAGACCCGCGGTTCATGCCATAAATCGGCGTACCGCTATTCATGAAATCCCGCAGCGCCTGAAGCATGGTGCCATCACCACCGAGCGCAACAATAATGTCGGCATCTTCGCCCGACACGTGCCCGTAGCGATTCACAAGATCTTTCTGGGCCGCGAGTGATTCTTCGGTCCCGGACGAGAGAAAATGAAGCGCGAGTGATTTGTCGTTCATGTCTACTGTCTCGCTCCCCGGCTCAACCCTGATAAGTTTGCCATGTCCTCATCGCGGTCTATTGGCTATCACATGAAAAACCCTGTTGCCATGACCTCTTTGCGATGATTTTTCGTTTTACAGACGCGTCATTTATGCTAATCGAGCGCAGACCGTATAGCGGAAGCGATTTGCAACCAAAAGCGGTTCGATACACACTGTATCGTGAAGAGCCCTTATAGCTCAGTTGGTAGAGCACCTGATTTGTAATCAGGGGGTCGGGAGTTCGAGTCTCTCTGGGGGCACCATTATTTTCTCTGGCAAGAGATATTTCCATTTATTTTCAAGAAGTTGAACGAGTTTCGATTCGGAACCGTCTCTCACTTTGCGTCACAAGCTGACCATGGATTCTACTGGCGAACCAGAAACGCCCTCCTCACCGTTATGACATCTCGGCGTCTGCTTTAGCGTTCTTTGGGCACTCCTGTCCCTTTCCTCATCAGCTCTCTCATGTGGGCGAGAACAAGATAGGATCGCAAATGGCAAATGCCGGCTCATGTCTTGTCTAATCACGCTGGGATGTCTGGTTCTGACCCAATACGGCACACGCATTGCGTTTAAAAGTTGCAGCTAAAACACCTAGGCGATATGGCCAGCGCCGGGCAGCCTAAGCAATTGCCCGCCCCCGCGAGAGGCACGGTTTCTACACACTCGTGTCTCTCGCTCCACATCGTGAAATTAAGGGAAGACCGTCGTCGCGACGAAACACCTGCTCACGACCAAACGAGTTGATACTTACCAATGTTTCTATTCGACATTGCATTATTCGCATTTGGGCTTTCATTTATTCTAGGGCGTAGACTCATAAACTGATGCACCAGATGCGGACAGCGATCAGTTTGACAGCAGCAAGGAAATTGTCCGGGTTCTTGTCGTAACGCGTGGCGATGCCACGATAGTGTTTGATGCGATTAAAGAAGCGCTCGACCAGGTTTCTTTGGCGATATACCCATGGCGAGAACGCGAAGACGTCCTTACGGTTGGATTTGGGAGGAATATTGGCCCAGATTTTCCGTTCTGCTGTTGTCTTCCGGATCG